>NZ_JBFAMT010000018.1:0-152961 GCF_040656635.1 Actinosynnema sp. NPDC049800 | reverse complement strand
CACCTGAGCAACGATTCGGGCCGCCCCCCCCCCCGGCGGCGGGGGGTGGGGCCCACCCCCGCCCCACCCACGCGGCGTCCTGCCAGCACACCACCGAGAGGAACTGCATGAGCAACCACGTGATCCAGTACACCGCCGACAGCGTGGAGAAGGCGGACGAGAACCAGGAGCTCGTCGAGCGGATCTACACCGAGCTCGGCGCCCAGGATCCGGGTGGCATCCGGTACGCGACCTTCCGGCTCGAGGACGGCGTGACCTTCGTGCACATCGTCGTCCACGAGACCGACGACAACCCGCTGGACGGCGTCTCCGCGTTCGCCGACTTCATGAAGGACTTCGGCGACCGCGTCAGCAGCCCGCCGAAGTTCAGCGAGGCGAAGATCGTCGGCTCCTACCGGTTCGGGTAGCAGGAGCCGAGCGCGGACGTCGGCCCGCCTCCACCCGCGCCGGACGAGGTGGGCCGACGTTCCGCACCACCGCCCGGACCACTCGGGCGTCCTCGCAAGGCCGTTCTCACCCTGGGCAGGTGCACCCGTGGCGAGCAAGCGCAAGTACGAGGAGAGCTGTCCGGCCGCCCACGCGCTCGACCTCGTCGGTGAGCGGTGGGCGCTGCTGGTGGTCCGCGAGTTGTTGTTCGGCCCCAAGAGGTTCACCGACCTGCGCGCCGGGATGCCGGGCGCGAGCCCGGACGTGCTGTCCCAACGCCTGCGGCAGTTGGAGCGCGCCGGCGTCGTTCGGCGGCGCAGGCTGCTGCGGTCCGCGTCGACGCGGGTGTACGACCTGACGCCCTGGGGCCGCGAGCTGGAACCGGTGATCGTCGGCTTCGGCCGGTGGGGCGGGCGCTCGCCCGGGCTCGACCGGCGTGCCGCCATCGGCGCCGACGCCGTGATGCTGGCGTTCAAGAGCCTGTTCGAGCCGCGGCTGGCCGCCGGGTTCGCCGTCGACGTGTCCGTCCGGGTCGGCGGCGACGAGTTCCGGGTCTCCGTGTCGGACGGCGCCATCGACGTGGACCGGCGCGACGGCGCGGGCGCGGACGCCGTGGTCGTGACCGATCCCGGTTCGCTGCACGAGGTCGTGTGGGGCGCGCGGCGGCTCGAAGACGCGGAAGCGGCCGGCGAGGTCGCCGTGCGGGGCGACCGCGACGGGTTCGTGCGGCTGCTGGCGGTGCTGAACCCGCCCGAACCGGCCGTGCTGGAAGGCGGCAAGGGAGGCCCCGTCCCGTCCGCGTAGGGGTTGTCGAAGAACTCCCGGGCGTCGCCTGACGGGCAAGTCGGGCGCCTCCCCGGGCGCGAAGTGGCCGCCGCGACCGGATTCGGACCGGCGCACGACGTCGTGCTCGACGGGTGTGATCCCGATCTCAGGCCGCCTCGGCGCTGTCACCCCTCAGCCGTCGCCCTCGTCGGAATGGGCACCGGCTATTCGACACGGAGGGGAATATGGCACAACCGGGCAAGAGGGGGCTCCGGACCGCGTTCGTCGCGATCGCGTTGACCGCAACGACGCTCGGCTTCGGGGTCGTCACGGCAGGCTCGGCCGCGGCCTCGGGCAGCTACACCGGACGGGCGTTCATCTACGGCGCCGCCGGCTACCTCGACGGGGACTGGGCCGACGAGGGCGTCAACAACGTGAGCACGCACCGCCACTCCAACGCCACCTGCCTGTGGCAGACCATCCTGAGGGCGGACGGCTACCTGGCCGCGAGCGACGTCGACGGGATCTTCGGCGACCGGACCCACGCCGCCACCGTGCGGTGGCAGCAGGCCCACGGGCTGTACGGCGACGGTTCGGTCGGCAGGGACACGTGGGCCCGGGCCGGCCGGAAGGTGACCGACCAAGGCCCCGACGGGGACTACCGGTGGGGCGGTTACTTCGGGATCGAGCGCAGCTTCCCCGTCATGCGCAACCGTGATGGCGGCAAGTACGGGTTCTACGACCCCGACGGCGTGTTCCGCTGGGCGTCGTACGACACGCGGACCTGCGGCTAGGGTTCGGAGCTGATCGTCCTGGATGTGGCACGACGACCAAGCGCGCCACATCCAGGACACCTCGCGGTCGCGACGGGCCCGCGCGCGGCCGCCGGTGCGGCCCGGCTCGCCGCCGCGACGGACTAACCCCCGAAGTCCCGGATCTCCTCTTCCGTGCGACGGGCGGCGGTCTCCATGAACCGCAGCAGCGTGGCGAGTTCCGCGTCGTCGAACGCCTCGACGTCACGGCGGTGCCGCTCGTTGAGGCCGTCGTACATCCGGCCGACCCGCTCCACCGCGTCGGGATCCGGTTCGATGAGCACCTTCCGCCGGTCGTGCTCGTCCGGCACGCGGCGCGCGAAACCCGCGCGCACCAGGCGATCGATCATCCGCGAGGCCGAGCCGCTGGTGAGGTTGACGCGCCGGGCCAGCTCGCCCGCGGTGGCGGGGCCCTCGTTGGCGAGCACGTACAGCGCCTGGAGGTCGGCCCAGGGCACGCCGAGGCGTTCGGCGATCATCCCGTTGAGCTGGATGACCGGGATCTGCCACCGGGCGACGGCCCGCAGGACTTCCGACCGCGCGTCGTCAGGCGCCTTGCTCATCCCGTTCGCTCCACCCGGCCAGCATACTGCGCCACGCAGTCGATGCATGACACAGCTTCTGCGTTGCAGAGTATCTGCGTCATGCAGCTATATTGGGCGTACTGTCGCGACCAGGGAAGGCGCCCATGACCGACGCACCCACCGTCACCTGCCCGTTCTCCACCCGAGCCCGCGCCATCGACGCTCCCGACCCGCACCGGGCGGAGATGCGGGCGGCCGGACCCCTCGTCCGGGCGGAAGCGCCGGCCGGCGGACCGGTCTGGATCGTCACGGACCCCGACCTGGCCCGCGCAGTCCTGACCGACACCCGCTTCGCCAAGGACACCGCCCTCGCGCCGCCGCACTGGGATCATCGGGTGGCCGGCCTCGAACCCACCGCCGCCGAGCAGCTGTCGGTGACCACGCTGGACGGCGAGGCGCACGGTCGGCTGCGGCGCGCGTTCGCACCGCTGTTCGGCGCGGCCAGGGTGCGGGCGGCCTACCCGCGGCTGCGGGCCATCGCCGAACGGCTGCTCGCCGGCCTCGGACCCGGCGAGGTCGACCTCCTCGAGGACTTCACCACCAGGTACCCGCTGGCCGTCCTGTGCGACCTGCTCGGCATCCCGGACGAGCACGTGGACGGCGCGATGCGCGCGTGCCGGCTGATGCACACCGACTACCCGGACCACGTGGGGCAGGCCATGGCCGCCTTCGCCGACCTCGCGACCGCCGCGCTCGACGGCGGCGGACCGGCCACCGAGCTCGCGGACCGGATGCCGCCGGGCAGCACGCGGCGGGACCTGCACTACCAGGTCTTCACCCTGCTGTTCGCCGGTCAGCTCACCACCGACCTGACGATCGGCTTCCTCGTGGCACGCCTGCTCGGCGATCCCGCGGCCCCGGCCGACGACGAGCTCGTCCGCGACACCCTCCGCCACCACCCGCCGGCGCCGTTCACCCTGTGGCGCTTCACGTCGACCGAACTGGACCTCGCCGGGACCCGCCTGCCGGCGCGCTCCCCCGTCCTCGTCGACATCAAGGGCGTCAACGAGAGCGGCGACGGCGCCGACCTCACCTTCGGCGCGGGCCCGCACTACTGCATCGGCGCCCAGCTGGCGCGGCTCGAACTCCGCGCCGTCGCCGAGACCTTCCGCACCCACTACCCCGCCGCTCGGCTCACCACCCCGTTCGACGACCTCCGCCACAGCGGGCCCGGCGGCATCATGGGCAGCCGCCTCCACTCGCTCCCCGTCGTGCTGCGATAGCAACCAAGACCGGTCGCGGAAATGCTCATTGCCACGAACGCGCTCCCGTGATCGGCAATTTCCAAGCGCACCCGAACAACCACTCCATCGTGTGATACGCCGACCCACTGACCTGCACGTTCAGCGTGATCGGAGCTGGTTGCCGAGCACCTGTCCTTGACATTGCGCGGCACGGGCGGTCAATCTCGATGCGGCGGCGACCCGGGGAGTCGTCGCCGATCACCTTTCGACGTGATGACGGGGGAATCATGTCGTCGAGCGAGAACACCCTGCGCGCGAAGCAGGGCGGTACGGGGAACCTGGTCGAACGGCTCGAAGGGCTCGCGCGCGACCACGGCTGGCTGGACCGGCCCGCCTACCACGTGGACGACGAGACCTACCGGTTCGCCGACGTCTACGAGGGGGCGGGCCGTGCGGCCGCCGCGTACACCGCGAGAGGGCTCGGCGCCGGCAGCCGGATCGCGCTCGTCCTGCCGGACGGCATCGACGCGGTGTGGGCGTTCCTGGGCGCGTTGCGGATCGGCGCGGTCGCGGTGCCGGTGAACTCGACCATGCACCCGGACGAGCTGCGCCGGGCGATCGGGATCGCGGTGCCGGACGCGGTCGTGTGCGAGGAGGACCCGGGCGGTCCGCCCGCCGACCTGATCCCGCCGGAGGAGCTGCGGGCGGAGGGCCTCACGCCCCACCCGCCCTGTGCGCCGGCCACACCGGACACCCCGGCGTACGCGGTGTTCACCTCGGGCACGACGGGCGACCCGAAGCTGTGCTTCCACACCCACGGCGACCCCGGCGTGTACGAGCGGGCCATCGGGTCGGTCGTCGGCATCACGCCGGACGACGTCACGTTCTCGGTGTCGCGGATGTACTTCGCCTACGGCCTGGGCAACTCCGTGTTCCTCCCGCTGCACCGCGGCGGCACCACGGTGCTGTCGCCGGCACGGGCGACCGAGGACGACGCGTTGCAGATCATCAAAGACCGCGGCGTGACGGTGTTCTACGGCCAGCCGAGCTTCTACGCCCGGCTGTCGCGCCACCCCGATCACGCGCTGCTGTCCGGCCTCCGGCTGGCGCTGGTCGCGGGCGAGGTGCTGCCGGCGCCGTTGGAGGTGCGGCTGAGGCAGGTGCTCGGTGAACGGCTGCTGAACATCTTCGGCACGACGGAGATCGGGCACGCTTTGGTGGCCAACGCGATCGGCCACAGCCGTGACCACACGATCGGGCGGATCCTGCCGCCGTACCGGATGCGGATCGTGGACGAGGCGGGCGTCGAGGCTCCGCCGGGCGTGCCGGGTGCGCTGGAGGTGGCGGGTCCGTCGATCGCGCTGGGCGTGGCACGGGGCAGCGATCCGCCGGCGCGGGCCGGGGACTCCTGGTACGCCACCGGCGACGCGGCCACCGCGGACGAGGACGGGTACGTGCGGCTGCACGGCCGGTTGGACGACGTGGAGATCGTCGGCGGCCAGAACGTGCACCCGGCGGAGACCGAGGACCACCTGATGCGCCACCCCGCCGTGCGGGAGGCCGCGGTGTGCTCGGCACGGCGCGAGAGCGGTGTCACGTCGCTGCGCGCGTTCGTGGTGCTGGACGACGGCGCGTCGCCGGAGGAGGTGCGCGCCGAGCTGCTCGCCGGCGCGCGGGCGACGCTCACCTGGTACAAGGTTCCGGAGGACGTGGTCTTCGTGGCCGAGCTGCCCCGCACGTCGACGGGCAAGCTGCGGCGACGGGTGATCCGCGCGATGGCGGGGGGTTGATCCGTGGAGCGCAGCGGTGTCAACGGGAAGGCCGCCGCGGCGGTCGTGGTCACGATGGTGCTGTGGGCGTCGGCGTTCGTCGGCATCCGGTACGCGGGCGAGCACTTCGAGCCGGGGTCGCTGGCGCTCGGCCGGTTGCTGGTCGGCGCGATCGCGCTCGGTGCGATCGCCGCGCTGCGCGGTGTCGGCGTGCCGCCGAGAGCGGCGTGGCCGGGGATCATCGGGTCCGGGGTGTTCTGGTTCGCGCTGTACATGGTCGCGCTGAACTGGGGTGAGCGGCACGCGGACGCGGGCACGGCCGCCCTGATCGTCGGCGTCGGCCCGATCCTGGTGGCGTTCCTGGCCGGGTGGCTGCTCCGCGAGGGCTTCCCGGTGCGGTTGCTGGTCGGGCTCGCGATCGCGTTCGCGGGCGTCGCGGCGGTCGGGCTCGTCGACTCCGGCGGCGGCTCGACGACCCGGGGCGCGCTGCTCTGCCTGGTCGCGGCGGCCGGGTACGCGGTCGGCGTGGTGGCGCAGAAACCTGCCCTTCGGCACGCGTCCGCGTTGCAGGCCACCACGTTCGGCTGCGTGGTCGGCGCGATCGTGTGCCTGCCGTTCGGCGGGCAGCTCGTCCGCGACCTCGGCGACGCGCCGGCGAGCGCCACGCTCTCGGTGGTGTACCTGGGCCTGCTGCCGACCGCGCTGGCGTTCTACACGTGGGCGTACGCGCTCTCCCACATGACCACCGGCAAGCTCGGCGCCACGACGTACCTCGTGCCGGCGATCGTGGTGGTGCTGTCGTGGGCGCTGCTCGACGAGGTGCCCGGTCTCGTGGCGTTGGCGGGCGGCGCGCTCTGCCTGGTCGGCGTCGCGGTGTCGCGCGGCAAACCCGCGCCCGCTGTCACGGCGGCGAGGTGACCGGCGGGGTCGGGCGAGGACGCGGCACGCCCTCGTCCGACCCCGGGCGTGCGGTCAGGCGGGCTGGTCCTTCTCCGTCGGGAGCCAGACCTGGAGGTTCGTCGGGTCGAACGGGATCGAGACGTGCTCGTTCGTGATCGACCACCTGCCGTTCGACCGTCGCAGGCAGACGGTCTCCCGCACCCAGATCGACCGCTGGAAGCCGCCTTTGCGCTCACCGGAGTCCAGGTGGAGCATGTTGGCGAACGCGACGTCGCCGCTCGTCACGATGGTGCGGTCGTGCGTTTCCAGGGTGATGGGCCCTTCGTAGCCGTCGAACCACCGCAGGAAGTTGCGCCGCACCTCCTCGGTCCCGGTGAACCGCAGGGGCGGCACGACGTCGTAGTAGACGATCCCAGGGGAATAGCAGGACATCAGCCGGTCGATGTCCTTCGCCTGCTGGGCGGCGGCGCGGCCCTCCAGGAACGCCACCACTTCGGACTCGTTCGAGCTCATCGCTTCTCCGTTCGAGGTTTTCGGACTTCTCGTCACGCGGCGCGGCCGGCCTTCAGCGCGGTCGCGACGTCGACGACGCGGCGAGCCTGGTAGCGCGCCGCCGCCAAGGTCACCTCGCCGGGCGCACCGGTGCCGGCGACGTGCGAGGTGCCATAGGGGTTCCCGGACTGGAACTGGATCGGGTCGGTGTACCCAGGCGGCACGATGATCCCGCCCCAGTGGTGGAAGGTCGTGCTCAACGCCAGGATCGTGGACTCCTGCCCGCCGTGCGGGCTGTTGGAGGACGTGAAGGCCGAGTACACCTTGTCCGCGAGCTTGCCGTGGAACCACAGCGGGCCGGTCGTCTCGATGAACGCCCGGAGCTGCCCGGCCGGGTTGCCGAAGCGGGTCGGCGCGCCGAACAGCACCGCGTCGGCCCACTCCAGGTCGTCGTGGGCGGCCTCGGCGACGTCGGCGGTGCTCCGGACGTGCGCGGCCCACTCCGGCCTGGAGTCGACGGCCGCCGCCGGCGCCGTCTCGGCGACCTTGCGCAGCCGCACCTGCGCGCCGGCCTTCTCCGCGCCCTCGGCGGCGGCTTGCGCCAAGGCGTGCACGTTCCCGGTGGCGCTGTAGTAGATGATCGCGACGTTCACGGCGGGCGGCTCAGGGCTCAAGGTCGGCCACCCCTCGGCCGGTCGACACGTCGAACGGCACGGAGACCTGGTCGTGCGCGATCAACCACCGGCCGTCGACCTTCCGGAAGCCGAACGTGGCCCGGACCCACATGCCGCTCGTCGGCACGCCGTCCCGCGTCGTGCCGCTGAGCCGGCCGAAGCCGTGCCCGAACGCCACGTCGTCGCCCGCGGTGACGCTCAGGTCCCGCACCTCGTAGTCCACCTCCCGGAAGAACGCGAACACGTTCGCCCAGTTCTTCGACTTCGCCGCTATTCCCACGTGCCGCAACGGCGGCTCGACGTCGAAGGACACGACGTCCGGCGCGTAGATCCGCTCCAGGCCTTCGAGATCCTTGGCCCTGAGCGCTTCGACGATCCGGTCGACCTGCCGCCGGATCCCGGCTTCCTCCGCCTCGCGGTGCACAGGCATCGCCATCCACCCCTTTCGTGACTTGCCGGGTACGACGACGCAGCCGGGTGGAATGTGAGGCGGCACGGCGGTCGTCCCGGACGGGCGGCACGGCGACCTGACGTTTCGGTGTGCTATCCCGTCGGACAGGGTGAGGGAAGAGCCGACCCGGGGGAGCCAGCGGAACATGACCGACCACTCAGGACCCGAGCACGACCGGTCCGACGCGGGGTTGAGCGCGATCGTCGGCGAGCGGCGTCAGCTGATCAACCTCGCCTACCGCCTCCTCGGCTCGCTGGCCGAGGCCGAGGACGCCGTCCAGGAGACCTACGCCCGCTGGTACGCCCTGCCGCGGGAGCAGCGGGACGCCATCGAGTCGCCGGGCGCCTGGCTCACCACGGTCGCCGGCCGCGTCTGCCTCGACCTGCTCGGCTCGGCGCGGGTCAGGCGTGAGCGCTACGTGGGCGAGTGGCTGCCCGAGCCGCTGCCCGACCGGACCGAGTGGGCCGGCGGGCGAGCGGGCGCCGCCACCACCGACCCGGCCGACCGGATCACCCTGGACGAGTCGGTCGGCATGGCCTTCCTCGTCGTGCTCGACTCGATGACGCCCGCCGAGCGCGTCGCGTTCGTCCTGCACGACGTCTTCCGCTACCCCTTCGGCGAGGTGGCCGAGATCGTCGGCCGCACGCCGGCCGCCTGTCGCCAGCTGGCCTCGTCGGCCCGCCGCCGCATCCGCGCCGCGCAGGCGCCCACGACCCCGACCGCCCGGCAGGCCCGGATCGTCAGGGACTTCAAGCAGGCCTTCGAGAGCTGGGACATCGACGCCCTCGTCGACCTGCTCGCCGACGACGCCACGGTGATCAGCGACGGCGGCGGCCTGGTCCGCACGTCGCTGCGCCCGGTGGAGGGCGCCGAGCGGATCGCCGAAGCGCTGCGCCACCTCGCGGACCGGCTGCGCGGCCAGACGATGCTGGAGCGCACGGTCAACGGCCAGCCCGGCCTGATCGCCCAGCAGGACGGCGTCACGGTGTCGGTGTACGCGTTCGAGATCGAGGGCGACCGGATCAAGCGCATCTGGGCGGTGCGCAACCCGGAGAAGCTCCGCCCGTGGACGGCCGGCTGACCGTCAGCGCCGGTCCCGGGGCTCTCCGCCGGTCCAGTCCCAGTCGGTGATCGTGGTGCGCATCAGCCGCGCGGCGGCGGACAGGCGGCTGTCCGCGCCCCAGTACAGGGTGACCGTGCGGCGGCAGTCGGCGCTGTCCACGGCCACCCAGGCGCCGGGGACGCGGGTGGCGCCGCGCAGCGCGAACGCCGGGACGAGGCCGACGCCGAGCCCCGCGCCGATCAGCTCCGCGATGGCGCCGGGCTCGTCGCTCTCGCAGACGATCTTCGGGGTGAGGCCGCGCGCGGCGAAGAGCCGGTCGAGCAGCCGGCGGATCCAGTGCCCCTCGCGCGCGGTGACGAAGGGCAGGTCGGCGAGTTCCTCGACGCGCACCGAAGCGCGGCTCGCCAGCGGGTGGCCCGGCGGGGTGCCCACGCCGACCGCTTCGTCGAACAGCCGTGCCGACGCCAGGCCCTCGGCGTGGATCGGCTGCGAGGCCACGCACAGGTCGACGTCCTGCGCCCGCAGGCGGCGGGCCATGTCGTCGGCCGGCGACCAGTGGAGTGCGACCTCGGCGGACGGGTGGGCCCGCTTGTAGGCGGCCAGCGGCCCGGTGAGGGTGAGGAAGGTCTCCGACGCCAGTCGCACGGCGCCCTGCCCCTCGTCGGCGGCTTCGGCGACGGCGCGTCGTCCCGCGTCGAGCTCGCCGAGCGCGCGTTCGACGTGATCGCGGAAGAGCTTGCCCGTGTCGTTCAGCCGGAGCCGGCCGCCGCGGTCGAACAGCGGCGCGCCCAGCTCATGCTCCAGGCGGGCGACGGTGCGGCTCAGCGACGGTTGGGCGACGCGCAGCTCGTCGGCGGCCCGGCTGAGGTGCTCCAGCCGGGCCACCACCAGGAACTGCCGGAGCGAGTTCAGCTCCACCATGCCTCCGCGTGCATAACGCCATAGCAATATCGATCTTAGACACGATAACTCACAGGTCATAGCTTGAGAGGCGTTCGCACCCGAGATCACCAGTGAGGAGGGATCCCCCATGGCCATCGGGCCGGGATCCGTTGCCGCGCCTCGGACCGCGCCGACCGGATGGGTCTACCGGGCCGTCGTCAGCGCGCACGTGGTGGCGATCGTCGCCCAGCCGGTGTTCGCCGGCGTGTACCTGACCGGGGACTTCGACAGCCTGCGCCGGCACGCCGTCGGCGCGGACGTGACGTCCTCCATCGGCTACGTCCAGGTGATCGTGGCGATCGTGGTCTGGGCCCGGTTGCGGCGGGCCGGGCCGTTCCTGGCCACGGTGGCGGTGGTGGCGGCCGAGACGGCGCAGTACTTCGCGGGCCTGGAAAGCGCGCTGTGGCTGCACGTCCCGCTGGGGGTGATGACCGTCGCGGCGCTCGTCGTGCAGTTCATCGACGTCTGGCGCCGCCCCTTCCCGCGACGGGAGGCCCGCGATGCGTGACGGCCTGACCAGGCGGCGGGTGCTGGGCATCGGCGGCGCGCTCGGGCTGGTGGCGGCCACGGGACTGTCGGCGTCGGCCGTGCTGGCCCGCCGACCGGCGACGACCGGCGCCGAGCTGCGCAGCGCGGTGCCGCTGCCGCCGCCGTTCCAGGCGCCGCTGCCGATCCCCGGCGTGCTGGCGCCGGTCGCCGCCGACCGCTACGAGATCACCCAGCGCGAGGCGAGCGCCGAGATCCTGCCCGGTGTCCGGACGCCGTTGTGGACCTACGAGGGCACCTTCCCCGGGCCGACGATCGAGTCGCGGCGCGGCCGGCCGGTCACCGTGACGCATCGCAACGAGCTGCCCGTGCCGACCGTCGTGCACCTGCACGGCGGGCGGACGCCGGCGGACTCCGACGGCTACCCGACCGACCTGGTCCTGCCCGACCGGCACGACGCCGCCGGGCACGGCGGGCACGGCATGCGCGACCCGCGGGCCGTGGTGTCGAGGCTGACGCGGGACTACGCGTTCCCGCTGGACCAGCGGCCGACGCTGCTGTGGTACCACGACCACCGGATGGACTTCACCGCTCCGGCGATCTGGCGCGGCCTGGCCGGGCTGCACGTCGTGCGCGACGACGCCGAGGACGGCCTCGGCCTGCCCGCCGGGCCGCGCGAGCTGCCGCTGATGATCACCGACCGGGCGTTCGCGGCCGACGGCAGCCTGGCCTACCCCTCCCTCGACCCCGACATGCACGAGCAACCGGGCGTGCAGGAGCCGTACTTCGCCGGTGTCCTCGGTGACGTCATCCTGGTCAACGGCGCGCCCTGGCCCGTGCACGAGGTCGACGCGGCCCGCTACCGGCTGCGGGTCCTGAACGCCTCCAACGCCCGGCACTACGAGCTCGAAGCGGTCACCGACGACGGGCGCGCGCTCGACCTCGTCCAGGTCGGCGCCGACCAGGGACTGCTCGCCGCGCCCGTCACCCACCGGCTGCTGCCCACCGCGCCCGCCGAGCGCCACGACGTGATCGTCGACTTCGCCGGCGTCCCGGTGGGCGGCCGGGTCAGGCTGCTCAACCGGCTCGGCTCGGGCCGCACCCGCGACGTGATGGCCTTCCGCGTCGCCCGCCGCGCCAAGGACGACAGCCGCGTCCCGCGCACGCTGTCCACCGATCTGCCGACGTGGAGCCGCGCGGACGCCGTGGCGGTGCGCGACTTCTCCTTCCGCACCGGGCGGATGCACGGCGGTCGCGGGTGGTTGATCGGCGGGCTGCCGTTCGACCCGGCCCGCACCGACGTCACCACCCGGCTCGGCGACGTCGAGGTGTGGCGGCTGGTCGCCGACGTGCACCACCCCGTGCACCTGCACCTGGTCGGCTTCCAGGTGCTCACGCGCGGCGGCGGGCCGCCGTTGCCGCACGACGCCGGCCTCAAGGACACCGTCTCCCTGCGGCCCGGCGAAGCCGTGGAGATCATCACCCGCTTCGACGGCTACCGGGGCCGCTACCTCTTCCACTGCCACAACGCCGAGCACGAGGACATGGGGATGATGGCCAACCTGGAGATCATCTAGCGCGTCGTTGCCGAATGGGTGCCGTTGTTCTGCGCCGGTCGGCGGACATGCCCGTACTCCGCAGCTAACCGGTCATACCGGGCACTATCGCCGGCACACCCGAGCGGGGACCCATTGCCGCACGTCAACCGCCTGCGGTTCCCGAGATGCGGAAAGCCGCGACCACTACACAATGTTTCGTTGAAGTTTCGGTGAGTGACGTATAGTGTGATGACTGGTCTGGGAGCGCTCCCATTTTCCGCCGCCGCCGCTCAACCATCCGAAGAGTGGAGGTTCCTCCATGCGAATGCGCAGCACCTCGGTGTCCGTCACCCGACGGCAGGGCATCATCGCGCTGATCCTCGGCGTGATGGCCACCATGCTCGTCTGGTCGCCGACGGCCTCGGCCCACGGCACCATCGTCGGTCCCGCCACCCGCCAGTACCAGTGCTGGCAGACGTGGGGCAGTCAGCACACGAACCCGGCCATGCAGCAGCAGGACCCCATGTGTTACCAGGCGTTCCAGGCGAACGCCGACACCATGTGGAACTGGATGAGCGCGCTGCGGGACGGGCTCGGCGGGAACTTCCAGGGACGGACCCCGAACGGGCAGCTCTGCAGCAACGCCCTGTCCCGCAACAACTCCCTGAACACCCCCGGTCAGTGGAAGCAGACCAGCGTCGGCAGCAGCTTCACCATGCACCTGTACGACCAGGCCAGCCACGGCGCCGACTACTTCCGCGTGTACATCAGCAAGCAGGGGTTCAACCCGGCCACCCAGACCCTGGGCTGGGACAACCTCGACTTCATCACGCAGACCGGCAGGTACGCGCCCGCCAAGGACATCAGGTTCAACATCTCGACCAACGGCTCGTACCGAGGGCACCACATCGTCTTCACCATCTGGCAGGCCTCGCACCTCGACCAGGCCTACATGTGGTGCAGTGACGTGAACTTCGGCTAGGAATCCGGCGAACGACCGGAACTCGGAAGTACCCGGCCCGGCGCGGCGACACTCGCGCCGGGCCGTTCTTCCGCTCGGGCCGGTCGGCGGTCAGAAGTTGAAGTGCCGGATCGCCGCGCCTCCCGACGCGGCCGTCTCCTCGAAGAACGTGACCAGGTCCCGGTAGTTGTGCCGCAGGTAGTCGAGGTCGTCGTCGTCCCAGAGGTGCCTCATGGGGTAGACGTCCTTCTCGCTCAGCTTCCGCGGGTCGTAGTAGCCCTCCAACACCTCGAACGGCACCGCGCCCAAGGCCTTGGCGGCCGCCGCGACCATGTCGTCGTGCCAGCCGAAGAGGGTGCACTCCTCGTCGATGGCGTCGCCGTCCTCGTACACGTCGACGCTCACCCCGGCCTCGTCCAGCAGGAACTGGATGCCCGCCCAGGACTTCTCGAGGAAGCAGTCCGGCCGGCCCTCGTCGTCCACGTGCTCCCACGCCAGCTCCGGGTCCTCGAACGCCCGGTCCAGTTCCTCCGGGGTGACCCGGGTGAACGACAGCGTCATGCCCATGAATCCACCACTCCCACATCGGCCGCTTCGATCGACGGCCAGTTTTCCACGGCCGGACCCGCCGCCACCGGGCGTTCGTCGATCTTGGTCGCCGATCGGCGAACGCCCGTCCACCACCGCGTCGTCAGCGCCGCAGTTCGCGCATGGCCGACAGTTCGGCCGGTGGTGGTCCCGGGTGGACGACGCCCAGCCGGTGGGTGGCCCTGGTCATGGCGACGTAGAGGTCGTGGTGGCCGAGCGGCGCCGCGTCGAGGATCGCGGTCGGGTCGACGATCAGGACCGAGTCGAACTCCAGTCCCTTGGCCTGGCCGGGACCGAGCAGCACCACCTCGTCGGTCAGGTCCGCCGGCGTCTTGAGGGACAACGCGGTCGCCAGGGCGTCGAAGTGGGTCGGTGGGGCGATGACCGCGAGTCGGCCGCCGGTCCACGCCCGGGCCAGGTCGGCGACGACCTCGGGCAGGTCGGCGGGAGTCGTGCCGACGCGCCACGGGGTTTCGCCGGTCGACCGGACCGACCGGGGCGGTCGCAGTCCGGGGTGGTGGGTGGCGAGCAGGTCCGCGGTGGCGGCCATGACCTCCGCCGGGGTGCGGTAGTTGACGGTGAGCTCGGCGAGCCGCCAGCGGTCGTCCACGTGCGGTCGCAGCACGTCCGCCCACGAGGAGGCGCCGGCCGGGTCCCCGGTCTGGGCGAGGTCGCCGACGATGGTCATCGACCTGGTGGGGCACCGGCGCATCAGCATCCGCCAGGCCATCTCGGACAGCTCCTGCGCCTCGTCGACGACCACGTGCCCGAAGGTCGTCCGGCCGTCGCCGTCGCGGCCGATCAGGGCCTCCGCCTCGTCCAGCAGCGGGACGTCCGCGGCGCTCCAGTCCCCCGCGGGCTTGGCGAGCAGGTCCGCCACCACGCGCTCCGGGGTGAGCGGCGGCCACACGTCGTCGAGCGCGACCCGGACGCCGCGGTCGGCGAGCAGCGAGTCCCGCAGCGCGGCCCGGTCGGCCTCGTCCAGCACGTCCCGTCCCCCGCCGGGATCGTCCTGGTCGATCACCACGCCCGCGGCCGCCAGCGCGCGCAGGTCCGCTTCGCCGAGCCGCCCGTCGGCGCTGCCGCCGTCGATCGCCTCGCCGGTGTCGGTGAGCACGACGGCCTCCAGCTCCTCGACCAGCCGCCGCGCGAGCACGTCCACGACCTCCCGGTGGAAGACCAGCCTGGCCCGGTTGTGCGGGAGCCCGGTGCGGGCGGCGTTCCGCACGGCACGGCGGCAGGTCTCCGGTTCGAGCCGCAGCACGTGCCGCTCGAACCCGACGTCCACCGGTTCGTCGGGAACCCGGACCCGCGCGCGGACCGCGGCCGCCAGCCGGTCCGCCATGCCCGCCCGGCCCTTGAGCTCGGCGGCGCCGGGCGGGTCCACCCGGCTGACCTCGACGTCCGCGCGCAGGTCGGCGATGGTCGCGGTCACCACGCCGTGCTCGCCCAGGCCGGGCAGGACCTGGCCGATGTAGTCGAGGAAGATCCGGCTCGGGCCCACGACCAGCACACCGCGGGTGCGCAGGTGCCGGTGCCGGTACAGCAGGTAGGCGACGCGGTGCAACGCGACCGCCGTCTTGCCCGTGCCCGGACCGCCCTGCACGACCAGCGCACCCCGGTACTCGTCCCGGACGATCCGGTCCTGCTCCGCTTGCAGGGTCGCGACGACGTCGCGCATCCGGCCGGTCCGGTCCGCGGTCACCGCCGCCACCATCGCCGCCTCCCCGACCAGGCCGCCATCGGCGTCCGCGACGTCCGGGTCGAGCAGTTCGTCGTCCAGCGCGACGACCACCCGGCCACGCGTGCTGATCCGCCGACGACGCCGGAGGCCTTGTGGAGCGGCCGCGGTCGCGGTGTAGAACGCCTGGGCCGCGGGCGCGCGCCAGTCCACCAACAACGGCTCGTCGTCCTCGTCCCGGAACAGCCCGAGCCGGCCCACGTAGACGCGGCGGCCGTCGCGCAGGTCCATCCGCCCGAAGCACAGCCCCTGTTCCACGGCGTCCAGCCGGCTCGTTTCCGCTTCCCAGACGGCGACCGCGTCCCGGTCCGCACCGGCGCGCCGGGCCGCCGCCAAGTGCGCCGCCGCCTCGTCCCGCAGGGCGTCCACCCGTGCGTACAGGCCCGCCACGTAATCCTGCTCGCTCTCGACCTCACTGCCGCTCACGTCCCGCGCCCCCACGAATCGACGATCAGTGGCGTCGAGGATGCGCGGCGAATCCGCCGAGGAACAGTCTTGTTCTTCCCGGCGGCCTCAGCCGCGCCGGTCGGGCGGCACGCCGGTCCAGCGGAGCGTCCACATCGGACAGTGCCGCCGACGTGCGGTCAGCGCCCGCCGCCCTGACGGGGGTCGCGCCGCCCGGGCAGCGGTGGCCGCCGGAGTCGGCGGGTCGCGGTCAGGTCGGGCGGCGTGGCGTGCAGCAGCCGGCCCAGCCGGGGGTGGTCGCCGGACCTCAGGACCAGCGCGGTCAGTCGGGGCGTGCCGAGCCGGAGGACCGACCACGCCACGGCCGCGCCGAGCAGCAGGCCGACCACCACGTCGCGCGGATAGTGCACGCCCACGAACACGCGGGAGAACACCATCAGCAGGGCCATGGCCGCCACCCACGGCAGGAGCGCGCGCCACGCGAGGGCCAGGCCGACGGCCGCCGCCGACGCGATCGTGGCGTGGTTGCTGGGGAACGACCAGTCACCCACCTCGGGGCACCGCGCGATGATCGCGTCCACCGGCAGCGCGCGGCACGGGCGGTCCGCGTCCACCAAGGTCTTCAGCAGCTCGCTCACGACGTACGCGACGACGGTCGACGCGGGCGCGAGCAGGGCCGCGGCGGTGGCCTCGGAGTCGTTGCGACCGCGCGCCCGCCACCACGTGAGCACGAACAGCGCGCCGAACAGCAGCAGGCCGACGTCGGTGTACCAGGAGAAGATCCCCCGCACCCACGCCGGCGCCGCACCCGCCACCTCGACGATCCCGTCGTACAGGTCGCTCCCGGACCGGGTCGTCCCACCCCACCGCACTTCGTCACGTCCCCTCCACCGACCCGCGTCCACGGGTCGACTCCGCTCGATGCGAAGTTAGGAGCGAGACAGGGGCGGGCGCCGCGCACTTCCGGCACGGACCTGACCCCACCTTCGACACCGACCACACTTGACCTTCGTCAAGTCGCGCCGGTCAGGGGCACGGAACCACCCACGGGGAGACTCCTCAGTGCGGGCCAACCGTCCCACCACCCCTACCTGACGCGCCGCGTCCTGCACCTCTTCGAGCACGGGGTGCTCACCCGCGCGTGGAGCGTCCTCACGGACGCCGGTGCCGCGAGCGCGGTCTTCGAGGTCAACGCCTCGCCGGGATCTCGGCCGGCCGGAGCGTGCCGGCGGCACGCGGGCACGTCAGGGCTTCCGGCCGACCCCGCCGTAGATCACCATGTTCATGCCCGGGGTCTCGGACATGTCGCCGGGACCGCCGGGCCGCCACGCCGCGCAGCCGACCAGGCCGGGCTCGACCAGCTCGAAGTCGCCGAACAGCGCCAGCACCTGGTCGTGCGAGCGCTCGTTGAGCTGGTCGGCGCTGCGGCTGCCCTTGATCAGGTCCGTCACGTCCGACAGGCCCTCGTCCTGGTTGTCGGCGGTGACGTGGGTGATCGCCAGGTGGCTGCCGGGCGCCAGCGCCTCGCGGTAGGTCGCCATCAGCCGCCACGGGTCGGCCTCGTCGGGGACCCAGTGCAGCATCATCAGCACCAGCAGGCCGATCGGCCGGTCGAAGTCGAGCAGCCGCCGGGTCTCCGGGTGGCCGAGGATCGACCGGGGGTCGCGCATGTCGGCGTGCACGACGGCCGCGCGGTCGTTCTCCGCCAGCATCAGCTCGCTGTGCGCCACCGCGATCGGGTCCTTGTCGACGTACACCACGCGGCACTCGGGGTCCTCGGCCTGGGCGACCTCGTGCACGTTGGCCACGGTCGGGATGCCGGAGCCGATGTCGAGGAACTGGGTGATGCCCCGCTCGACCATGTGCCGCACGGCCCGACCGAGGAACGCCCGGTTCACCCTGGCCGCGGACCGGGCGTCGGGCATGATGCGCTCGACCTGCACCGCGAGGTCGCGGTCCACCGCGAAGTTGTGCGCGCCGCCCAGCAGGTAATCGTACGTGCGGGCCATGCTCGGCACCGAAATGTCGACGCTCTGGGGAATCCACTCCGGTTGCACCACTGCGAACACCCTTTCGGAAAGAGGGCATCATCCTAACCAGCCGGTCGATAGCGTCATTGCGACACCCGAGTGCGCGCAGTCACCCGATCGGGCACTGTCGACCTCACCCGAACGGCTTCTATGGTGGGCCGTCCCGACAACAGAGGCGAGGAGCGGATATGTCCGTCCCGGTGGCCCCGGGTCGCCTTCCCGTGCTCGGCCACACCGTGTCGATGTTGCGCCGCCGACACCTGTTCACCGCATTATTGCGGAATCACGGCGACGTCGTCCGAATTGACCTCGGCACGATGCGGACCTACTTTGTGACGAATCCTCGATTAATCCACGAGCTTCTCGTCGCCAAGGGGACGTCGGTCAGGAAGGGTGCCTTGTTCGACAGGTTCCAGCCGATCTTCGGCAACGGTCTGGCCACCTCGAACGGCGAGTTCCACCAGCGCCAGCGCCGGATGGTGCGGCCCGCGTTCCACCGCAACCGGATCGCCCACTACACCGGGACCATGGCGCGCGCCGCGGCCGACTGGACGGCCGACTGGCACCCCGGCCAGGTGCGCGTGGTCGAAGAGGACGCGCAGGCGCTGGCCGTCACCATCGTGGGCGAGGCGCTGTTCTCCACCGAACTGGGCAAGCGCGCGGTCGACGAGGTGCGGCGGTCGCTGTTCACCGTGCTCAAGCAGGGCATGATCCGCGCGCTGTCGCCGTCGTTCGTCGAGAAGCTCCCCCTGCCGGGCAACCGCGCGTTCGACCAGGCCATCGCGCGCATGCGGGCGATCGTGCTGGAGGTCGTGCGCGGGTGGCGGGCGGACGGCGTCGACCGGGGCGACCTGCTGTCGGTGCTGCTGACCGCCCGCGACCCGGACACCGGCGCGGGCATGTCCGACGAGCAGGTCCACGACGAGGTCATGACCCTGCTCGTCGGCGGCGTCGAGACCACCGCGCTGGCGCTGGCCTGGACGTTCCACGAACTCGCCCGGCACCCGGAGGTCGAGCGCCGCGTCCACGCCGAGGTCGACGAGGTGCTCGGCGGGCGCGCACCCACGTTCGCCGACGTCGGCCGCCTGGTCTACCTCCGGCAGGTCGTGAACGAGGTGCTGCGGGCGTACCCGGTGTGGTTCCTGATGCGGCGCACCCTCGCGCCCGTGCGGCTGGGCGACGTGGCGCTGCCCGCCGGCGCCGAGGTGATCTTCAGCCCGCACGCCCTGCACCACGACCCGGCGTCGTTCTCCGACCCCCACCGCTTCGACCCCGACCGGTGGTCCCCCGAACGCGCCGCGCTGATCCCGAAGGGCGCGTACGTCCCGTTCGGCGCGGGCACGCGCCAGTGCGTCGGGAACCTGTTCGCCCAGACCGAGATCGCCATCGCCGTCGCCACCGTGGCGGCCCGGTGGCGGCTGGTACCCGTGCCGGGCAAGCCCGTGCGGGTCAAGTTCACCTCCGCCGCCTACCCCAGCGGGATGCTGATGACGGCGGTTCCCCGGAACTGAGTTGGAGGATGTCGTCCGTGGGTTCGTTGCGCTTGCGCCGGATCGTCGCCGTCGCGCTGCTCACCGCCGGGTTCTGCCTCGCACCCGGCACGGCGGGCGCGGAGCAGACCGCGTGCGAGGACGTGAGGGTGCCGGTGCGGGTCGCCCTGGCGGTGCACTCGGTGTACGGCCGGCTGTGCGTGCCGCCGGGCGCGACGACGCTCCAGGTGCTGGTCCCCGGTGGCACGTACAACAGCGCCTACTGGGACATCGGCCACGTCCCGGAGACCCGGTCCTACCGGCAGGCCATGAACCGGGCCGGCATCGCGACCGTCGCCGTCGACCGGCTCGGCAGCGGGCGCAGCTCCAAGCCGTTGAGCGTCCTGCTCGACCTCTCCACCCAGGCCAGGGCGGTGCACGCGGTGGTCGGGTCGCTGCGGCCGCGGTTCGACCGGGTCGTGCTGGTCGGCCACTCGATCGGCTCGGCGGTGGCCACGATCGAGGCGGACACGTACCGCGACGTGGACGGCGTGGTGATCACCGGGCTCACGCACCGGATCAACCTGCCGGGCGCCGTGCCGGTGTTCACCACCCTGGTCCCGGCCGCGCTCGACCCGCGCACGCGGGCGCACGGCCTCGACCTCGGTTACCTGACCACGATCGCCGGTTCCCGGCACTCGTCGTTCCACGCGCCCGGCGTGGCGGAGCGGGGCGCGCTCGACTTCGACGAAGCCACCAAGGACGTCGTCACGCCGGCGGAGACCGTGGGCACCGTGCTGATCAGCCAGCTCGTCCCGGTGTCACGGCGGATCACCGTGCCGGTCATGGTCGTCATGGGCGGCGGCGACGGGAACTTCTGCGGCCCGCCGCTCGGCGCGGACTGCTCGTCCAGCGAGGCGCTGCGCACGTCGGAGGGACCGTTCTACGCGCCCGAGGCCCGGTTGAGCGCCTACGTCGTCCCCGGCTACGGGCATTCGCTCAACTTCTCGCCGAACGCGCCCGGCTACCACCGCGCGGTCGCCGAGTGGACCAACGGGATCGGTTGACCGGGCGCCTTCCCGACCACCGTCCCGGACCGCTGATCAGACGGAGAACTCCACCCCGGCCGCCCTCAGCTCCAACCGGAGTGCCGCCAGCGTGATCTCGCAGTCCGAGCCGCCCTCGACCGGAACGTGGCTCAGGTCGTGGAACAGGGCCGCGTCGTCGGGGTGGTGATCGAGACGGGTCGCCTCGATCCGGGAAACGCCGGTGAACGCCAACTCGAACGCACGCCCGCTCATCGGGTGGGAAAAGCGCAGGCGGACCGTGCCGTCAGTGGTGATCACGACCTCCACGACGTCGGCTTCGTTGTGGAGGTCGACCACGCCCAGAGCCGTTCCCTCGCATTCGACGATCCCGGCGTCCAACGCCCACGGCCGCATGCCGCGGAACACCGCACCCGACAACTCGACACCTCCCAAGATCCGGTCGCGCTCGTCTCAGAGCATCAGGCGGTCCTGCCACACCGCCAGGCCGCCGCCCGGAGTGGACACGACCAGCAGTGTGGCGGGGCCGGACAGCATCCACGGCTCGTACTCCCGCGAGCTGTCGACCGCGAGCCCGCTGCCGTCGGCGAACGACGCCGTCAGGCGCCCGTCGTCGAAGGCGAGGGCCTCCGTGACCGACGTGCGGGTGCAGGCGAGCACCGGGCCCAACCCGGTCGGGTCGGTCTCCGGTCGCAGCACGACCTCGACGCCCTCGGCCGACACGAAGGCGAAGTCCTCCTCGATCCGCAGGTCGTAGGTCCCGTCCGGGGAGTCGAAGAGGAAGGTCACCGCGTGGTCGACGCGGCACTGGGCGACGGACAGCCCGGCCAGGGGCAGGCGCCAGGCGTCCTCGCCTGCCCGGACCAGACCCGCGGTCACCGGAGCCACGACGGCCTGCGGGGGTCGGCGGCCGGCCGGTGCGTCATGCTTCGAGCGCCCAGCGCACGTGCCGCATCGTCGGCGTGAAGCCGGCCCTCTCGAAGATCCCCGATGCGCCGGAGGGGTCCGCCGAGTCCACGCTCGCGCAAGCGCGGTCGTAGCCCTGGTCGGCGACGGCACGCAGGGCGTGCCCGATCAGCGCGCCGGCGACACCCCGCCGCCGGTGCTCCCGGAGCGTTCCGACGAGCATGAAGCGGGCGTCACGACGGCCGGTGGCCACCGTGTCGGCCTCCCAGTGCATGGTCACCAGCATGCCCACCCCGGCCCCGCTCGCCACGTCGCGGACCAGGAAGCTCGCCTCCGGCCTGAACGTCTGGTTGGTGATCTTGTTCCGCCAGGCGTCCACGGGCATCGGCGCCGAGCCCCAGCGGTCCCTGAACGACTCGTTGCGGATCGACCGGAACTCCTCGTCGTTGCGCGCCGACCACGGTTCGACCCGCAGGCCTTCGGGGATCGCCGCGTCCGGGACCGCGTCGCCGAGCGGGTGCTCCAGGTACCGGTAGTAGCGGACCGGCGCGAAGCCCCGGGAGCGGACGAGTTCGGGCACACCGGCGATGTGCTCGACCTTGTGGACGTCGACCACGAGCTTCAGCGCGGGGTGATGTCGCCCGTGCACCGCCTTCGCCGCCGCCACCCCTGCTTCCACCAGCGCGGCGCCGATGCCGCGGCGGCGGTAGCCCGGGTGGACGCCGCCGTCGAGGAACACCCGGTGGACCTCTTCCGCGACCGGCTGGTAGCGGATCTTCATGTACCCGACCATCACCTCGCCGTCGAAGGCGGCGAGGCTCGCGCGCTCCAGGTCCGCGTAGGGGTCGACCAGCTCCTGGAGGGTGTCCTCCTCGGTGTAGTTCTCGCCGATCCGGTCCACGGTCTCGATGGCGTTGAGGAGGTCGGCCGACGCCTTGGCGTCCTCGCGGGTGAGCGGCCGCCACGTGAGCGAGGCGGATTGTTCGTCCATGCGGCGCACAGTATTGCCCGCGCGTCGGGGTTGTCGCTCGGTTTCCGGTCCGTCGCCGGACCGAGTGCCGCACGCGTTCCCAATAGGTGAACGCTCGTCCGAACGGTCACGGTGAGCAAGGTACGGTCCGTCGCGCGAGCCCTGATACCCCCAGCGGGGGGAGTGTCCGCTCGACGAACTGGGAGGGAACCGAGCCGTGCGCCGTCCTGTCCGTGGCACCGCTGTGGCCGCTATCGCGCTGACCACCCTCATGGTCGTGAGCGCCTGCGCGAAGGACTCCGGTGGCAGCACCGGGTCGACCGACGTCGCCGGCGCCGCGTGCGAGTTCGCGACCCCGCCCAGCCCGCCCGCCACGTCGAGCGCCGGCGCCGCCGACGACGCCAAGTCCGAGGACAAGGTCGACGGAAGCGGGCTGAAGATCGGTCTGGCCTACGACATCGGCGGCCGTGGCGACGCGTCGTTCAACGACCTCGCCGCCGCCGGGTTCGACCGGGTGATCAAGGACTTGGGTGTCGCCAAGGAGAACACCCGGGAGCTCTCCGCCGCCCCGAACGAGGACGAGTCGGTGAAGCAGTCCCGCCTGCGGCAGCTCGCGCGCGAGGGCTTCGACCCGATCGTCGGCGTCGGCTTCGCGTACACCGAGGCGCTGCGGGTCGTCGCGCCGGAGTTCCCGGACGTGGAGTTCGGTCTGGTGGACTCGGCCGTCGAGGGCGCGGCCAACGTCACGCCACTGGTCTTCGCCGAGCAGGAGGGCGCGTTCCTGGCCGGGGTCGTGGCCGCGTACCAGAGCAAGAAGTGCCACGTCGGCTTCGTCGGCGGCGTCGACATCCCGCTGATCCACAAGTTCGAGGCGGGCTACGTCCAGGGCGCGAAGGCCGCCGCGCCGAAGATCGTGGTGGAGAAGAAGTACATCACGCCGGCCACCGACTTCACCGGCTTCCAGGACCCGGCGAAGGGCCTGGAAACCGCGAAGGGCCTCATCGAGAAGGGCGCGGACGTCCTCTACCCCGCCGCGGGCGCGTCCGGCATCGGCGTCTTCTCCGCCGTGAAGCAGGCGGGCGTGCTGGCGATCGGGTGCGACGCCGACCAGTACAACCAGCCGGCGCTCGCGGACACCAAGGACGTCATCGTCGCGTCGAGCCTCAAGCGCGTCGACGTGGCGGTGTACGACTTCTTCAAGGCCGCCGCGAAGAACGACCTGGCCTCGTTGCCGGACGTCTTCGACCTCAAGGTGAACGGCGTCGGTTACGCCACGTCGGGCGGCCGGATCGACGCGAACCTCCAGGGCATCCTCGAGGGGTTCAAGGCCCAGATCATCGAGGGCAGGATCAAGGTCTCGGACAAGCGCTAGTCCGTGCCGCCGGGCGTTGCGGGCCAGCGTCCCGCAACGCCCGGTGGCCCATCACCGGACCTGAGCGGTGGCGTCCGCGCCGCGAGGCGGCCCCGTGCCACCGGCGGCCTGGCGGCGGGCGGCGGGCTTGCGGCGTTCGAGCACCCAGTCCGTGATCAGCAGCAGGAGCAAGGGGCTGAGCCAGACCCCGATGCTCGCTGAGCTGTACTGGAGCAGTTCCCGGCTGCCCTTGAACGTGGTGTCCAGCTGCGGCATGAGCACGATCGTGGCGATGATGGTGACGACCCGGCTCAACGTGATCGACATGCTGAGCGCGAAGCTGCGCGACATCCACCTGCGGTGCTCGCCGTAACGGCGCCGGCGGGCCATCCGCAGCCCCATGATCGTGACGGCCACCCACAGGGCGGAGCCCACGAGGTTGGCCACGCGCACGGAGGGGCCCGCCGCGGTGTGCCAGCCGATGTAGAGCCCGAGCACTCCGGCGGGCAGCACACCCGCGAAGACGTAGATCCGGCCGGTGATCCGGTGCCCGCGCGGGTGGCTCGCGCGGAACGAGGGCCAGACCTGGAAGCAGGCGGTCACCATGGCCACCGCGCCGAAGAGGACGTGCCCGACCAGCAGCGGGTAGTAGAGGTCGTCGCCCTCCGGCGGTCGCAGGCGGGACAGGGACGGGTCGAAGGTCAGGTAGGGCGGCACCGAGAAGGCGAGGAACACCGCGGCCACCGTCATCAGCGGCGCGATCCACGGGCGACGCCACCAGGCTCGCGCACGGTCGGGCGCAGCGGCGCGCGGCGCGGTCGAGGTCATGACGATCCGTCCATGGTGGGACGGGCAGGCGGGTGCGTACACCGTATTGGCGACATGCGTACACCGTATCGACGAGGCACGCAGAGATCGCGTTTTACGGCTCCGAAGTGCACTAGTACCTCGAAGAACTGGACTAGTACGATTTCGGCATGTCGTCACCACGGCCGAACCCTCCCTACCTGCGGATCGCCGCGGAGCTCCGCGCCCGGATCCTGACCGGCGACCTGCGGCCCGGCGACCGGATGCTCTCCACCCGGCAGATCGCCCAGCGGTGGGGCGTGGCCGTCGCGACCGCGACCAAGGTGGTGGCGGCCCTTCGCGACGACGGCCTGGTGGAGACGAAGGTCGGGTCCGGCACGGTGATCAGCGCCCGCACCGACCCGGCGCGGTCGACCGACCGGGCCGTGCGGGCGGGCGTCGCCCGGCAGACGTTGAACCGCGAGCACGTGCTGCGCACCGCCATCGCGATCGCCGACGCCGAAGGGCTCGACGCGGTGTCCATGCGGCGGCTGGCGGCCGAGCTCGGCGTCGGCCCGATGTCGCTGTACCGGCACGTGGAGAACAAGGACGAGCTGGTCGCGCAGATGGCCGACGTGGTCTTCGGCGAAGCGGACCTGCCCGTCGAAGGGCCACCGGGGTGGCGCGCCAAGCTGGAGCTGATCGCCCGCCGGCAGTGGCGGCTGTGCCGACGGCACCTCTGGCTGCCCCGAGCCGTCTCGTTCACCCGCCCGCTGCTCGTGCCCAACATGATGGCCCAGACGGAATGGGTCCTGCGCGCGCTCGACGGGCTCGGACTGCCCATCGGGACACGGGTCCGCGAAGCGCTCACGCTGCACGCACTGGTGATCACCGCGGCCCTGCCCCTGGCGGACGAGGTCGAAGCCGAGCAGGAGACCGGCGTGCCGCTGGACCGGTGGTGGCTGGCGCAGCGCGCACGGGCCGACGAACTGCTCGCCGGTGGGCAGTTCCCCTTGCTGGCAACGATTCCTCAGGGTGTGGCGTCCGATTTGGACCAGCTCTTCGAGTACGGCCTGGCACGTCACCTCGACGGGTTCGCCGCCCTGCTCGGGGATCGGGCCGACCCGCGACCGCCCGACCGGCGACGTTCCCCCCGATCGGGCAAGCCGTAGTCCGCCCGGGTGCCGATCACCCGGTGGTCGCGGCCGCTTGTCATGCGGACCCACGTGCGTGCTCTTACTGTCGACGACAGGCAGAGCCGCGGAGGTGCGATGAGAAGCCAGTACGAGTACGTGGCCGTGCTCGCCGTGTGTTTGCTCGTCACGTTGCCGTTGGAGTGGGTGGGCCGCGGTGTGTACCGCCGCGGTCCGGACGTGGCCCGGACGGTCCTGCCCGTGCTGCTGGTGCTGGTCGTGTGGGACGTCGTGGCGATCGCGCGCGGGCACTGGAGCTTCCACCGCGACGGCACGACGGGCGTGGTGCTGGGCGGTGTCCTGCCGATCGAAGAGGTGTTGTTCTTCGTCGCCATCCCGCTCTGCGCCTTGCTGACCTACGAAGCCGTCGGCCGGTTGTTGCGCGATGGCTAGGGAGTACCTGCTGGCCGCGACCACCGCGGCGGTCCTGGTGGTGCTGTGGGAGCTGCTGGTCCTGCGCACGGGGTTGTTCCGACGGGTCGTCTACTGGGTCACGATGGCGATCGTGCTCGGCTTCCAGGTCCCGGTGGACGGGTGGTTGACCAGGCTCGACGCGCCCGTCGTGCTGTACGCGGACTGGGCGATCAGCGGGGTGCGGGCGCCGTGGGACATCCCGGTCGAGGACTTCCTGTACGGGTTCGCGATGGTGACCGCGGTGCTGCTGCTGTGGGAGCGGAGGAGGAGTGCGCGTGACTCGGCTGACCGCCGCTGACGTGCCGGGGTCGTTCGACCGCGCGGCGCGGGGCTACGACCTGCTGGTCGGGCTGAACCCCGGTTACCACCGGGCGTTGCGGACCTCGGCGCGGGCGCTCGGCCTGCGCGGACGCGGCGCCGGGCTGCGCTTGCTGGACCTGGGCTGCGGCACGGGCGCGTCGACCGCGGCGTTGCTGGACGTGGCGCCGGAGGCGGAGGTCGTCGCGGTGGACGCGTCCGCCGGGATGCTCGCGCGGGCACGGGCCAAGCGGTGGCCGGACACCGTCGCGTTCGTGCACAGCCGGGTCGAGGACCTGGAGGTGCGCGGGCCGTTCGACGCGGTGTTCGCCGCCTACCTCGTGCGCAACCTGACCGATCCCGACGCCGCGCTGCGGGCCGTGCGCGGGCTGTTGAAGCCGGGTGCGCCTCTCGTGCTGCACGAGTACTCCGTGCGGGATTCCCTGCCGCGCACGGCGATCTGGACCGCGATGTGCGGACTCGTCGTCGTGCCGGCCGGGTGGCTGCTCACCGGCGACCGCTCGCTCTACACCTACCTGTGGCGCAGCGTGCTGCGGTTCGACGGCGCGGGCGCGCTGCGCGACCGACTCCGGCGCACCGGGTTCGTCGGCGTGCGCAGCCGTCCGGTGCCGGGGTGGCAGCTCGGGGTCGTGCACACCTTCGCGGGGCGTGCGCCGGAACGGGAGCGCCCGTGAAGCCTCGTGACCGCAAGGCGGTTCGCGTCGCCGCACCCTCGGGTCGCACGCGGTTCGACGGGGACGCGCCGACGGTGGTCGTGGTCGGCGCGGGCATCGCGGGGCTGGCCGCCGCCACGATCCTCGCCGAGCGCGGGGCCCGGGTCGTGGTGTGCGAGCGCGAGCACCACCTCGGCGGCCGGGTGGGCGGGTGGCCGACCCGGCTCGCCGACGGCAGCGAGGTCACGATGACGCGCGGCTTCCACGCGTTCTTCCGGCAGTACTACAACCTGCGCTCGTTGCTGCGCCGGGTCGATCCCGGCGGTCGGGCGCTGGTGGGCCTGCCCGACTACCCGCTGTGGCACACCGGCGGGCACCGGGACGGGTTCGCCGGGCTGCCCACGACCTTGCCCTGGAACGCGCTGGCCTTCCTGCGCCGCAGCCCGACGTTCCGGTGGTCCGACCTGCCGTCGGTGGACGCGCGGGCGGCGTTGCCGCTGCTGGACGTGTCGGTGCCCGAGGTCTACCGGGAGCTCGACGGGCTGGACGCGGCCACCTACCTGGAGCGGATCCGCTTCCCCCGGCCCGCGCACGCGCTGGCGTTCGAGGTGTTCTCGCGCAGCTTCTTCGCCCACCCGAGCCGCATGTCGGCGGCCGAGCTGGCGGTGATGTTCCACGTCTACTTCCTCGGCTCGGCGGAGGGCCTGCTGTTCGACGTGGCGGCCGACCCGTTCCCGCACGGCCTGTGGGAACCGCTCGGCCGCCACCTCGCCGAGCTGGGCGCCACCGTGCGGCGGGGCGTCGAGGTGCGGTCGGTGCGACCCGGCGGGACCAGGCGGTTCGCGGTGGACGTGGCCGGTGACGTGCTCGACGCGGACGCGGTCGTGCTGGCCGCCGACGTGCCCGGGCTGCGCCGGGTCGTGGCCGCGTCACCCGGGCTGGGTGACGCCGCGTGGCGCGAGCGGATCGCGGACCTGCGGACCGCGCCGCCGTTCCTGGTGTCGCGGTACTGGCTCGACCGGCCGGTGGAACCCGACCGCCCGGGTTTCCTCGGCACCAGCGGGTACGGGCTGCTGGACAACGTGAGCGTGCTCGACCACTACGAGCACGAGGCGCGGGCCTGGGCCGCCCGCACCGGCGGCTCGGTGGTGGAGCTGCACGGGTACGCGCTGCCGTCCGACGAGCCCGATCCCCGGGCGCGGCTGTGGGAGCAGCTCACCGAGGTCTACCCGGAGACCAAGCGGGCGGGTGTGGTGGACGAGCGGCACGAGCTGCGGGCCGACTGCCCGCTGTTCCCGGCGGGAGGGTTCGCCCGTCGACCCACCGTGGGCACCCCGGACGAGTTCCTCGTGCTGGCGGGCGACCTGGTGCGGATCGACCTGCCCGTCGCGCTGATGGAACGCGCGGCGACCACGGGGTTCGCCGCGGCGAACCGGCTGCTGAGCCGGTGGGGCGTCGCCGGGACGGAGCTGTGGAGCGTGCCCACCGCGGGTCGGGGTCCTCTGCTGCGCGCCGTCGCCCGCCGGTGGGGCCGGACCCCGGCGCCCGACGACCCGTCCCAGCACCGCGACGGCACTGGTGGGGGCGGGTAGCCGAGACGGGTGGTCAGCGGCTGTTCTCGCCGGACAGCAACCGCTCGACGATGTCCTTGAGCGCCTTCGCGTCGTCGGGGCCCAGGCGGTCCAGCAGGTGACGACGAGTCGAGGCGTCCAGGGTCGGCACCGACGCGTCGACCGTGCGCCGTCCCGCCGGTCGCAGGGTGACCTCGACCCCGTTCGCGACCTTGCCGCGCTCGATGTAGTCGCGCTTCTCCATCCTGGTCAGCTGGTGCGAGAGCCGGGTCCGGTCCCAGCCCAGGGCTGCGGCGATGGCGTTCTGCCGCAGTGCACCGCCCGATTCGTGCAGGCACACCAACACACTCAGCTCTGCCTCGGAGAGCCCGGACGCCGTGGTCATGTCGGCGATGACCGCGGCGCGAACCGTCTCGTACGCGCGCTTCCACAGCAGCCACAGCTCGGTCGACTCACCCGGACCAAGTGTTGACATGTCAACACCACCCTTCTACGGTTCGACCCTACAAGGCAGCCGAACTTAAGGACTTCTTCGATGCTCGCCAGCCGACGGCACCACGCCGACCTGCGCTTTGCGGCACTCCTCCCGCTCGTGCTCTTCCTCCCGGCCGTTGTCGCCTTCTTCGTGGACCCGCGCGTGGCGTGGGGCGAATACCTGGGCGTCTTCTTCCACCTCTCCATCCTCTTCCTCGTCTCGCGCCTGGACGCGGCGCCGTGGGCCAAGGCCGCCGGCTACGGCTGGGTGGCACTGGACGTGCTCGCCGGCATCCTGATGATCAACGACGTCGCGCACGACACCGCCTGGGCGGTCCGGCTCGGCGGACACGTCCTCGCCGGCGTCTGGATCGTGTCGAGTTCCCTGGTCGGCAAGACGTGGCCGGTCCGCGCGGTCGGCGTGGTCACGGGCGTCTGGCTCGCCGCGTACTCCTTCGTGGGCAACGTGCTCCCGGAATCGTTCTTGCGTCCGGCCGGCATCTTGATCCTGGTCTGGTTCGCCCTCCTGGCGATCTTCCACCGATCACCCGAGGAACGCGCGGCGGCACCGACGAGTTCGACCCCGGTGGCCGGGGCGGTGTGACGCGAGGACGGTGCGGCTACCTACCCGCACCGGTGCCGGCCACGCCACTAACCGCCAAGCGGGTCCACGACCAGGCGCACGGCGTCGGCCAGCGTGGCCGGCCGGCGCACGGACTCGGGCAACGACAGCCCTTCCCAGCCGGGGCCCGCGGCCAGGAGCACCGCGTCGGTGCTCCGCCCCAGTTCCCCGATCGGCACGGCGGCGGCGAGGTCGACGTGGTGCGCCCAGACCACGACCACCGCCGGGCGCAGGCGTTCCAGCGCGTCGCGCAACGCCGTCGACGGCACCCGCGCGCCGAGGCTGCGCCACCGGCGGTCCGCTTCGGACAGTGCGGCACCGAGTGCTTCCAGCGCCAACGTGTGCTGCTCGTCCGGTGCGCACGACAGCAACGCGGTCAGCACGCCGTCGCGCTCGGGGTGGGGCACCGCGCGCAGCGCGTGCAGCAGGCCCGCGCTGGCCAGGTGCTCCACCTCGATCCCGGCGCCGCGCTTGTGCACCCGCTCGCCCAGTTCGACGAGGAACGGCGCGAACACCTCCTGCCAGGCCGCCACGACACCGTGCCCAGCGATCAGCTCGGCCGCCAACCGCCGCACGCGCGGCTCGTCGAGGCGGTCGGCGGCGGCCAGGAACCCGCGCCGGGCGGAACGGGCCGCGGCGGCGGTGAGTTCGGGCCTGGCAGGCGGCGGCGAGGCCGGGGCGTGCTCCCCCGACTGCCGGGCCGCGGCGGCGGGCGCGACGCCCTGCGCGGTCAACGCGATCATGCGCCGCAGCCGGTCCACCTCGTCGTCGCGGTAGCGGCGGTGCCCGCCCGCCGTGCGGTCGGACGGCCCGAGCCCGTAGCGCTGGTCCCACGTGCGCAGCGTGGTCGGCGAGATGCCGAGCATCGCCGCGACCGCGCGGGGTGTCCAACTCATCGACTGCGGGCTCACTTCCTGGCGCGTTCGGAGAGCATAGCCCGCAGTTCGCTCTCACCCAGGCCGCCCCAGATGCCGAACGTCTCGTGCACCTCCAGCGCGTGCTCGCGGCACTCCCGCATCACCGGGCACCGGTGGCAGATGGCCTTCGCCATGGCTTCGCGCCGCTCACGGGCGGAGCCGCGCTCGTTGGGCGTGTGGAAGAAGTAGGTGCTGTCCATGCCTCGGCACAGACCGGAGAGCTGCCAGTCCCAGGACTCGGCGACGGGGCGGGGCAGGCGGGAGAGCTCGGGCATGGCGCACGTCCTCGGCGAGTCGGCGATGCTGACGGACCCCATCGTAAAATCGACTCAGAACCGTTTCAACTTGAGGGCGTCTCAGCCGGGCAACACGCCCTTCGACCGGAGGGCGTAGCGGCGCTCGGCGTAGGCGAGGTCGTCGCGCCACAGCCGTGCGGCGGCCCGCCGCATCACCGGCCGGATCGCCGGCGCGGCCCTGCTGACCAGCGCGAACCCGGGTCGATCGGAGTGCGCGAGGGTCGCCTCGACCACGGCCGTCCGCCCCTCGCCCAGCGGGGTGGCGTGGGTTTCGACCACGCTGCCCTCACCGACGCCGGCGACGATGCGCATCACCACCGTGCGCGGTTCGGGGCAGGTGAACTCGGCGGTCACCGGCACGCCGAGCCTGCCGACCACCCGGAACGTCACCTCGACCAGGAACCGGTCCCGCTCCTCGGTGGGCGTCTCCAGCACCCGGAGGTTCGCGAACGAGTAGGGGTGGAACCACGCCCCGTGCCACGGGTCGAGCCGGTTCGCGATCACGTCCTCGGGCTCGCAGCGGCCGATCAGCGTGGTGACCGCGTCGAGCCCCCTGCCCGCCGGACGTGCGGGCAGCACCGGTTCGGGCAGGGGTTCCTCGCCGCCCACGTCGTCCAGGCGCACCCAGACGAGCACGCCGTCGTCGTGCGCGGGGAACGGGCTCCACCCGCCGAACCGCTCTCCGCCCAGTGCCAGCCCGTGCCACCGGCAGACCAGCCTGCCGCCGCTGACCGCGCCGTCGCACAGCGGCGCACCCAGGTGCGGGCACGAGCCGGGACCGGCCACCGGCACGTCGCCCGGCCCGCGCCACAGCACCACCTCGCGCCCGGCGACGGTCCGACCGAACGGCCGGTCCCGCACCACCTCGCGGCTCGCGGCGACCACGAACCAGTTGCCGGAGGGCCGGGCGGTGGCGCGTTTCAGCGCCGCCTCGATGAGCGCGGGTTTCGCGTCCCGCCAGGTCGGTTCCTGCTGCGACCAGGGCGGGCTGGTGAACGCGCGCAACGGCAAGCGGTCGGGCATGTCACTCCTCCGGTAGTCAAGCCGTACGGGGCGAGGACGGCCCTCACGAACGCGCACAACGGCAGACGGTCGGGCATCTCTCTCCTCCAGCGGTCAGGCCGTGCGGGCGAGCACGGCCCTCGCGAACGCGGGCAGCGCGACCGCGAGCCGGCGGCCGTTCGACACCGCGACGCGCCGGGACAGCACGTCGCAGTCCGCTTCCTCGACCAGGTCGAGGATCCGGCCGTAGAGCCGGTAGGCGGTGCTCACGCACGGTCGCGAGCGCGGCGCGAGCATCGCGATGCCCGGCAGCGCCCGGGCGTACTCCTGGCGCGTGCGCCGGACCTGGTCGCGCAGGGCCGCCCGAATCCGGTCGTCGACGCGGCCGGCGGCACGGGCCCACGCCAGCCGGTCCCGGTCGACGCCGAAGGCCGCCAGCTCGTCGGCGGGCAGGTACACCCGGCCGCGGTCGAGGTCCTCCCCGACGTCGCGGATGAAGTTGGTGAGCTGGAAGGCGATCCCGAGGGCGGCGGCCGCGGGCTCCGCCTCCTGCCTGGGCACGACCGTCCCGAGCACCGGCAGCACCTGCAGGCCGATGACCGCCGCCGAACCGTGCGCGTACCGCATCAGCTCGGCGCGGGTGGCGTAGTCGGTGACGGTCAGGTCCATCCGCATGGACGCCATGAAGTCGCGGAAGTGCGCGGTGGGGATGTCGTACCGGCGCACGGTGTCCAGCAGCGCCGTCACGACGGGATCGGCACTCGTGCCCAGGTCCAGCGCGGAGGCGAGGTCGGCCTCGACCGCCGCCAGGCCCTCGGCCTTGCGCGCCGGTCCGCTGTGGACGTCGTCGACGATGTCGTCCACCCGCCGGGCGAAGCCGTACAGCGCGTGCACGGCGGGCCGCTGCTCCGGGCCGAGCATCCTCGTCGCCAGGTAGTACGTGCGGCCGTGTTCGGCGTTGAGCGCGCGGCACCGTCGATAGGCGTCGCGCAGCTGTGGTTCGGTGATGCCCGCGGCATCCAGTTCCCGGTCTGCGGACATGCGTGGGCGTCCTTCCCGCGATGGCACCTCCTCACGCTAAGTCGGCCCGCGACCCACCGCACAACCAACGCCGCTCGTTGTGCGGGACGCGTGTCGCGCTGCTTAGCTCGATCCGCAGAGCCCCGACCCACCACGCGAGGGAGCGACGATGTCGCTGTTGGCCGGCGTCGACACCCGCACGCCCACTCCCCCGGCGCCCGACTCGTTCGCGGCGCGGTTCGCCGGCGAGCTGGACGACTTCTTCCGCACGCGCCCGGAGGTCGACGCCGCAGGGGAACTGGCCGAGGAGGTCCGCGCGCTGGCCCTGGCCGGCGGCAAGCGGATCAGGCCCGCGTTCGCGTGGTGGGGCTGGCGGGCGGCGGGCGGTGAGGTGCACGGCGACACCGCCGAGGCCGTCGTGCGCGCGCTCGTGGCGCTGGAGCTGTTGCAGTGCTGCGCGCTGGTGCACGACGACGTGATGGACCGCTCGGCGACCCGGCGCGGCAGACCCGCCGTGCACGAGGCGTTCGCCGCGCGGCACCGGCGGTCGCGGTGGTCGGGCAGCGCCCGCCGCTACGGCGACTCCACCGCGATCCTGGCCGGCGACCTCGCGCTGGCGTGGGCCGACGACGCGCTCGTCACGGCCGGGCTGCCCGCCGACGCGTTGCAGCGCGCGTGGCGGCCGTGGCAGCGGATGCGGACGGAGATGATGGCCGGTCAGCACCTCGACCTGCTCGCGGTCGCGGGCCGGGACCGGTCGTTGGAGGGCGCGTTGCGCGTCGCGGCGCTGAAGACCGCCGCGTACACCGTCGAACGCCCGCTGCACCTCGGCGCCGCGCTCGCCGGCGCGCCGGTCGACGTGATCGAGTGCCTGCGCGTGTTCGGCCGCGACATCGGCGTGGCGTTCCAGCTGCGCGACGACCTGATCGGCACGTTCGGCGACCCGGCGGTGACCGGCAAACCGGTGGGCGAGGACCTGCGCGAGGGCAAGCGCACCCCGTTGATGGCCATCGCGATCGCCCGCGCCACCGCGGCGGGCGACCACGCGGCGGCGCGGACGCTGCTCCGCTGCCTCGACGGCGGACCCGTGCCGGACGGGACCGTGACCGCCGCGCGGGCGCTGCTGATCGACCACGGCGCCGCGGAGGCCGTCGAGGAGCACATCGAGGCGCTCACCGCGAGCGGTCTCGCCGCGCTCGACCGGGCGGCCGTCGACGACGTCGCCCGAACGCACCTGAGGCAGTTGGCGGTCAAGGCCGTCCGCCGCCGCGATTGATCGGGGAACGCCGTGGTGCACGTGGTCAAGGGCCGCACGGACTCGGTCGTCGTGGTCGGCGCGGGCCTGGCCGGCCTGTCCGCCGCGCTGCACCTGCGCGGGGCCGGGCACGAGGTGACGGTGCTGGAGCAGCACGGCCACCCCGGCGGCCTGGCGGGCAGGTTGGACGTGGCCGGGCACCTCGTCGACACCGGGCCGACCGTGCTGACCATGCCCGAACTGCTGGAGGACGCGTTCGCGGCGGTGGGCGGACGACTCGCCGACCACCTCGACCTCGTGCCGCTGCACCCGGCGTACCGGGCGGAGTTCGCCGACGGCAGCGCGCTCGACGTGCACACCGACGCCGACGCGATGGGCCAGGCGATCGCCGGGTTCGCCGGCGACCGCGAGGCCGAGGGCTACCGCGAGCTGCGCGCCTGGCTGACCCGGCTGTACCGGGTCGAGCGCGACCGGTTCATCGGCGCGAGCTTCGACTCGCCGCTCGACCTGCTCGGCCGCGACCTCGTCACCCTCGCGCGGCTCGGCGGCTTCGGCTCCCTGTCCCGGGCGGTGGGTCGGTTCCTCCACGACGACCGGCTCCGCCGGGTCTTCACGTTCCAGGCGCTGTACGCGGGCGTGTCCCCCACCGACGCGCTCGCCGCCTACGCCGTGATCGCCTACATGGACACGATCGCCGGCGTCTGGTTCCCGCGCGGCGGCATGCGTGCGGTCCCGCAGGCCCTCGCCGACGCCGCCGCGGCGGCAGGGGTCCGGTTCCACTACGACACCGAGGTGGTCTCGCTCGACCGCACCGGCCCGCGGGTGACCGCCGTCCGCACGACGACCGGCCGCTTCCCGTGCGACGCCGTCGTGCTCGCCACCGGCGCCGCCCAGAGCACCCGGCTGCTGCGCGGCGAACCACGGCGCACGCTGCGGTGGTCGCCGTCGGCGATGGTGGTGCACCTCGGCGCGCGCCGGGTGGCCGAAGGGACGGCCCACCACACCATCTCGTTCGGCGCCGCGTGGGAGGCCACGTTCGACGAGATCATCCGGGAGGGCCGCCTGATGAGCGACCCGTCCCTGCTGCTCACCACGCCGACCCTCACCGACCCCGGGCTGGCCCCGGAGGGACGGCACCTGCACTACGTGCTCGCACCGTGCCCGAACCTGGACGCCGCGCCGATCCGGTGGGACGCCGTCGGACGCCGCTACGCCGCGGAGGTCGTGGACGAGCTCGTCGCCCGCAAGCTGCTCGACCCCGACGTCGAGGTCCTGTCCGTGACGACGCCCGACGACTGGGGGCGGGCCGGCCAGGCCGCCGGCACCCCGTTCTCGGCGGCGCACACCTTCACCCAGACGGGCCCGTTCCGCCCGCGCAACCTCCCGTTCCGCGACGGCAACATCGTGCTCGCGGGCGGCGGCACCACGCCCGGCGTCGGCATCCCGCCGGTGCTCATCTCGGGCAGGCTGGCCGCCGAGCGGCTTCGGCGGCGGTGAAGAGCGGTCCGGCGGAGAGCGCGTCCCGATGCCGATCAGGCGCGGAATCGCAGAGATGCAAGGAATCGTCACTTTGCAATTCGAATCCGCGTCCGGAACCGCCTGATCGGGGCGTCCGATTCGTCGATCGCGGCGGTGAATGACCGGTGCCCCGAAAGCAGGGGGACGCTCGGCCGTTCGGCCCTGTACAGGGTATTGCGACACTGTTGGGATGATCGACATGTACAACGCCATTGTGATAGGTGGTCGGTGTGCCGGGGCGGCCGTCGGTACGCACCTGGCCCGACGGGGGCTCCGGGTTTTGGTGGTGGACCGGTCGCGTTTTCCCAGTGATGTCCTGTCCACGCATTTCGTCTGGCCGCACGGAGCGTCCTACCTGAACCGCCTGGGGGTGTTGGACCAGGTCCGGGCCGTGACACCCGCCCACACCGAGGTCACGGTGGTCAACAATGGGATCTCGTTAAGCGGCAGCGTCCCCGAAGAGCTGCTGCGCAACCAGTTCCGATTGCTGCACGACGACGACACCGGTATCACCACTGAGTACTTCTCGGTTCGCCGGCACGTGCTGGACAAGATCCTGGTCGACAACGCGGTCCGCGCCGGTGTGGAGTTCCGCGAGGGCTACACCGTCAAAGAGCTCCTGCGGGACGAGGACGGGACCGTCATCGGCATCAAGGGGCGGGACGGCACGGTCGAGCACGCGCAGGTCGTGATCGGGGCCGACGGGCGCAACTCGTTCGTCGCGCGGGCTCTCGGGGTCGAGAAGTTCGACGAGCGGCCGAGGTGCACCTACGCGTACTGGAGCTACTTCAGCGGCATCCCCGACGCCGACGCGCAGATCCACCGGCGGGGCAGGCTCGGGATGGCGATGGCCTCGACCAACCACGGGCAGACCATGGTGCTGACGTGGGGTCCCAGCGAGTGGGCCGCGGAGTTCCGGGCCGACGTCGAGGGCAACTTCCACCGCGCGCTCGGGCTGATCAGCGAGGAGGCGGCGGACACCGTCGCGGGGGCGCGGCGGGAGGAGCGCTTCTACGGGACGCTCGACCAGGCCGCGTACCTGAGACAGCTCCACGGACCCGGCTGGGTGCTGGTGGGCGACGCCGAGTCGTTCAAGGACCAGTGCACGGCGCTCGGGATCACCCACGCCCTGCGTGACGCGGAGCTGGCCGCGGACGCGGTCGGCCGGTGGCTCGGCGGCGAGACCGACCGGGACACCGCCATGGCCGGGTACGCCGCCAAGCGCCGCAGCCAGACCGCCGCGGCCTACTACGACTACGTGTGCACGCTCGCGGAGATGAAGCCGCTGCGGCACGACGAGCTGCAGCTGTTCGCGATCCTGCGCGGCAACCAGGCGGAGACCGACCGGTTCATCGCCACCCACGTCGACGTGGCGCCGGTGTCGGAGTTCTTCGACCCGTCCAACGTGTTCCTGCTCAACGACACGGCCAAGGAGTCCTCGCTGGAGCACGACGCGTTCGCCGACTTCGAGGCGACCTACCGCGAGTACCAGCGCAACCCGTTCCTGCGCGTGGCGGCGGAGGCGACCCGATGACCGGCGTCCTGGCCCACGAGCGCGAGGACGGCGAGGTCGTCGCCGCGCTGATCGCCGCCGCCGACGCGGCCGACCTCGACCCGCTCGCCGCGGCCAAGGCCGTCGCCGAGGCCGCCCGCGAGGTGTCGGACATGATGCGGAACTGGGCGTCCCACATCCCGTGGGAGGACCTGGAGGAGCTGGACACCCTCCCGGAGGACGAGGTGGTCCGCTTCTTCGACGAGGACTACCCGGCGGTCCGCGCCGACCTCGAACCGATGTGGGAGCCGGCGACGACGGCCGCGCCCGCGATCGACCCCGACGAGGACTACGCGCTCGACAAGAACGCCTACGACTTCTTCCGGCCCGTCGGGGCCAACCTGCTCGGCCGCACCGAGGAGTTCCACGGCTGGGTGGAGGCGCGCAGGCGCACCGAGACCTGGCAGTACTCCCGGGTCCTGGAGGCCGCGCCCGGCGGGTTCGCGACCATCACCAACGACCTGAGCAAACCGGCCAGGGGCATCAACTTCAACTCCCAGGACTACCTGTCGTTCAACGCCCACCCGGAGATCCGGGAGGCGGCGGTGCGGGCGATGCGCGACTTCGGCCCGCACAGCGCCGGGTCGCCGATGGTGCTGGGCAACACCCGCATCTCCGACGAGCTGGAGGTCGCCCTCGGCGAGCTGGTCGGCCTGGAGCACGTCACGCTGTTCTCGAACGGGTGGTCGGCGGGGTTCGGCACCGTCACCGGGCTGGTCCGCCAGGAGGACCACGTCCTCATCGACCGCCTCGCCCACTCGTGCCTTCAGACGGGCGCGCGTGCGGCGACCAGGAACATCACCCGCTACACCCACCTCGACGTCGAGGCGGTGCGCACCCACCTGGCCCGGATCCGCGCCACGGACACCCACAACGGGATCATGGTCATCACCGACGGCCTGTTCTCCGTGGACGCCGACTGGCCGGACCTCGTCACCCTCCAGGAGGTCTGCCACGCCTACGACGCGACCCTGCTGGTCGACGTCGCCCACGACCTCGGCTCGATGGGCCCCGGCGGCACCGGCGTCCTGGGCATGCAGGACATGCTGGGCAAGGTCGACCTGGTCATGGGCGCGTTCTCCAAGACCTTCGCCTCCAACGGCGGCTTCGTCGCGGCCGGGTCGCCCGCAGTCAAGCAGTACATCAAGATGTTCGCCGGGTCCCACTTCTTCTCCAACGCCCTGTCCCCCATGCAGACCGCGGTGGTGCTCAAGGCGGCCCAGATCATCCGCACCGACGAGGGCGACGCCCTGCGCGGGCGGCTGTTCTCCGCGATCCACGCCCTGCGCGACGAGCTGACCACGCGCGGGTTGACCTGCATGGGCTCGCCGAGCCCGATCGTGCCGGTCCTGATCGGGAACGAGAAGCTGGCCCGGACGGTCAACCGCCTGCTGTTCGACCGGGGGGTGCTCGCGTTCATGGTCGAGTTCCCCGTCACCCCGACCGGCGCCTCGCGCTTCCGGTTGCAGGTGCAGGCCGCGCACGAGCCGGAGCAGGCGAGGGAAGCCGCGCGCATCATCGACGAGGCCCTGCGCGACGCGAAGGAGCACCTGTCCAGCGCGTTCGGCAACTCGTTCTGACGGGACGGGCGCTCGCGGCGAACGCGAGCGCCCTCCCCCGGCCGGAAGCCCGGGATGCGGAGCCCTTGCCGAAGTGGCGGGTCCCGCCGGCTAGTCGTGCGCCTCGATCGCCTGGACGGCCGGGGGCGTGAACCGCGACGCCAGCTCGGCGTTGACCTCCACGTGGCGCAGCAGGAACGCCCGCTCGTCCAGCCGCTTCCGCCTCAGCCAGCCGGTGACCTCGTCGTTGCACTTGCTCGCGTTGCACGACCCGCACGCGGGCACGATGTTGTCGAGCGTGTAGCGCCCGCCGCGCGACAGCGCCTGCACGCAGTCCTTCTGGAGCGGCACCCCGGTCGACCCGCAGTAGGCGCAACCACCCCACGCCTCCTTGAGCGCCGCCCACTCCGCCACGGAGAGGTCGTGCTCGACGCGCTCCATCCGGCGCTTCCGCTTGCGCGCCGCACGCGCCCTCCTGCTGCCACCGACGGCCATGCGCGAACCTTACGCTCCGTCACCCCTCCGGCGCGGGCAGCCCCACCGCGGCCTCCGGGACACGACCGGAGGGATCGCGGCCGGAACGCGGCCACGATCCCTCCCGTCGGACGCCCTGGGTCAGGAGGCGGGCATCATGACCTTGTCGATGACGAAGACGGTGGCGTTGGCGGTGGGGATGTTGCCGCACAGCACCTTCGAGCCGTTGACGGTGATGTTGTCGCCGGAGCCCTCGACCTTGAGGGTGCCGCCCTGGACGGTGGGCAGGCTCGCGGAGGACACGATGCCGTCCCTGTCCATGCGCTGCGGCACGACGTGGTAGGTCAGGATGGTCGTGAGCTTGGCCTTGTCGGCCAGCACGGCGTTGAGCGCGTCCGCGCCGAGGGCGTCGAACGCGGGGTCGTAGGGCGCGAAGACGGTGTAGCCGGCGTCGCCCTTGTTGAGGGTGTCGACGAGGCCGGCGGCCTTGACGGCGGCCACGAGCTTGGTGAGCAACGGGTTGTTGCTCGCGGCGGTGGCCACCGGGTCGTCGACCATGCCGTCGAGGGAGCCTTCGGTGTCCGCGGGCAGGCTCGCACAGCCGGCGCCGAAGACATCACTGGTCCGGGTGACGCCGTCGCTCATCGCCTCGGTGGTGGTCGTGGTCGTCGGAGCCGCCGCCGACGTCGTGTTCGACGCGGCCGGTTCGCTGCTACAGGCGGTGACGGAGATCAGTGCCGCGGCGAGGACGCCGATCGCGGACGCGAGCCGGGTGTTGCGCATGAGGGGTGCTCCTTTGTGGACGATGCTCGGAACGAGGGCTCCGAGGCTTGTCACGAGTGGTTCGGCGCCGTCGCCGCGTCGGATTGGCGGACCGGCGGGAAAGTTCGGACTTCCCGGGTCGCGGCTGGTCAAGGCCGGGTGGTGAACACGATCGTGTGCCAACCGGAAGCGCCGTCCGGGATCGGTTCGGCCCGCTCGCCGGTCTGGGTGTGGCCGGTGCGGTCGGTGGCCCGCACTTCCAGCGTGTGCGACCCGGCGGGCAGGTCCAGCTCGACTCGCCACATCCGCCACGTGTCGACGTCGACCTCCGTGCTCAGGGTCGTGGCCTGCCAGGGACCGCCGTCGACGCGGACCTCGACCTTGTCGACGCCCCTGTGCTGCGCCCAGGCGACCCCGGCGGCGACGAACCTCCCCGCGGGCACCTGCTCGAAGGCCTTCGGCCGGTCGACGCGGGACATGGTCTTGATCGGGGCACGGCGCGCCCAGTCGCGTCGGACCCAGTAGGCGTCGAAGTCGGCGAACGTGGTGAGTTCGGCGTCGACCAGCCACTTGGTCGCCGAGACGAACCCGTACAGGCCGGGCACGACCATGCGCACGGGGAAGCCGTGCTCGACCGGGAGCGGTTCGCCGTTCATCCCGATGGCCAGCAACGCGTTGCTGCCGGGCCTCATGATGTCCTCGACAGGGGTGCCGCAGGTCCAGCCGTCCACGCTGCGCGTCGCGAGCTGATCGGAGCCCGGCCGCACGCCCGCCTCGGCGAGGATGTCGCTCAGGGACACGCCGATGAAGTCGGCGGTGGAGATGTAGGGCCCACCGACCTCGTTGGACACGCAGCAGAGGCTGATCGTCTTCTCCACCAACGGCCGGTCCAGCAGGTCGTCGTAGGTGAGCACGAGCTCGCGGTCGACCATGCCGTGCACGCGCACGCGCCAGTCCCGCGCCCGGACCCTGGGCACCGACAACGCGGTGTCCACCCGGTAGAAGTCCGCGTTGGGCGTGATGAACGCGGGCGTCCCGTCCCGGGCGAAGTCCGCGCCCGCCGGGATGGGCGGTGCGCTCACGTCGGGGGTGAGGCGGATCGAACGGCGGGACGCCTCCACGTCGACCCGACCACCGATGAGCTGGCCCGCGGCGGCGGTCGCCCCGGCCGCGGCCGCGACGGCGGTGGAGGTGAGCAGGAAGCGGCGGCGGCCCAGGCCGGGCACCTGCCAGTCCACCGGACGCGTCCCCTCACCGTCCACAGCGGCTTCCGCCGAACGGGGCGCGAGCCGGTGCAGCCACCGGAAGACCAGGACGCCGACGAGCAGACTGACCAACGGGGCCAGTGCGGCCGCCGTGCCCAGGGTGGGCCGGGCCAGCACCGCCGCGAGGCCGACCACGCCGAGCCCGACCGCCAGGATCGTCCCCGGCAGCGGGCTCCGGCGGGACAGCAGCCCGGCGAGCGCCGCGGCGACGGCGATGACGAACGCCATGCCCGCCAGCAGGACGGCTTTGTCGTCCTCGCCGAACGTGCGGATCGCGAAGTCCTTCACCGGGTGCGGTGTCAGGTCGATCGCCGTGTTGCCCACGGCCAGGAACGGCGAGGCGAGCGGGTCGACGACCGCGGCGACGAGGTGCCCGGCGGCCGAGGCCGCCGCCACCGCGATCAGGCCCGTCGCGACCGCCGCCCACAGCGGCAGCCGCGACGTGCCGGGATCCGCGTGCCTGCGCGTGGTTGTGTTCACACCAGGTGTTCGACGCCGACGACGTCGCGGATTGGCCTTCGCGGCCGGACTTCCTCAGACGAGTGGAAGGACCACCACGGTCGGCGTCGTGGGCCGGGGGGATCCGCCCCTCGGCTCCACGGTCAGCCCCACGGCCTCCCGGCCGGTGAAGCCGCTCGCCAGCAGGGGGTCGGCCTGCCCGTCGGACGACGTGAGCAGCCCGGCCGGCCGCGGCCCGTCGGCGCCGATCAACCACAGCTGGTAGGTGCGGTCCTCGGGCAGTCGCGGCAGGCCGTGGGCGAGGAAGAGCACTTCGCCGTGGGCGGAGGACGCCACCACGGTGCCCGTGCCGCCGCCCGTCACCTCACCGCGGACGAGCTTGGCGTCCGGCGCGGCCAGCAGGTCGGCCATCCGGCTGTGGTAGCCGTCGACCTGTTGCAGCGCTTGCAGGTCCCGTTCCAGGCGGCGGTTGGCGTCCGCGCCCTGGATCCCCAGCGTGACGGCGACCGCGATGCCCGCCGCGGCGGCGAGCGCGGCGGTCCGGCGCCACCACACGCCCGCGGCCCCCGGCGGCTCCGGTCCGATGGGGACGGTCTTCGCCCGGACGTCGGCCTCCGGCGGGAGTTGGCGGGTGTCGGCGATGGCGGTCATCACCCGGTCGCGCAGGTGCCGAGGAGGTTCGACGGTGGCCGCACCGGCCAGCAGCGCGGTGGTCTCGCGCAGTTCGGCGGTCTCCCGCACGCAGGCCGTGCAGTGCGCGAGGTGGTCGTCGAAGGCGCGGCGCTCGGTGTCGGAGACGGCGTCGAGCACGTAGGCGCCGATCAGCGCGTGGGTGTCGTCGGTCACCGGTTCACCCCCAGGCAGTCGCGCAGCCTGATCAGGCCGTCACGCATCCTCGTCTTGACCGTGCCCAGCGGGATGCCGAGCACGGAGGCCGTCTCCGGGTAGGTGTAGCCCCGGAAGTAGCCGAGCAGGATGGACTCCCGCTGCAAGTCGGTCAACGTCGCCAGGCACCTCCGCACCTGCCGCTGCTCGATGCGCGCGGCCACCTGCTCGCTGACCGCGTCGAACGGCGTCTCGACGTCACGGCGGGCGGCCACGTCCTCCCGCCGGGTCGCGGCCTGCGCGGAGCGGACCCGGTCCACCGCACGGCGGTGCGCCATCGTCATCACCCACGCCGACGCGCTGCCCCGCGCCGGGTCGTACCGGGCGGCGGTGCGCCACACCTCCACCAGCACCTCCTGGGTGACCTCCTCGGACTGCGCGTGGTCGCGCAGGATCCGCCGGACGAGGCTCAGCACCTTGCCCGCCAGCACGTCGTACAACCGCTCGAACGCCCTCTCGTCACCGCGCGCCACCAGGCACAGCAACTCCTCGGCCGAGGCGTCACCCGCCTCACCGACACCCGCCACCGCTCGGAGCTCGTGCTCACGCCCTGCCATCGCGTCCTTCCCGATCGACCGGTCCACGACAGGCATTCGTCGCCGACCGCCCTTCGGTTCGGTCCCGCTCACGTGAGGGCACGCTGTTATCGCTAACAATTACCGAACCGCCGACCCTGCAGCCTTGTCGGGCACGAACCGGGTGCGCTACGGTGCATCTGGGAGCGCTCCCAAACGCCCTCCCCCGGCACCTGGCGACTACCACCACGCACCCTGCTCGCAAGGAGACGAAGCATGGCTCTACGTGCGCAATGGAGATCCAGGTCGCTCTCGTTCCACCGCGGACTCGGCCCGGCGCCCTTCGCGACCGCCGATCAGCGCATCTAGGAACACCTCCGCTCGACCACTTCGGCGCTTGTCGACCGCCATCGACTCAGCATTGTTCCGCCTCGGTTTGTTAGCGATAACAAGGCGTTTTGCCTGGCAATCCGCGAGAGGAAGACCATGCGAGATCACCTTGCGACGACAAGGGGCGCGGTCCGCCGCCGGCGACGGCCACCGGTGTGGGTGGCGGTGCTGTCGGTGCTCGGCACCGTTGCCCTGACGCCCGTCGCGTCGGCCGCCACGGTCGACACCACCGCCTCGTACGTGCTGGTCAACCGCAACAGCGGCAAGGCGCTGGAGGTGTACGGACGCGCCACCGCCGACGGGGCCAGGATCTCCCAGGCCACCCGCAGCGACGGCGCCTGGCAGCAGTGGCAGTTCGTCGACTCCGGCGGTGGCTACTACCGCATCCGGTCGAAGCACAGCAACAAGGTCCTGACCTTCCTGTCCACCGCCGACCGCGCCGGACTGGTGCAGAGCACCGACCTCGACCGCTCCGGCCAGCGGTTCCGGTTGGCCGACTCCGCCGGCGGCCACGTGCGCCTGCTCAACCGGGCCAGTGGCAAGGCCGTGAGCGTGCTGGACTCCTCCACCGCCGACGGCGCCCGGATCGTCCAGCTCCCCGACACCGGTGGCGCCGGCCAGCAGTGGCAACTGGTCAAGCTCGGCGTCGACACCACGCCGCCGACCGCGCCGGCCGACCCCCGCACCTCGAACCTGACGTGCACCGGGGTGACGTTCTCGTGGTCGGCGTCCGCGGACGACACCGCCGTGGCGTTCTACGACGTCTACCACGACGGACAGCTCATGACCTCGGTGCCGGGCACGGCGCTGTCGGCCGACCTCACCGTCGCACCGGGCGCCACCTGGGGCCTGTACGTCAACGCCCGCGACGCCGCGGGCAACGTGTCCCAGGCCAGTTCCACGGTCACCATCACCGTGCCGCAGTGCCAGGCCGACACCGAGCCACCGAGCACCCCCACCGACGTGACGGCGACCGCCGCGGGCACCACGGTCACCGTGCGGTGGACCCCGGCCACCGACAACATCGGCGTCACCGGCTACGAGGTCCTGCGCGACGGCACGCAGGTCGGCTCGGTCAGCGGCGCGTCCACGACCTCCTTCACCGACAGCGGCCTGGCCGCGGAGACCCGCTACCAGTACCAGGTGCGGGCACGGGACGCGCAGGCCAACCGCTCGGCGGCGAGCACGGCGGTCGCGGTCACCACGGGCAGCGCGTGCGCCACGGCGCTGTGCTCGGTCACCCGGGTCACCACCGAGACCGACCTGCCCTGGGGCCTGACCACGCTGCCCGACGGGCAGGTGGTCTTCGGCCGCCGGGACGCCTTCGAGATCGTCCGGCTCGACCCCGCCACCGGCACGAAGACCAGCCTCGGGCGCGTGCCGGGCGCGGCGGGCACCGACGGCGAGGGCGGGGTCCTGGGCCTGGCCGTGGCCGCCGACTTCACGGCCGACCCGTGGCTGTACGTCATGCACACCACCTCGACCGACAACCGGGTGGTGCGCATCCGCTACACCGACGGCGCGCTCACGGGCACCCCGCAGGTGCTGCTCACCGGCATCCCGCGCAACAAGTACCACAACGGCGGCAGGCTGCGGTTCGGGCCGGACGGCAAGCTCTACATCGCCACCGGCGACGGCCAGAACGGCGACTGGGCCCAGGACCGCGCCAACCTCGCCGGCAAGGTCCTGCGGATCGACCCCGACGGCACCGTCCCCTCGGACAACCCCTTCGGCACCCCCGTGTGGAGCTACGGCCACCGCAACCCCCAAGGCCTGGCCTTCGACTCCCAGGGCAGGCTGTGGGAACAGGAGTTCGGCAACTCCGTCATGGACGAGACCAACCTGATCGTCCGCGGCGGCAACTACGGCTGGCCCACGTGCGAGGGCACCACGGGCGACTGCGACGAACCCGGCTTCATCGCGCCCAAGCACACCTACCCCGTCGCCGAGGCCTCGTGCAGCGGCATCGCCGTGGTCCGCGACGCCCTCTACATCGCCTGCCTGCGCGGAGCGCGGCTGTACCGAGCCGAGATCTCCGGTGACGACCTGACCAACGTCCAGCAGTACCTCAACGGCACCTACGGACGGCTGCGCACCGTGGAACCGTCCGCCGACGGTGGGCTCTGGCTGACCACCAGCAACCGCGGCGACAAGGACAGCATCGCCGGCAACAGCAACGAGAGCATCCTCAAGGTCCAACTCGGACGGTGAACCGGCCGCCGGGTCGGGGCGACCGTCCCGACCCGGCGCCTCCTCGATCCCGCGATCGACCGGGACCAGCCCCGTCCAGGAGACGAAGGAGTCGCCATGACGCACCGCACAGCATCACGCCACCGGCGCACGCGGACGCTCACGGCGGTGGCGATCGCCCTCGCCGGCGCCGTCGTGCCCGCCACCTCCGCCGACGCCGCGACGACCTCGCCGTGCACCCCGGGCGCGTCCTACGGCCCGCCGTTACCGACCCGTGCGGTGACGGCCCAGCTCATCCGGGGAGGGTTCAACTTCCTCGAAGGCCCGACGTGGGACCGGCGGACGGGCACCTTGCTGCTGTCGCACATGCAGCGCCCCACCGGCCCGCAGGGCGTGCAGCCGTCGTCGGTGCTCCGGCACACGCCACCGGCCACCTTCGAGACGTTCATCGCCGAGTCCGGCAGCAACGGCCTCGCGGTCTCGCCCGACGGCACGCGGTTGCTCGCCGCCACCCACGACAACCGCACGCTCTCCTCCTACAGCCTGACCGACCGCAGCCGCACGACCGTCGCGGCCAACCACCTCGGCCGCGCCTTCAACTCCCCCAACGACCTGACCACCGGCCCGGACGGCACCACGTACTTCACCGACCCGAACTACCAGCGCGCCAACCGCGCCGACGAGCAAGGCGGTCGAACCGCCGTCTTCCGCGTCCGCGACGGCGTGGTCGGCCTCGTCGACGACACGCTGCGACAGCCCAACGGCATCGTCCTGTCACCCGACGGCAAGACGCTCTACGTCGGGGCCACCGCCGACAACACGATCGTGAAGTACACCGTCAACCCCGACGGCACCACCGGCGGCCGCACGACGTTCGCGAGCATCCGCACGCCCGACGGCGCGACCGTCGACTGCGCGGGCAACCTGTACTGGGCGTCCTACGACGAGGGCCTCGTCCACGTCTTCTCCCCGTCGGGCGAACGGCTCGGCGCCATCTCCGCCGGCCGCAACAGCACCAACGCGGCGTTCGGCGGGCCGGACGGGCGGACGCTGTACATCACCTCCGGTGTCCCCGGCGGGTTCGGCCTCTACCAGACCTACCTCAACGTGCCCGGGAACCCGTACTGAACCCGAGCCTCACGGCCTCGCCGACGTGGCCCGCGCGACGTCGTTGTACCCGTGGTCGCCACGGGCGACCCGCAACGGCACGCCCGCCCGCACGTCGGCGAGCACCCCGGCCTCCATGGCGGCCACCCGCGTCACGGTGTCGACCACCACCGCCACGAGGTCGGCCGGCACGACGACGACACCGCTGCCGTCGGCGGTGACGAGATCGCCGGGGCGCACGGTGATCCGCTCCCCCTCGGCGCCGATGGTCACCGGCTCCTGGGTGGCCGCCATGCGCACGCGGTTCTTGCCGGAGCGCATGAACGCGCCGTGCGCCCACACCGAGTAGTCGAGCGCGCGGATGCCGTCGACGTCGCGGCAGTAGCCGTCGATCACGGTCCCGGCGACGCCCCGGGCCACCGCGACCTCGGTGAGGATGTCGCCCCACACCGTGCAGCGCGGGCCGTGGTTGGCGAGCACGACGACCGAGCCCGGTGGCACGTCGTCGACGTAGTCCGCGGCGGCGGCGCGCTCGCCCTCGGCCACCGGCTCGAAGGTGACGGTGAACGCGGGGCCGACGACCACGCCGGAGCCGGACTGGCGCGTGGGGCCCCACAGCGCGCCCGACACGCCCAGGACGTCCAGCGCGTCGCTGACCGCCGACGTGCCGAACGCCGCGAGCCCACGGCCGACGTCCGTCATGAGCCGTCGCCGATCACGTGCACGGCCAACTTCCGGCCTCCCTGGAAGATGTTGACCTTGGCGTGGCGGCTCGCCTTCGACCCGAAGCCGGCCACCTGGCCGCCGAGCAGGTACGTGTCCAAGCTGATCGGCATGGCCTGCACGTGATCCGAGCCGGCCTCCACCACGGGGTAGCCGGTGGGCGCCACCCGCCGCTGCACGAGGTGCCCCGCGCGCAGCCCGGCCGCGACGGCGTCGCGCCACGCGTCCGGAGCGCAGTCGTGGCCGATGGTCACGCCGTCGCCCCTGATGTCGTACGGCTGCTTGAGCACGAACTCGCGCGGGTCGGCGAGCAGCCGGTCGACCAGCGGGCCGCCGTCGTCGTCGACCGCGGCCGGGGTGAGCTTGCGCGACCACGGCAGCAGCTCGGCGACCAGTGCTCGTTCGTCGGCGGTGAACAGGTCGGCGAACTCGGGCTGCTGCACGAACGCCAGCGTCAGCTTGTTCTCCGCGACGTACCGCGCGCCGAACGGGTTCACGTGCACCATCGCGGTGTCCCGCACGGCGTGCGCCCACCGGTCGACGAAGGCCGGGTCGGCGCAGTGCGGCAGCCACGACACCGTGTTGACCTTGTTCCAGCACAGGTCGGCGGCCTTGCCGTCGAACCGCACCCGGTCACCGTCGACCTCGATCGCGCGCGGGTCGGCGAGGAACGCGTCCACGCCGGCGGCCCGCAGGCACTCCACCAGCTCGACGCTCTCCGCGCTCGGGGCGCCCGCGCGCTGGAGGACCGCGATGTGCGACGGGTCGGCGCAGCGGCCCGCGTCCCGTTCGGCGGCGGCACGCGCGGCGGCTCGCAGCGCGTCGAGGAAGCGGTGCTCGCCGGTGTACGTCATCGCGCTCGGCGAGCTCGACCGGATCCGGGCGACCACGTCGTTGATCCGCGCGGTGAACAGTGTGCCCGCGGGCGAGTCGGCGTTGTTCTCCAGCACCCGCAGCCGTTCCGAGCCCGCCTCCAGGTAGCCGTCGAGCCGGCACACCCACGGCGCGTCGCCCACCGCGCGGTCGGCGTCGACCAGGAGGTCGGCGGCCGGGCCGAGCCGGTAGAAGTCGCGCACGTCCGGCCGTGCCCGGTACAGCGCGACGACCTTGCCGAGCAGGTCGACGTAGCGGGTCAGCAGCGGCGCGAGCCGTTCGGCCCGATCGGCGCGGACCAGCACCGGCACCGGCGAGAGCGGGAACTCCTTGTTCCGGAACACCGGTCCGGCGGCCACCGCGCGCTCGGTGGCCGTGCGGGTGTCCGCCGGGCGCGCCACCGCGTCGTGGGTGGCGAGCAGGGCGGCCGGCCAGTCGATCAGACCGGTGACGCTCACGACGGCCGACCCGGCAGGCCGAGGTCGACCCCGGTCGGCACGGCGGCGCCACGCGCCTGCGCGAAGTACGCGTCCACCAACGCCTTCGTGACCGGGCCGGACGGCCAGCCGCGCAGGGGCACGCCCGCGACCTCGCGCACCGGGCCGAACTCGATGCCCGTCCCGCACAGGAAGACCTCGTCGGCCGCGGTGAGCCGCTCCTCGGTGACCGCGTCCTCGACGGCCTCGTAGCCGAGCGCGGCCGCGGTCGCCAGCACCCACGCCCGCGTGACACCGGGCAGGACGTGGTCGGAGAGCCTGGGTGTGACGACGCGGTCGCCCTCGACGAGGAACACCGTGGCCGTCGGCGCCTCGCTGATCAACCCGTCGGCGGTGCGCAGCACGCACGAGTCGTAGCCGTCGCGCTTGGCCTGCGCGAGCGCGAGGCGCGGCCCGGCGTAGGCCGAGATGTTCTTGGCGGCGCTGGGGAACACCGCGTCCGAGGGCCGCTGCCACGCGCTGATCCCCAGCCGGATGCCCTCGTGCTCGGCCAGCCAGCGCTTGCGGCCCGACGGCGTGATCGTGACCGTCAACGCGGTCACGGCGGCCTGGGCGATGTCGCCGGCGTTGGCCGCGCTCGCCGCGACCCGGACGTAGCCGTCCGCGTCGATCCGCTGCGCGGCGACGAGCTCGTCGACGATCGCGGGCACGTCGGCCGCGCAACCCTCGTCGAGGCCCATGAGCCGGCACGAGTTGCGCAGCCGGTCGAGGTGCGGCCCGGGCAGCCAGGGCGCGACGCCACCGGAGTCCTGCCGGTAGAGCCGGATCCCCTCGAACACCGAGATGCCGTAGCGCAGCGCGATGCTGCCGACCGGCAGGGTCGCCTCGTCGCGCGGCACGAGCCGGCCCCGGTGGTGGGCCAGCGGCCAGACCGCGTGGCCGTCGGCGGCGAGGGACGTCATGCGGTGTAGCGGAACACCGGCTCCGCCGGGTCGTACGCCGTCCGCAGGATCATGTCGAAGTGGCGGTGCCGCAGTTCGAGCGCGGCGGCCAGCGCGGCGATCGCGTCGCGCCGCAGCTCGGGGGTGTCGCAGTAGCGGCGGAGCAGCTCGCGCGCGGCGGCGGCGTGCTCGTCCTCCAGCTCGCTGACCGCGTCGTCGCCCTCGTCGGCCGAGGCGTGGTGCACGAAGAACTCGTACCCCTTCGCCGGCAGGCCGTAGACGTCGCGCATCACCGAGAGCATGCTCTTGCCGCCCTGGTCCACGATCGGCGGCTGGCCCTCCATCAGCAGCAGCACCGACGCGACGCCCTGGGTGAAGTGGGTCTCGGTGTTGCAGACCCGCACGTTGTGCTCGACGACCGCCGCGGTCTCCGGCACGACCGGCGCGTCGGCGAGCTCGTCGGCGGTGACCCCGACGGCCGCGCCGAAGTCGGCGAACGTGTCCAGGTGGCGGCCGGAGCCCGACAGCCTGCCGGTCTCCTCCTCGTAGATGTTCTCCACGAGCAGGACGCGCAGCCGGTGGTCCTCGATCCGCGAGGCGATGCCCAGGATGTTGCGGGTCCAGAAGCTCTTGATCGGCCAGCGGTGCAGCACGAAGTCGTGCAGCAACCGCCGGGTGGCCTTGCCGGCGAGGATCGTCTGGTAGAGCCCGCTGGTCATCTTCTTGCGCTCGTCGATCATCCGGTCGAGCTCGAGGACGAAGTCACTCATCGGCACCTCCGTGGTCGTTGGCGGGTTCGGCCGGCGGTCGCCCCCGACCGGTCAGCGTCAGGATCGTCGCGTCGAGCCCGTGGGCCGCGACCAGGTCGGAGAAGTGGGCCGCGCCGTCCAGGTTCACGTCGAGCAGCCCGCTGACCACGGTCTTCGAGCCGCCGTCGGCGATCATCCGCAACTGGGTGGCCAGCGTGGTGCGGTCCGCGGCGATCGGGTCGAGCCGCAGCTCCGCGCCGTGCCGCACGATCAGGTGCGCGACGATGACCTCCAGCCGCAGGTTGCCGCCGCCCTTGCCGATGCCCGCGATCGACGCGTCCACCGCGGTCGCGCCCGCCGCCATCGCGGTGGTCGTGTTGACGAACGCCAGCCCGAGGTTGTCGTGCGCGTGGAAGCCCACCGGCACGGGGCTCGCGCCGACCGCCGCGCCCACCCGCTCGGCCACCGAGCCGGGTTCGAGGCTGCCGTTGGAGTCGGCGAGGTAGACGACCTGCGCGCCCGCGTTCGCGCAGTCCTCGACCGCCACGGCGAGCCGCTGGGGGTCGCGCTCGCTGACCCGCGTCAGGTTCATCGCCACGTCCAGACCCGCCGCGCGGGCGGCGGCCACGTACGGCTCGGCCGCCTCGACCGAACCGCCCGTGACGAGCACCCGGACCATGGCGACGCCCCGGTCGGGCAGCTCGGCGATGCGTTCGAGCGGCGCTTCGCCGGGGCGCACCATCACGACGAGCTCCGGTCGCCCGGCCACGGCCGCGAGCGCGTCCAGGTAGGCGGGCGGGCAGCTGGCCGTCGGCCGTCCCGGGTCGTGCGCCTGCCGCAGGTAGCCGATTTCCGCGTACGGCACGCCGGCGGCCCCGACGGCGCGCACGATCGACTCGGCTTCGCGGGTGGTCCAACCGTGGTCGTTGAAATAGCCGCCGTCACGCAAGGTCACATCGAGGAGAATGGGCGTCGAATTCACGTTCACCGCGCGGTGCGGCCGGGTGAAAAAGCTTCGGCTGCGCAGAGCACAATCAACCGCCCTTTCGGCCCATCGCCATGGTGGATGACTTCAGCCTAACCGGCCGTCACCTCACGTGGCAACCTTCGGCCACGCACCTCCGGGCATTGACCCGATTGTCGTACCGATTCGACGTCCGGCCGCCGAAAACTCCCTGACCAGCGAATATGAATTAGGACCACGGTCGCCCGCGCAACCGCGCCGGGCCCACCCCGGCCCGACCGATCCGGGCCGACCCGAACCCCGTCAGCCGATTACCGGGGTCGCGCTCCCGGGATGCGGCACTGGTTCACGCCGGCCGCGTGCGCCCTTCGGCGTCACCCCGCTGAGCAATACGGCCGCGACGGCCGCCCATTCCCTTCGACCACCCACAGGATCCCCCTGTTCGAGTTCCGACAGCCCGACGTTAGGCCCTCGATGCGGGCCCGCGGCCCGTTCGCCCTGTTCGGGTCTGTTTCGAACGGGCGGACGGCGGCGGACGCGTTCGGCAACACTCGACCTGACCGCAATTCGGCGGGAACGCGGCGCGAGCGGCGCATTGTGACGTGGCGATCTGGGGAAGTTCTGGGATCCGCCTTGTCGACGGCGGTCGGAGTCGGTAGGCCGGTGTCAGGAGGGGGGACTTCGGGTGGCGGTGTCGTTCGAGTTGCTCGGCGAAGTGCGGATGCTCGTCGACGGAGTCGCGGTCGGCCTCGGGCACGCCCGCCAGCGGTGCGTGCTGGCGGCCCTGCTGGTGGACCCCAACCGGGTCCAGTCACCCGAGTCGATCGCGGCGAAGGTCTGGGCCGACCGCGCTCCCCGGCAGGCGCGCACCACGCTCCACGGCTACGTGTACCGGTTGCGGCAGGCGCTGGGCGGTGTTCCCGGCCTGGTGATCGACCGGACGTCCGCCGGCTACGTGCTCCCCGTCGACCCGGACAGCGTCGACCTCCACCGGTTCCGAAGGCTGGTCGAGCGGTCGCGCTCCGGCGCTGACGCCGAGGCGTTCGCCCTGGTCGAGGAGGCGCTCGGGCTGTGGCGGGGCGAGGCGCTCGGCGGGCTCGACGGCAGCTGGGCCGACGCGGTGCGGCAGGGCCTCGACCGGGAGCGGTGGTCGGCGACGGCCCACCGCAACGACCTCGCGCTGCGGCTGGGACGGCACGAGTCGCTGGTGGCCGAGCTGTCCACGCTGGTGACCCGCGACCCGCTCGACGAACGGCTGGCCGCGCAGTTCATCCTGGCGCTGCACCAGTCCGGCAGGCAGGCCGAGGCGATGGCGCACTACCAGGTCGTCCGACGGGCGCTGTCCGACGAGCTCGGCACCGACCCCGGTGTCCGGCTGCGCGAGCTGTACCAGCAGATGCTGGTCGGCGAGGTGGCCGCACCCGTGACCGGACGACCGCCCGTGCCGCGGCAGCTGCCGGCCCCGCCACGGCTGTTCGTGGGCCGCGACGACGAGTTGACGTCGATGGACAAGGCGTTGGCGCAACCGGGAGAACCACTCGCGGTCGTCGGGCCGGGCGGCTCCGGGAAGACCGCGTTGGCGTTGCACTGGGCGCACCGGGAGCTGGACCGCTTCCCCGACGGGCAGCTGTACGCCGACCTGCGCGGGTTCGACCCGACGGGCCCGCCGGCGTCGACCTCCGCGATCCTGCTCGGCTTCCTGGACGCGCTCGGCGCCGATTCGCCTCCCGCCGACGTGGACGCCCAGGCCGCGCTGTACCGGAGCCTGGTCGCGGGCCGGCGCCTGCTGGTGGTGCTGGACAACGCGCGTGACAGCGACCAGGTGCTCCCCCTGCTGCCCGGCGGCACCACGTGCACGACGTTGATCACCAGCCGGCACCGCCTGAGCGCCCTCGCCGCCTCGCGGGCTGTGCCGACGCTCGCGCTCGACGTCCTGCCCGACGATGTCGCGCACGCGTTGTTGGCGGGCTACCTGTCGCCGCAACGGATGTCGGCCGAGCCGGAGGCCGTCGCGACCCTGTTGCGGCACTGCGCGGGACTTCCGCTGGCCGTCGGCATCGTGGCCGCGCGTGCCGCCGCGCACCCCGACTTCCCGCTCGCCGCGCTCGCCGACGAGCTGGGCCGGGCCGACGGGCTCGACGGGCTGGACACCGCGGAGTTGAGCACCAGCCTGCGGGCGGTGTTCGCCGCGTCGTTGCGGGCGCTGCCGGCGGACGCGGTGAGGCTGTTCGCGCTGCTCGGCATCGCGCCCGGCCCGGACATCGGCCTGCCGGCGGTGGCCGCGCTCGCCGACGCGCCGGTGACGCGCGTTCGGTCGTCGCTGGAGAAGCTCGAAGCCGGTCACCTGGTGCGGCAGCACGTGCCGGGGCGCTACCGGATGCACGACCTGGTGCGGCTGTACGCCGCCGAACGGGCGCACGGCGAGGAGGCGGCGCTCGCGCGGGTGATCGCCTACTACGTCGGGTCGGGCCTGGCCGCCGAGCGGGTCCTCTACCCGCACGACACACCGGCCGCCGTGTCCTCCGACCAGCCCGGACCGGCCGACGACGGCGCCGCCCTGGCCTGGCTGGCCACCGAGTACGTGTGCGTGACCGCCGCTCAGGAGGCCGCCGCACGGGTCGGCGACCACCCCGCGGTGTGGCGGCTGGCCTGGGCCCTGGACACCTTCCAGCGCCGCCAGGGTCACCTCCACCACGACCAGATCACCGTGTGGCGGGCCGGGCTGGCAGCCGCGGACGCCGCCGACGACCTCGACGCCCGCGCACTGGCGTCGTGGCGGCTGGGAGCCGCCCTCGCCCGTGCCGGCGACGTCGACGAGGCGTCCGCGCACCTGGACCGCGCCCTGCTCCTCAGCCGGGAAGCGGACGATCTCTCCGGCGAGGCCGCCGTGCACCAGTCGTTGGCGTGGGTCCGGGAGACCCAGGGCGACGACCGCCGAGCCCTGCGCCACGCGGTGAGCGCCCTCGACATCCTGAGCACCCTGGACCGCCCGATCCGCCAGGCCCACGCCCTCAACCAGGCGGGCTGGTACGCGGCCCGGCTGGACGACCTCGACCGGGCCCGCCGCTACTGCGAGACCGCCCTGGCCCTCGCCCGCGCGCACGCCGACCGCGACGCGGAGGCGCGGACGTTGGACAGCCTGGGCTACATCGCGCACCGCGCCGGTCACCACGACGAGGCCGTGGCGCACTACGAGCTGGCCCTCGCGCGCTTCGAGGACGTGGGCGCGACCTACGACTACGCCGACACCGTCGAACGGCTGGCCGACGCCCACGCGGCCGGAGGTCGCCGGGACGAGGCCCGCGAGCACCGGCTCAAGGCGCTGACCCTGTTCCTGCACCAGCGCCGCACCGCCGACGCCGATCGCGTGACGCTGACCATCGAGGACGCCACGTGAGCCGAGGTGGCGCGGCCGGGCGTGGTGAGCGAGCAGGCGTCCGGCGTGACGTCGCCCGAGCGGGTCCGGCCGTCAGCTGTCGGGCAGCTTGATCGACAGGGCGTGGTGGAACACGTCACGCGGGTCCCAGCGCGCCTTGACCTCTTGGAGCCTGCGGTAGTTGTCCTTGTAGTACAAGGCGTGCCACGGGACGCCGGACGTGTTCCACGTCGGGTCGGCGGTGTCGATGTCCGGGTAGTTGATGTACGAGCCGTCGTTCACGCCGTTCGGCACCGGCACGCCTCCGGTGTCCTGGTACATCTCGCGGTACCAGCGCCGGATCCAGTCCATGCTCGCCCGCTCGCGGTCCGGGTCGGTCCAGGTGGCGATGTAGACCGCTTTCATGATGCTGTCCCGCTGGGGCACGGCGGTCGCGTCCGGCGCCACGGTGTTGACCTGGCCGCCGTAGGACACCAACAGCAGCAACGCGCGCTCGTTGTCGTGGTCGGTGCTGGTGAGGTAGGTGTACGCGGTCCTGATCTGCTGGTCGGTGAACCGCTTGCGCAGGTAGGCCGCTTTCGCCTTGAACATCCCGGACTCGTCGGCCTGGCTCAGCGACCCGGCCTCCACCGCCGCCAACCACGGCAGCCGGTGGGGTGGCTGCAACGTGATCGTGCCCGGGACGCCCTCGGTGACCTCCGCCAGGTAGTCGTCCAGCAGCTGGTCGGCGTCGGGCCGGCTTCCGTCCACTGTGGCCACCAGGGCGATCGCACCGGGGTCGGCGCCGGTGTTGCGCCGGCTGACCAGCATCGGGCTGAACAGGCTGGCGTAGCGGGAGCCGGGCGCGCTGTTGCGCTCGTGCCACTCGCCGTAGTTGCGCAGCAGCCGGTGGAACGACTCCTCGGTGACGTCCCGCCAGCTCCACCCGATCGTCGCGCCGAGCGTCACGGCGGGTGGCTTCGGCAGCAGGCGGCTGGGATCGTCGCCGGTGGCGCCGGGCGTGCGCATCCAGTACCGGGTGACCACGCCGAAGTTCCCGCCCCCGCCCCCGGTGTGCGCCCACCACAGGTCCCGGTTCGCGTCGCCCGGCTCACGGGTCGCGACCACCGCCCGTGCCCGTCCGGAACGGTCCACCACGACGACTTCCACGGCGTGCAGGTAGTCCACCACCGAACCGAACTGCCGGGACAGCGCGCCGTACCCGCCGCCCTGGATGTGCCCGCCGGCGGCCACACCGCCGCACTGGCCGCCGGGGATCGTGACGCCCCAGCCGAGGTAGAGCCGCTCGAACACGTCCCAGAGGCTCGCGCCCGGCTCGATCGAGAACGCGTTGCGGCGCCGGTCGAACCCGACCTGCCGCATCGCGGACAGGTCGATGACCACCTCCGCGCCGTCGCCCACGAAGTTCTCGTAGCAGTGCCCGCCACTGCGGACGGTGACCCGCTTGCCCGCGCGCACGGCGTCGTCCACCGCGCGCACGACCTGCTCGGTCGTGGTGGGCAGCCGGAAGTACCGCGGCCGGGGGAAGAACCGCTCGCTCGTCCGGCGCAGCACGAGGTCCTCGTAGCGGGGGTCACCCGGCAGGATCGCGGCCGACTCGAGCCCGCTCCCCTCCGCCGCCACGTCCGCGGTCGCCGGACTCCCGATCAGCGCCGCACCTCCCAGAGCCGCGGTGCCGGTGATGAACCCACGACGGGTAGGACCAGACATCCTCGTCCAATCTGTTCGTTGGTGTGCCGGGGAAAACGCTAGGAGCGGCCAGGCGGCGAGACCACCCGCGGCGGCCGACTGTCAGGGAACCAGCAGGAAACCGTCAGGTTCGCGCACCGGCGGTGCGCCGCGCGGACCCGGCAGGATGGTGTGATGGAGGACGTGGATCGCATCCTGGTGGTGGACGACGACCCGGGCCTGCGGGAGCTGTTGCTGTCGGCGCTGCGGTTCTCGGGGTTCGAGGTCGAGGCGGTCGGCGACGTGCCCGCCGCGCTGGCCGCGATCGGGGCGCGCACGCCCGACGCGATCGTGCTGGACGTGATGCTGCCCGGCACGAACGGCTTCGACCTGCTGCACCTGCTGCGCTCGCGGGAGGTCCACGTGCCGGTGATGTTCCTGACCGCGCGCGACGAGGTGGACGACCGGGTGCGCGGGCTGCGCCTCGGCGGCGACGACTACCTCACCAAGCCGTTCCACGTGGTGGAGGTCGCCGCACGGCTGGAGGCGCTGCTGCGGCGTGCCCGCCGCGTGCCGCCGGTGGTGCCGGAGGGCGTGTGGCGCTGCGACGACCTGGAGCTGGACGAGGTGCGGCACGTGGTGACCAGGGGCGGGCAGCCGGTCGAGCTCTCCCCCACCGAGTTCCGGCTGCTGCGCTACCTGTTGATCAACTCCGGGCGGGTGGTCTCCAAGGCGGACATCCTGGACCACGTCTGGCAGTACGACTTCGGCGGCAACGCGAGCGTGGTCGAGCGGTTCATCTCCAACCTGCGCCGCAAGATCGACTTCGGCGGGCCGTCGCTGATCCGCAGCGTGCGGGGGTTCGGGTACAGCCTGCGGCCGGTGCGGCCGTGAAGCGGCCGTCCCGGTGGCGGCGCGCCCTCGTCCTGCTGCTCGCCGGTCCGGAAGCCGCGGTCGCCGTGGCGGTCAAGCAGGCGTTCGACGCCCAGCGGCGCGCCCAGGACCGGCTGCGCAGCTTCGTCGACGACGCGGGCCACGAGCTGCGCACGCCGCTGGCGACCGTGCAGGGCTGGATCGACCTGTACGTCCAGGGCGCGCTGACCGACCCCGACCAGCTCGACCACGCCATGGCGCGGATGCAGGCGGAGGTGGGCCGGATGCGGCTGCTGGTCGACGAACTGGCGCTGCTGGCCCACCTCGACGCGGCCCTTCCGCTCGACCGCGAGCCGGTGGACGTGGTGGCCCTGGCGGGCGAGGTGGTGGGTGACGCGCGGGTCGTCTGCCCCGACCGGGTCATCACCCTGCGCGGGGCGGCGGAGGCGGTCGTGCGCGGGGACGGCGCGCGCATCCAGCAGGTGCTGCACAACCTCGTCGGCAACGCGGTGCAGCACACCCCGCCCGGCACACCGGTCACGGTCACCGTCAGCTCGCACGACGCGGACGTCGTGATCGCGGTACATGACGAGGGCGACGGGATCGGGCCGGAGCACCTGGCGCACGTCTTCGAGCGCTTCTACCGCGCCGACCCCGGCCGCAGCCGGGCCGGCGGCGCCTCGTCGGGCCTGGGCCTGGCCATCGTCGAGGCGATCGTGACCGCGCACGGCGGCACGGTCGGCGTCACCTCGGCGCCCGGGCAGGGCACCACCGTCCGGGTCACGTTCCCCCTCGACCGTGCTACGTGACCGGACGCCGCCTCGTCAGGAGCTCTGCTCGTCCGAAGAGGACGACATGTCCTCCAGGTTCCCCAGTGCGGCGGCGGAGAGCTGGTTCTGCCCGGCCAACGCCGTGTTGTAGACCTGCGCCCCGTGCTCCTGGGCCAGCGGGAACAACTCCCTGAACCGCTGCCACCCGCCACCGGTCGCCCCCACCTCGTCCAGGGCGCTGCACGCGGCCTTGACAGCACCCGGCGTCCTGGCGTTCTCGGATTCGCGGATGAGCCCGTAGAGCACGGCGGCGGCGCGCTTCTCCGTCGCGGTCATCGCGGCGAGGACGGCCTGGTCCAGCGCCCGGCCGCGCAGGGCTTCCGCGACGAGCGGCAGGTGCTGCTGCTGGAGCTGGGCGAACACCTCGACGTAGAACGTCCCGACGGACGAGGACCGCGGGTGCTGCCGGTTGTTGGACGTGATGTACCCCTGGTGCCCGTACCCCGATTGCACCGTGTAGTTCCCGAACGGGCTGGTCCCCTGGCCGGGCTCGACGCGCGACGCCTGCCCGCGCTCCACCTCCCGCTGGTTCGCCCTCCGCAACCGGCTCAACCCGTCCATCGGCTTGTCCTCCAGCGGGCCCTGCCCCGTGCCGCCCTCGGACGTGCGCTGGACGGCCACCGGCTCGAGCGCCGCCGCGACCGCCGCGTTCCCGACGGTGCGCTGCAGGGCGAGCACCGCGTTCGGCGTCATCGGCCGCCCCCAGGCAGGCGGGGCGTCGGCAGTGCTCGGCGGGTGCACGTGCCCGGCGTGCGCGTCCTCCCGTTCCGGAGGCCGAACGTGCTTGCGCATCCACATCACCTCGTTTCGTCAGGGCCGGCAGCGGCGCACCGACAGCGGGTCAGCCGTTGTCCCACGCTCCGGGAGCACGGGGGTCCTCGGCAACGGTCGCAAGGGCAAGCCACGGGCAGACCCGCTGCCCGTGCCGCCAGACGGCCGGGAGCAGTGGCCCGGTCGGCGAGGACCTGGGACGATCGAGGCATGCGACCCGCCACCACCTCCGGAGCCGTCACCGCGAGCCGTCGCCGAGGCGTGCAACTGGTCACCGGCACCGCCGTCGTGGGCGGCTTGTGGTCCGCGGCCGCCCCGTGGTGGGCGTGGGCCGTCCTGCTGTCGTGTCTGCTGCTGCTGGCCACCGGCTTGCGCCGGATGAGCCCGACGGAGCTCCTGACCAAGTGCAGCGGCTAACGGCCGGCTGCACGTGATCGATCGCCGGCCGCCGGACCCCCCCGCTCGGGAGGTCGCTGACCGGACCGGTCGACGGCGTCCTCAGACCGGCGGGAACTCTATTCGATCTCGATCAAGTCGATGCCGTACCCACGCCGCACGCTCTCCACAAAACGCCTCGATCCACCGTTCACCATGCCCCGAGCCCACCAGAATTCCTTCGGAATCCCAGGGAAAACGTCCGCCGTCAGAAGTGCGCGAAATCGTGAATCGATCCTCTCCACACGCGCGCGCAGACGGGACATTTCAGGGTGGATCTGCAACTCGACAGAAGCAAGGGCCCGCTCCAAGGCATCCCTCGAGGTGAGATCGTTGAAGTAATCTTCAGCGTCGTGCGGGTAACCCCGCACGCACTCGTCGACGAACCTCGACCACCGCCCCAGGAGCGCGTCCGGAGCAGTGTCCCGCCACCGTCCCGACGCCTTGACGAAGCTGGAGAATTCCTCGTCGAATGCGGCAACACCCGAGTTCATCGGGCCGTCTCCCTCGAGATCGACAGCCGGGTCACGACCAGCACGTGCCCGCCGGCACCACGGCCACCACGACCGAGTTCGACCCCTTCCGCACCCGGAAGACCAACGGCAGGGATCACGGAAGACAAGCGAGTCGCGCTTGGCCTGGAAACAGCTTCGCCAGGACCCCCGTCATCACGATCGGCGGAGGGGTCCTCGTCACAGAGGATCGAACACCCGTGTTCCACGGGAGCGACGAAGCGACGCAACAGTTCACCCACGGTCAGTCCGGGCAGCTCTCGAGCGCCGCGACGAATTCGTCGAACGACGCGGCGACGCGGCGAGGCACCCGGTCCTCGTCGATGTAGGCCACGGACGGCTCGCCGGTCGGGCCGCACTCCGAGTAGTCGAGCATCACGGTGTCGTGGCCCGCCGACGGGGTGTCGCAGATGACCACCCCGATGTCCGGGTAGCCCCACTCCCCCACCAGGTACCGGCTGCCCAACTCCGCCGAATCCACACCCCAGGCGCCGCCGAGGCCCCGCAGACCGCGGATCTCGAAGTGGTCCGGGGCCCACGACGTCGGGAACGGGGTGGGCAGGCAACGGCGGCGTGGGGTGCCGCCGTTGCGCCGCGCCAGCAACGCGAGATAGGCCCGCGGGAGCCGGACGCCCAGGTGGGCCTCCGCCGCGCGGACCATCCCGTCGGTCAGAGGAGGACCCGTGTAGTACGGGTCCTCCTCGAAGAACGGCTCACTCATGCAGCTTGACCGCGTGCCCTCCCGTGTGGCCCGTGGCGGCGTGGACGTCACGGCGGATCAACTGCATCAGACCACTGTCCTGGTGGTGGTGCCAGGTGTAGTCGGACGGCGTGTTCTTCAGCCCGGCCGCCTCGTTGGCCAGCCGCTCGTCCACCTTCCGGTTGCCGGTCAGCTTGATCCGCACGTCCGGGACCTTCGGGTGGCGCCACTTCGAGAAGTCCGGGAAGCCGTTCTTGTCGAACGGGACCCCGGTCTTCGGGTGCTTGCCGCCGGCCAGGTGCTTGTTGCGGATGACGGGACCACCGCAGTTGTGCACCAGGACGTCGACCGCACCCGCCGCCACGTGGTAGGTGTGCAGTCCGCCGACGGTCAGGTTGTGCACCCGCTGCTGCTGCGTCCACGCCCTGACCGCGACCACCTGGACGTAGGTGCCGCTGCCGGTCCGCAGCAGCGTCCCGACCCGGAGGTCCTTCGCGTCGACCCACGACCCGAGGTCGGCCGCCCAGAACGGGTGGCCGTCGGTGGCGATGACGGCGCCCTTGCCGGCACCGGTGTCGACGGTGATCTCGACCAGGTCCTTCGAGCCGTCGCCGACGATGAGGTCGGTCACCGGTCGGACCTCGGTCACGCCCGTCTCCGGGTCGGTGGCCACGACCAGGTCGCCGACCTCCACCTCGCCGATCGGCTTGCGCGTGCCGTCGGCCATCAGCACCGGCGTCTCCGGGGTGAAGCTGTTGGGCACCGCGCAGGGCACCGACGTGGTGCGCGCCGCCTTGGCCGCGTCACCGCCCTTGTCCGCGGCACGGGCCGTGGCCTGGACGCCTTCGACGACCCGCTCCGCGTCCCGTGCCCGGTCGGCGGCCCGGACCACCTCCACGCCCTTCTCCGCCGCGCGACCGGCCTTGATCAAGGCGCCCGCACCGCCCGGCACGACGGGCAGCACCAGCGCCGCGCCGTCCGCGACGATGCCGACCGCGTCCAGCGCCGCGCCCCACCCGTTGCCCTCGCGGACGTTCTGCACGAAGCTCGCCACGCCGATCCCCAGGCTGATGGCGTCCCACGCGCTCTCCACGTACCGACCGTCGGGGTCGGTGAACTTCACCGGGTTGTTGTGGGCGTAGGTGTAGGCCGCGAGGTTGGCCGGCCGGTGCACGCCGCCCGCGGGCCCGCCGTCGAGGTAGGACTCGATGATCGGGTCCGGGCTCTGCCAGACCTGCGTGCGCGGGTTGTAGTAGCGGGCCCCGTAGTAGTAGAAGCCGGTCTCCTCGTCCAGCTCCTTCGACCCGTACAGGTACGGGACCGGTGTCGGCTGCGCCGGGTGCTCCTGCACCCACGGCTCGCCGAACGCGAAGTACTCGGTGTGCTCGGTCAGGTTGCCGTGCTCGTCGGTGACGTACCCCGACGAGCCGAGGTGGTCGGCGTGGAAGTAGAAGTGGTGGTTCTCGTAGGTGGAGTCGGTCTTGACGGTCTTCGTCGCGATCCGGGTGTCACCGACGAACACGTGCTTGAACGACGTGCCGTTGCGCTCGCTGAACGCCCGGTTGGGGTAGATGTGCTGCGGTCCGGCGTTCTTGACGACCCGGTTGCCCTCGTCGTCGTAGACGTACCTGACGGTCGCCGGCTGCTGCGGGCTGGTGCACGCGTCCGGGTGCTGGGCGACGGTCTTGTTGCGGCTGTGGTCCTGGTTGCAGGCGAGCCGGTTCTCCTCGTCCCACACGAGCTGCCGCCGCTTGCCCGGCGCGGGCGGCAGGGTGTTGACGGAGTCGACCAGGTTGCCGTTGGCGTCGTAGGACTCGTTGACGGGACCGACCGCGCTGGGCGCGTGCGGCTTCCCGCTGTGGTAGGCGTAGGCGTAGTCGTAGGTGGTCTTCTTCTGCTCCTGCGCCGTCGTCGCGGCCTGCACCGAGTAGGCGACCGGCTCGTACGCGGGTTGCGTGGTCGGCGCGGGCTCGGTCTGCGAGACCTGCTCGTCCTCGGGCTCGATCGGCCCCAGCGGCGGCAGGGCCTCGCCGGTCGCCGGGTCGGTGACCGGCTCGTCCGCCAACGTCGTCGTGTCCTGCGACAGGGCGGACGTGGAGCCGGACTGCACCAGGATCTCGTGCCGCTGGCTCTTGGCCGTCAGGTTGTGGATGGAGTCGTAGCCCAGGGCCATGGAGTACCGGTCGAGCTTGTTGTCCTTGTTCCGGTACTCGCCGGTGGCCGAGGTGAGCCGGTACAGGTCGTCGTAGCCGTAGGTCTGCCTGCTCGGACCGCCGATCGGCTTGCCGTGCGGCAGCGGCACGGTGTTGGTCAGCGACAGGACGTTGCCCACGTTGTCGTACTCGTAGCTGATGTCCTGGAACTGGTGACCGTCGGCCAGCCGCGACTTCAGGTTGCTCAGCTGCCGGTCGGCCGGGTCGTAGGCGAACGTGGTGCGCACACCCGTCCCGGTCTCCTGGAGCAGGCGCTGGCCGAACTTGTCGTAGTCGAGCCGCGTCAGGTACGGGTAGTCGAACCCGGCCTTGTGCCCGGTGGCGCGGGTGACCTGGCCTCCGGAGTCGTACTCGTAGGTGAGCACCTCGCCGTCGGGGTAGGTCAGGTCCAGCACCCGGTTGAACGAGTCGTACCGGTACCCGGTGGTGTAGCTCCGCGCGGGGGTGGTGAGCGCGGTGACCTCGCGGGTCTCGCTCGTCTTCTCGCCCAGCGCGCCGTACTTGCGGGTCACGGTGCCCGCCGCGTCGCGGACGGCCACCACGCGGTCCGCACCGTTGTCCGGCGCGCCCGGCCCGCCGTAGGTGTAGGTGACGTCGTTGCCGGAGAACACCGGGTACCGGATGCCGGCGAGCCGGTTGTACTCGTAGTCGTACTCGACGGCCTTGCCGGCCGCCCGCAGCTTCGCCGTGACCTTCGCCGTCTTGTTGCCCGCCAGGTCGTACCGGGTCTCGGTGCGGCCGGAATCGGGGCTGTCGACGACGGTGCGGCGGCCGAAGTTGTCGTACTCGGCCCTGGTCGTGTTGCCCTTGTCGTCCACGACGGTGGTGAGCTGACCCATCGGGTCGTAGCCGTAGCTGGTCCAGATCGCCGTGCCGGCGTTGAACTCCTGCACGGCGGTGGTCAGCACCCGCACGTCGGTGTAGGTGCTGCGCTGCTTGCCGTTGGCGTCGGTGGCGACCGTCCGGAACCGGGTCTCGCCGGAGCGGTCGGCGCCGAAGCCGTAGGCCAGCTCGTTGGACGTGCCGTCCGGCAGCACGGACTTCACGCTGCGGTCCACCACGTCGTAGCTCAGCCTGGTCGGTGCGACCGCGTCGTAGGCCGCGTTGAACGCCGTGTTGCCCGCGCCCTTCGGCTCGGTCACCGGGTAGTACTGCTCGACGACGCGGCCCAGCGGGTCGAACGTGACCCGACCGGACACCACCATCACGTCGGCCGGCGCGCTGCCCGCGGTCTCGGCCACGGAGCCGTCCTGCTTGCTCTGCACCGGTCGGGCCAGGCCGTCGGCGAACTGGACGGTGTCGATCGTGTCGTCGCGGACGCCGGTGGCGGTGCGGTCGAGGTGCCGGGTGACGGCGTACGGGACGGCCGCCTCCGGGTGGTACTCGAAGTCGATCGTGGCCCGGCCGGAGCCGATCTCGTACGGCCCGACCACCTCGTCCACCCGGCCGACGCTGTCGTAGGACATGCGCAGCGACTGGCGGTTCTCGTCGACGGTGAGGTCCGGCAGGCCGAACCGCAGGTCGTGCGTCGCCGAGGACTCGTAGCCGAAGCTGTCCTTGATGGACTCGACGTGCACGCCGACGACGCCGTCGTAGCCGTACTCCTGCCGGTAGCGCTGCCCGTTCTTGTTGGCGGGCCCCGTGATGGCGAGCAGGTTGCCGTTGTCGTGGTAGGTCAGGTCGCTGACCGCGGCCGACCCGTCGGGCAGGATCTCACGCACCGCCAGCACGTCACCGGTCGCGCAGTCCAGTGTGGACTCCCGGTGGCGCATCAGGGTGCGCGGGGTGGCGCCGTGCTCGCGGACGAGGTTCGCGACGCCGATGATGTTGCGGTCGCGGCACGCCGGGATCGAGGACGTGTAGCCGAACTCGGCCTCCACGTCGTCACCCGGGCCGGTGTCGGCGGCGTCGAACGACCGCACGAGGTTGCCGTGCTCGTCGTAGGCCATCTCGGTGTAGGTGGACTTGCCGGGGTTCGCCTGGCCCTCGTGGTAGTGCTTGTCCACGCGGGCCAGCAGCGGGAAGACCCGCGCCGTCGTCGCCTTCGGGTTCGCGTCCGCGCCGGTGGCGACGTCGCGCAGCCGGTAGGTGTTGACCGTCTCCTGGAACAGCCCGCCCGACGCGTCCGCGGTCGCCGACCGGGTCACCAGGCCGCGCAGGTAGTAGCTGTCGGTGCGGTACTCGCTGGTCAGCGCCCGCAGGAGGGCGTCGCCCGAGCCCGCGTCGCGCTGCTCGGAGACCACCTTGCCGTAGCCGAGGAACTCGCGCTCCAGCCGGTCGTACCGGCCCGCCTCGTAGCGGAACGTGGACAGCTGCACGTCCTGGCCGTCACCGGGGTGCCCGTCGTGCACGGCGGAGCGGGAGAGCACCCACTTCGAGTCGGGCTGGTCCTGCGTGTTGCCGGACCGGGTGTAGTCCAGGTCGATCCGGGCGCCCAGCGGCCGGGACACGGTGCGCAGCAGGTTCGTGCGCCCGGTCTTGTTGGCCGCCACCACGAGCTCGTCGTCGCGGGTGGAGCGGACGTGGTCGGCGTAGCCGTCGCCGTTGACGTCGCGCAGCGCCACCTCGGCGCGGCCGATGCCGGTGGAGACGTCGGCGCCGGGGTTGAAGACCAGGCAGCCGAAGAAGAAGCAGAACCCGAACGTGAAGTACACGCCGCCGCCGAGGGTGGCGTTCTCGTCCTTGCCGACGTCGCCCGCGCTGCCGCGGAACGGGGTCGGCGCGCCGAAGCCGTTGCCGGTGTTGACGGCGACGCCGACGGGGTTGTCGCCGTTGGCGAACACGCGGTCGGCCAGGCCGTCGCCGTTGACGTCCAGCAGCGTGGCGCTGGTGACCGACGAGCCGAGCGCCGCCGACACACCGCCCGCGAAGCCGTAGTAGTTGGTGTTGAAGCCCAGGTTCACCCCGGCGCTGGTGGTCTTGCCGTCGTTGACCGGGCCGCCCGGCCACGGCTCGCGGGCGGCGAACGAGTAGCCGAGGTTCAGCGCGGCGTCGCCGTTGTCGAACACCTTGTCCGGCAGGCCGTCGCCGTTGATGTCGATCAGGTCGTGCCCGGTGTCGGACTCGCCGCCGCCGACGTTGCCGCCCACGCCGAGCGCGGGCATCTCCGGGCCGGACTTGGCGCTGTTGGCGTTGCGGCTGCCCGAGGGCGCCGCCTCGCCGCGACCGTTGCCGCTGGTGCGGGCCGGGCTGCCCGCGTTGGCGTTCACGCCGTAGGCCAGCGAGTCGGACTCGCGCACCGCGCCGCCGACGCTGCCCCTGGTGTCGCCCAGACCGCCGGTCATGTCGGAGTACTGCACGCCCGCCGACCCGACGACGTCCGGGAACCGGTCGCCGTTGAGGTCGAGGAAGTCGAGCTGCCCGGTGGAGCGGCCCTTCGCGACGCTCGCGCCACCGCCGATCGGGACGCCGGGGATGCTCGCGCCGAACGTGGTCGAGATCTGCTGCGTGCGCCCGCGCCGGGACACGGCCGCCGCACCCGCGACGTCGCCGTCGGTGAGGACGTCGATGGTGTCCAGACCGAGGCGCGAACTGGCCGAGGCGTCCCGCGAGACCCACGTGTTGTCGTCCGCGCCGGCCCAGCGGTCCTGCGCGGGAAGCGGTGCGAACACCACCACCCTGGGCTGCTTGACCCGCGGGTTCTCCGTGAAGCCCGGCACGTCGTCCTCGGTCGGCCCGTCGGGCAGCTCGTCGCGGTAGCTCTCGTCCAGGACGAGGTCGCCGCGGCTGATCGGCTTGGTCGCCCGGTCGCGGTTGCCCTGGTAGCCCACGGCGCCCCAGCCCCGGTACGGCTGCGCGAACGCGCCCTGCTCGGCGGAGGCGTGCAGGGCGCTGGGCACGGCGGTGAAGTTCGTGCCGTCGTGGGAGAGCGACGCCGACTGGCCCGTCAACCGCGAGGGCAGGGCGGTGTCGAGGGTGGCGAAGTCGAAGAACAGCTCGTCGCCCTGGGCGACCTCGGCGGTGACGCGCAGCGAGGCCGGGTCGGGCACCTGGCCGTCCACGACGTCGATCACCCGCTTGGCGAGCAGCCCGCCGCGCTTCTTGACCGTGAAGACGACCCGGGTGTCCGGGGTCTGGCCCGCGAAGTCGAACGTCAGCGCGGGCTCCACGGTGACGGTGCCGCCGTGCGTCGCCGTGTACGACGCCTGCGGCGCGGTCAGCGTGGAGACCGGGTACATGTCCAGGTCGTACGGCGGGTGGATGACCAGCGTCGGGTTGCCGTTGTCGTCCACCACCGAGTCGACGCCCTGCGCCGCCGTGTAGTGGGCGCGCGGCACCCAGCGCAGCGTCCCGGCGTCGACCGGCGAGTCGACCTTCAGCCGCCACGACAGCGTGTCGTCGGCGGTGACCGGGACGTCCAGGTCGATCGACGCGGTGCCGGCAGCGCCGCGGGCCAGCGTGTGGCTGTAGACGTCGGAGCCGTTGCGGGTCACCACGACCGTCACGTCGTCGGTCGTGGGACCGGACTTGGCGACGTCACCGGACAGGTGCAGCGTGCCGGTCAGCGGCGCGACGACGACCGAGGGCCGGCCGCCGAGGGTGAAGTCGCGGGAGGCGAGGTAGGTGTCGTTGGCCAGGCCGTTGACGTCGGTGCTCGCGGGGACGCCGGTGTAGGTGACCCGCGGGTCCCACGCGACCGCGTCGAAGCGGCCGTCGAGCACGGACTGGACGCGGAAGAACAGCGCTTCGCCCTTGCGCACGGCGATGTCGTCGGTGCCCGTCGGCGCGAACTCGATGTGGTCGTCCGGGCCGATGCGCTGCGACCACAGCTCGGTGTCCTGGTGCTGGACGGCGACCCGGACGCCGTCGGCCGAGCGGTACGCCTGCCGTTCGGGGCTCGTGTCCTGCACCAGCTTCACGCGGCCGTCCACGCGGACCGTGCCGTCGAACGGCGCCACCCAGCGGCGGACGCCGTCCAGCAGCGGGAACGCGTCGACCTGGCGCTCGAACTCGGCGGTCTGGTCGCCGACGATCGTGCCGGACGCGGTGCCGTCGCCGACGGGGACGCCGGTGTCGCCGCTGTCGGCGCTGTAGGCGGGCCGGCCGTCGGCGTCCAGGTGGCCGAACAGGACGCCGCCGTTGTTCACCAGGTCGGTGATGCCGTCGCCGTTGACGTCGGTGAAGTAGCGGTCGGAGGTCGTGGTGGTGGAGACGTGGTCCAGCTGTGCCGCCACGCCGAAGTAGGACTCGATGCCGACCGTGCCGGACCGCGTCTTCTCCGACGAGATGCCCGGCAGGTTCGTCAGGCGGATCGGGGTGTCGCCGAACCTGGCCTGGCCGTCCGGTCCCGACTCGTTGGGGCGGTAGAACACGCCGCCGTCGGAGCGGAACACCTTGTCCGGCAGGTTGTCGCCGTTGACGTCGGCGAGCGCGAGCAGGCCGTCGGAGGAGCCGGAGTTGTAGCCGACCTTGAGCCCCGCGGAGTTCGACTTGCTCACCGAGGTCGGGTTGTAGCCGACGTACAGGTGCCCGCCGGCGCTGGTCGACGTGGTCGCCGAGAGGGCGCTGGCCTCGCCGTCGCGGATGTTCACGCCCAGGTCGTCGTCGGCGACGGCCCAGTTGCCCGCCGCGTCGAACGCGTCGTACCCGCCGGAGGCGTCGCGGATGTCGTCGAAGTAGTCGAACGTGTGGGTGTTGAAGCGGGTGTTGCCCGCGTCGAACTGGCTGACCGAGCCGAGCAGCGTCTTGGCGAACGCGCCCTGGCGGTAGTCCAGCTCGTAGGCGCGGATCAGGGTGTCGTCCACCTTCACCTCGACCCGCCGCAGCAGGTCCGCGGTGACCCGCTTGAACCCGGAGCGCGCCTCGATCTGGACGTCGCCGCGGCGCGGCTCGCCCCGGTCGCGGTCGCGGGTGAAGGTGACCGAGTAGCGGCCCTCGGTGTCGCCGTGGCCGGTGTAGGTGATCTTCGCGGGGTACAGGTTGGCGCCCGGCACCGATCCGCCCGCGACACCGGCGTCCTCGACGCGGACGTTGTGGTAGCGCACGAAGTTGTCGTTGGTGTCACGGGTTTCGCGCAGCGCCCAGGTGGCGATGTTGCCGGACGCGTCGGCCAGCGTGGCGGTCTCCTCGCCGCCGAAGACCGACCGCGTGCCTTCCCGGTCCACGACCTCCCACCAGTAGTTGGTGGGGTGGTCGCCGTGCCGGACGATCTTGTCGAACCGCCCCTCGACGCGGGTGTGGAACACCTTCTCGGCGGTGCGCGCCTGGAGCTCGCCGCGGTGCGCGACGGGGGTGAGCTGCTCGCCGTTGAGCAGGTAGGTCTCGGTTTCCAGGCCGGCGTGGTAGCGGGGCACGCCCCAGCGGGTGTCCAGGGTGATCGCGGCCTGGGCGAGGTCCCAGCCGACGCCGGTCCAGCCGTTGCCGCCGGCGGAGTTGTACTGGACGACGAGCTGCGGCTGCATGCCCGCCCGGCCCGGCGGCACCTCCAGCGGGTACGACAGCCGGGCGTCGCCCAGGTTGTTCGCACTGGGCGCGGAGACGAGGTTGACCCCGCTGCTCGGGTCCGCGGCCTTGATGCCCTTGAGCTGGTTGGGGTTGAACGCGGCGCCCTCGGGGTGGTCCGGCGCGGTCACCGAGCCGCTGCCCGCCGAGGTCGGGCTGACCCGGTCGTACAGCTCGGGCGGCGTCAACCCGATGCCGACCAGCGCCAGGAGCGCGAGGAGGGCGGTCGCGGCACGTCCCCTGGACCTCGGTCTGCGGCGTAATCCGGCGCGAGCGAACATGCGGCGTCCCCCTCATCAGGCGGCGGTCTTCCCTAGCCTGTTCGGGGAGCGGCGTCCCGGTCGTTACGCGAGCGCCCGTCCGTCACTCGTCCGGCCTAGCAACACGACGGCGGTGGTGGTGTCAGTGGCGGTCCAGGCCCCAGTTCCCGATCGGGCTCAGGCGGCGGTGTTGCAGCGTGCCTGGCCGAACACCAGGTAGCCGCGCTGCACACCGGAGCTGTCGACGTTGCCGTCGCAGTCGATCGCCCGGTAGCCGTTGAACTGGGTGTGCTCCGGGTCGGCGTACCACTGGTACAGGCACGCGTAGCCGCTCTTGCACACCGGGATGGCCTGGGCGGAGGCGGGCGCGAGGGCCACGACGCCGAGTGCCGCCACGACGGCGACCAGCAGCCGACGGATCACGGTGGACCTCCTTGCTCCGGGAACGGGTCCCGGGACGCGCGGTGCGGGGACGCCGTCCAGGATGGCAGCGGGACCGGAAACCACAGCACCACCGATCGGCAGATCGCTTCGGGACGACCGAAGCCGTGCACCGCCGCACGGCGTCACTCGCGCTCCGCGCAGGTCGCGGGCGGCGGTTCGCGCACGGGGAAGTCGTGGGCGATCACGTGGCAGAGCCGGTCGATCGCCTGCTCCACCCCCGTGGTCCACGGGGTGATCGTCCGGTCCCGGCTGCTGCTGGCGACCGTCGCGCCGTCCGGGCTCCAGGACAGGTCGGTCACGGACCCCGTGTGCCCGCTCAGCTCCGCCCAACGGGTGTAGCCGTCCGTCTCCCACAGCGTCACCGCGTGCTCTTCGCCGAACGTGGCGATCAGGCGACCGTCGGGGCTGAACGCCAACCACTCGATCGGACTCGTGCGGCTGACCAGCTCGCCCTTCCGCTCCCGCGTGGCGACGTCCCAGACCACGACCTCGCCCTCGCCGTCGATCGTGGCCGCCTGTCCCCCGTCCGGGCTGAACGCGACCATCGGCACCGGCCCGTCGCCGACGTCCAGGGTCCCGCGCGGCTCTAGGGTGGTCGCGTCCCAGAGCAGGACGCGCCCGCGCGAGGTCGCGACCGCCAGCACGCTCCCGTCGGGGCTGTACTCCATGTGCAGCGCGGATTCCCCCTCCACGGTGCGGCTCACCCGCGGCCGCCCGGCCACGTCCCACAACGCGACGGTCCGGCCGTTGGTCAGCAGTGCGAGGGTGCGCGAGTCCGGGCTGAACGCCGCGCGCCGCGCCACGACGCCGTCATCGCGACCGGTCACCACGGCCACGGTCCGCAGCGTCTCCGCGTCGCGGATCGTGACCTCGCCCTGGTGGCCGGCGGCGAGCAGTCGCCCGTCCGGGCTCTGGACCGGACCGATGGTGTCCAGGGAGGTGTTGCCCGAGCCCGCGACGGTCGCGCGCGGCGTGCGGTGCTCCCGGTCCCAGACCACGAGCGTGCCGTCCGCGCTGCTGCTGGCCAGGGTGGCGCCCTCGGGGTTGAACGCCACGCCGCTGACCGTGTCGACGTGACCCACGAACGGGAACCCGGCGCGGTCCCACAACAGGATCCGGCCACCGCTGCCCGCGATGAACCGCCCGTCGGGGCTGAACGTCGCGCTGGCCACCCCGCGGCTCTTCGACTTGACGAGCTGCCCGATCCGCGTGCGGCGCGGGACGTCCCACAGCAGCGCGTCCCCGCCGATGTCGACGGCGACGAGCCGGTCGCCCTGCCGGCTGAACTCCACCCGGCGCACGCTGTCGACGTGGTCGAGATCGGCGACGTGCCGCCGGGTCGCGGTGTCCCACAGCCGGACCACGCGACCGGGACCGGCGGTCGCGATGGTGGCGCCGTCGGGGCTGAACGCCACCGACAACGACCGCTTGGTGTCGTCGACGGGGATGCGGTCCACCGCCCGGGACGTCGCCACGTCCCACAACGTGATCCCACCGCCCCCGTCGGTGAACGCGAGCAGCTTCCCGTCCTGGCTGAACGCCAGGTCGGAGGGACCGCGGTCCACCAGCGTGACGAGCGGCCGGCCGGTCGCGGCGTCCCAGAGGCGCACCCCCGCGTCGCCGGCGGAGGCGAGCAACCGCCCGTCCGGGCTGAACCTGATCTTGGTGATCGAGCCGGGGGCCCTGCCTTCCAGGGCGACCGACCGGTCGGCCACGTCCCAGACGACGAAGCCGCCGTCCGCCGTGCCGTGCGCCAGGCGGCGGCCGTCGGCGCTGAAGTCGACCGTCAGCGCCTGCCCGGGCCGTCCGCTCAGGACGCCCGACTTCGTGCGGCTGCCCACGTCCCACAGGTCGACCTCGCCGGCGGCGCCGGGAGCGGCCAGCAGCCGGCCGTCCGGGGAGAAGGCGGTCTCCGCGGGCATCCCGGCCGAAGGGGACAGCTCGGCGGCGTAGTGGCGCCGGGACGCGAGGCTGAGCACGGCGCTGCGCGCTTCGACGGTCGGGTGGCTCCGGTAGGCGTCCAGGGCGCGCCGCATCGCCGCCCCCACGTCCTGGTCGGCTTCGGTCATGGCCTCGGCGGCCAGCTGGCGCGACGCCGTGATCAGCCCCTGGGCGATCGCGTCCTGGCGTTGGCGCACGGCCACGGCGGTCATCGTGATCGCGGCCACCAGCAGCACCGCGAGCGCTCGGGACGACCACCGCAGCTGCCGGGTGCGGCGTCGGCGGGAGGCCTGCTCGCGTTCGTCGGTGGTGAGGCTGGTGCGCAGGAACGACGCCTCGTCGGTGGTGAGGTTGCCGCTGTGGCGCTGCGCCCAGTCGCGGGCCGCCACCAGCCGTGAGCCGCGGTACAGCGCGCCCGGGTCGCGGTCGAGGGACAACCACGTCTGGGTGGCCTCGGTGAGCTGGCGGTGCACGCGCAGGCCGTTGCGGTCCTCGGCCAGCCAGCCGCGCAGTCGCGGCCAGGAGCGGACCAGCGCTTCGTGCGCCAGCTCCACGCCGTCGTGGTCGACGGTCACCAGCCTCGCGTCGACCAACGTCGCGAGCACGGCGGTGGTGTCGGGGTCGTCGTCGAGCTCGCCGCGCCGGACGCGGCGCTTGGTGTCCTCGGTGCCGTCGCCGAGCGCGATCAACCGCAGCAGGATCTGCCGCGCCAGTTCCCGACCGCGGTCACCCAGCGCGGTGTAGGCGTGCTCGGCCGTCTGCGCCACGGCGCCGCGGATACCGCCCGCCATCTCGTACCCGTGCACGTCGAGCGTGTTGCCGCGGCGGCGCCGCCACGTCTCCAGCAGGGCGTGCGAGACCAGCGGCAGCGTCCCGACCTGGCCGGTCACGTCGGCGACGATCCGGGCGAGCAGCGCGCCCTCCACCGCGTACCCCGCCTGGACCGCCGGGCTGGTGATGGCCTGGCGCAGCTCTTCGGCCGTCATCGGGTCGACGGGCACGTGCGCGTCCGCCAGGAACGCGGCCAGCCCCGGGTGGGCCGCGCAGTGCCCGTAGAAGTCCGCGCGCACCCCGAGCACGACGCGGCAGCGGCTGTTCTCCGCCTGCGCGGCGACCAGCAGCGCGTCGACGAAGTGGTTCCGCTCGTCCTCGTCGTGGCAGAGCGTGAACACCTCCTCGAACTGGTCGACCACGAGCAGCAGCTCCACCTCCGGCGGCTGCTCCGCCAGCGCCTGCCGGACGAACAGGTGCAGGTTGCGCGGGTCCGCGGCGAACTCCGCCCGCAGCTGCCCGGCGGTGCGCCCGTCGAGCCGACCGAGGTGGATCGCGCACTCCTCCAGCGGCCGGGCCCCCGGCGTGAACAGGACCGCCTGCCACCCGTCGGCGCGCAGCCGCGGCAGCACCCCGGCGCGCAGCAGGGAGGACTTGCCCGCCCCGGAGACGCCGGACACGACCAGGAACCGGCCGCCCGCCACCCGCGAGGTCACCTCGGCGACGAGCCGGTCGCGGCCGAAGAACCGGTGCGCGTCCTCCGACCGGAAGGGCGCCAACCCCACGTACGGCGAACCGGTCGTCTCCGCGGGCCGGTCGCGCTCCCGCGCGGCGGCCGTCGCGGCGGCGAGGTCATGCCACCGCTGCTCCCACTCGGCCTGGTCGCCGTCGCACGCGCGGACGTAGGCCAGCGTGACCGGCAGGCTCGGCAGCTTCCGCCCCGCCGCGGCGCTCGACAGCGCCGTGGCGGAGAAGTGCGCCCGCCCGCTCAGCTCCCGGTAGGTCGGGCTGCCCGCCTTCTCCCTCAGCCGGCGCAGGTCGGCCGCGAACTCCACCAGCGCGTCGTCCCCTGCCTCAAGCGGGCGCTCCCGACGTGGCAATGCCGTCCCCCAGGCATCGGTGGCCATTCATCAGACCTTGTTGTACACCGTCCGGCCACCGACAGCGATCAATTCCGCGGCACTACGGATGAGGTCGACGGGCGCGACACCGTCGAGATCGACAACCGTGAGAGGCCGGTGCTGACGTTGACCGAGTTGACCCGCCGTGCGTTCCTGGGCACGACCACCGTGACGGGAGGCGCCGCCCTCGGGCTCATCGGCGCCAGGGCGTCCGCGAGCCCTCAGCTGCGCTTCCCACCGCAGGGAGCGGTCGCGGTGGGACCGGACGACCTGCGCTACCAGGACCTGGTCAACCGCGGTTTCAACGCCCGGTTCGCGGCGCGGCCCGAGTGGATCCGCCTGGTCCACACGACCGGGCAGGTCGTGCGGGTGGTGGACGAGGCCGTGCGCGCCGGCAAGCGGATCTCCGTGCGCAGCGGCGGGCACTGCTTCGAGGGCTTCGTCGACGACCCGTCGGTGCAGGTGATCGTCGACACCTGCGAGATGAACGAGGTGTACTACGACCCCGAGCGCAGGGCGTTCGCCGTCGAGGTCGGTGCCACGCTCGGCCAGGTGTACCGGACGCTGTACCTGGGTTGGGGCGTCACGGTCCCCGGTGGCGAGTGCCACCAGGTGGGCGTCGGCGGGCACGTCGTCGGTGGCGGGTTCGGCCCGCTGTCGCGCCGGGACGGGTTGATCGTGGACCACCTGTACGCGGTGGAGGTGGTCGTGGTGGACCGCTGGGGGCGTGCCCGCGCGGTGGTGGCGACCCGTGACGCCGACGATCCGAACCGGGAGCTGTGGTGGGCGCACACGGGTGGTGGCGGCGGGAACTTCGGCATCGTGACCAGGTACTGGCTGCGGTCACCGGGGCGCACCGGCGACGATCCGGCGACCGCGTTGCCCGAGGCGCCGGGAACGCTGCTCAAGGCCGAGGTGACCTGGCCGTGGAGCCGGATGACCGAGCAGGCGTTCACCCGGCTGGTGCGCAACCACGGCGCGTGGCACGAGCGGCACGCCACCGACCAGGCGCCGTGGTCGAGCCTGTGGAGCCAGCTCACCCTCACCCACCGCGCGCTGGGCCGGATCGGCCTGATCGCCCAACTCGACGGCGCGCTGCCCGGCGTCCGGCAGTTGATGGACGGCTACCTCGCGGCGCTGGCCGACGGCGTCGGTGTGCCGCACGAGGTGCGGACGTCGTTCACGCCGTGGTTGAAGGCCACCATGGGCAACGGCTTCGACACCACCGGCATGAACCGCACCAAGTCCGCGGACGCCTTCCTCCGCCGGGCCTGGACCGAGCAGCAGATCGCGACCTGCTACCGGTACCTGGGGGACGGGCGGCAGACGGGCATCGGTGCGGTGTTCCTCTACTCGTACGGGGGGAGGATCAACGCGGTGCCGTCGTCGGAGACCGCCGTGCCGCAGCGCGACTCGGTCCTTCGGGCCTGGGTCACCTCGTTCTGGGCGGCACGGGAGCAGGACGCCGACCAGGTGGCGTGGGTCCGCGAGTTCTACCGCGACCTCTACGCCGCGACCGGCGGCGTCCCCGTGCCCGACACCGCGACCGACGGCGTGGGCGTCAACTTCCCGGACGTGGACCTCGCCGACCCGCGCTGGAACACCTCCGGCGTGCCGTGGCACACGTTGTACTACAAGGCGAACTACCCCCGACTGCAACGGGTCAAGGCCCGCTGGGACCCCCGCGACGTCTTCCACCACGCCTTGTCCGTCAAGTCGACGTGACGGCCCAACCGATCACCGCGCGACGCCCGTTCACCCCGCGACGTCGGCGAAGAAGGTCACCGCCGACCAGTAGCAGAACGCGAACAGCGCCAGGTAGATCACCGACGACTGCGCGAACTGGTGGCGCAACGGCACGGCCAGCGTGTCGCCACCCTGGCCCGGGACCGTCGGCAACCACCGTCGCACTTCGTCGGCGTGCGGGGTGAGCCAGGCCAGGGCCAGGAAGACGTTGACGAGCGCGCCGAGCAGGATGATGCCGAACTGGCTGTCGAACGACAGCAGGAACTGGAGCTGGGTGACGTACAGGACGACCACGACGGCGTTCAGGCGTACCCGGAACCGCGCATACGTGGTGCGGGACGACGCGAGTTCCATGGCCAGCCAGAAGAGGTAGAGGCAGCACGGCACGCAGATCCAGAACATCAGCTTGGCCACCACCGGGACGAGGCGGCCCACACCCTCGTCCTGGATGAAGCTGCTGTACACCCGGCCCTCTCCGAACAGGGTGACGGCCAGCAGCCAGGTCGCGCACAGCCTCATCGCGTGGCTCTTGTACCACACGGGTCCGGGCACGACCATTCTCGTCAACCTCTCCGGGAGGGCCGGGAAGGAGTAGGCGGTATTCGTCGCCGGACCCTGTCGGATGGAGCGCGCGAGCAGGGCGAGCTTGTCGGGCGATCGCTCGCGGTAGTCGAACCACTGGTGGCGGTTGAGCAGTTCCGGGTCTCGACGTGCCGAATGGTCGTGCACACCACGTAGATCAGGTCGGGGTTCTCTCGCTCGACGCGCTCCAGCCAATCCAGCGGGGTGCGGTTGGACAGCAGGACGACGGCGACGTCGCGCTGTTGCGAGCCGCCACCGTCGGCAGCCGCGCTCTCGGCCAGTGCGGCCTCGATCTCCGTTGCGACGTGACCATCGGCGGGCTGGTGCAGCAGTCGCCACGGCCGTTCGGATGCGGTCCGCGGCGGCTCCGGCGGTGTCCCCCCGCGCTGCGATCGTTCGGCGGACCGGGGCGGGTCCACCGCGAGCGCGCCCCGGTCCTCGTTGTGCTGGAGTCGTGACCTCTCGGGCGCGACGCCGGTGGCCAGCCAGCGGTACAGGGAGGCGGAGCGCCGTGACCTCACGTACGCGACCACCGCGAGCCCGAGGAGCAGCAGTGTCGGCCAGCGCCACTGCGCGCTCGTGGCCGTCAGGTACGGCGCCGCGTCACCTGCGGAGAGAAAGGCGGATCCGTACTCGAAAGAAGATGACGAGCTGTACTCCACGTACTGCGCGAGGAGCATGTCGTCGAGGTCCCGCCAGGCCGAGGAGTGCAGGTTGGCCGGCGTCGACATGAAGCCGCCGCCGATGCTGACGATGACGTGACTGGTCGAGTGGTCGATGAAGCTGGTGTTCAGGTAGAGCCAGCAGGAGCCGAGCAGCGCGAGCGGGACCAGGGGGAAGGAGAACCTCCGCCGGTAGAGGATCGCCACCAGGAGGAACGCCACCAGACCCGTGAGCGTCAAGGTGATCACGGCGATTCCCAGGAATGCGTAGACCTTGCTGGAGAGCCTGTGGAAGGTCAACCCGAGCAGGTGGGTCGTGAAGCCCACGTCGGCCTCTTCGGGAATGTTCTTCTCGTGCGGCGTGGTGATCGCCACCAGGGTTCGGAGGTTGAGGACGTCGAAGAACACACTCGTCGCGAGCACCAGGACCAGGGTGGCCGTCGTCAGGAAGACGTCCGGCGGCAGGCGCAGCGGAAGGCCCAGCGGGTTTGCCCTCGGGACCCGATCGCGATGGTGCCGGGGCTCGGCCAGCAGTTCGACCAGTGTCCGCACCTTCGGTTCGAACCGGCTGCGCAGGTCGACGACCGCCACGGCCGCACGGCTCAACTCGGGTGGAAGATCGACCGCTTCGAAGAGGACGACGTATATCCGCTTGCCGTTCTCCAGGGCCGTGCGCCATTCGTAGTCGACGTTCTTCGACGCCAAGGCGTCACGTGACGCCACGAGCACCAGGGAGTCGCACGCCGCGAGACCCCGATCGATGCTCTCCCGCCAGTCGGCACCCGCCTGGATCCGGTGCGTGTCGAACCACACGGACACCGAACCACCCGTCAAGCGCAGCATCAACGACTCGGCGAAGTAGAACTGCCTCCGCGAATAACTGAGGAACACGTCGGGATCTCCCACCTGGTCTTCCCGCCCCGCACCTCGCCCGACATCGGAATCCGGCGGCACATCGCCCGCGCCCATGTCGTCGAGGCCGTCGTGGAAGCGAGTGCGGAGGTAGCCCAGGACGATCGGGCTGACGGCCGCCGACACCACGAGCCAGCCGTCCAACGACGTCTCGACCAGCAAGGCGATGACCACTCGCAACGCCTCGGCGGAGACCGCTACGGCGAACCCGGGACCGCGCCGGGCGAAAATGAGCAGGACACCGACCACCTCGATGGCGGACACCACTCCCAGCACCGGATCCCAAGGTGACGACGAGCGCCCGTGGTCGATGTCGACCTCGAATTCGGTGACCGTGATGTACATCGCCCAAGCGGCCTGCCCGAGAACGAGGCAGAGCAAGGTGATCGGTAACGCCCCTTCTCCCCGGGACGAGCCTGCGCCGGCGCTGTGGTGCATGGTCCCCCACTCGTCGAACAGCCGCGACAGTCGACGTCCTGACCGAACTCGCCCCCCGGCATCCTCCCGTGCAGGCGAGGCGGTCGAGGACTTGGCGACACAGTAGCGTCGAGGACTTGCCCACGGGACCGCATCGGGTGAGAGCAATCGGAAGGAGCAGCCGGGCCGCCAGGACGATCGGCACGCCGACTCACGCTCGGACAATTCCAGGTGACGTCTGACAATTCACACTTTCCAGTGAAGATACGAATCGTTCGGCCGGGCAGGCGGAGCCTCCGACATCATGGGGACACCGCCACCGGCACGGCGGCGGACGACCGCGCGATTCCCTCCGCTGTCGCATATTTCCGGACGAAGAGAAGGAAACATGAACCATCCTCAGGCGGCACTGAGCCGGGTCGACGTCGTCTTCGCGCTGTTCGACGCCAACGGCTCCGGTGAGATCGACGCGAGCGACTTCGAGGCCATGGCCCGCCGGGTGGTCGAGGCGGCGCCGCAGTCCGACGCGGCCGCGAAGGACGCGATGACCGCGGCGTTCCACCGCTACTGGAAGACCCTCGCCGAGGAGCTGGACGACGACCGCAACGGCCGCGTCAACCGGGACGAGTTCGAGGACATCGTGCTGTCGCCCGAGCAGTTCGAACCCACCGTCGACGAGTTCGCCCGCTCGTTGGCCCGGTTGGGCGACCCGGACGGCGACGGCCTGATCGAGCGGGAGGTGTTCACCGCGCTGATGACCGCCATCGGGTTCGAGCGCCAGAACATCGACGCGCTCTTCGCCGCCCTGGAGCCGGACCGGGACGACCGGATCTCCGTGTCGGACTGGGTGGACAGCATCAAGGACTTCTACCGACCGGAAGCGGCCGGCATCCCGGGCGACCGCCTGGTGCCGAGCGCCGGATGACGGCGGAGGTCGGACTCGCCGTGGGTCGAGGCACGGGGCCTGAACTCGCGGACGTCTTCGAACGGGTGGTGGACCGGCTCGGCCGGGCGCACGGCGGCGCGCCGACGATCACCCGCTCACCCCGGGTCTACCACTCCTACCACTCGTTACGCGCGGAGGCCGGCGGGATCGCGGACCTGCGCCGGCTCACCGAGGACGACGCCGAGCACTACGAGCGGTTCTGCCGGACCCTGGCCAGGCGCGGCGCCGGCGCGGTGTTCCGCACGGCCGTCAACGCGCAGTCGCTGTACCTGGTCAGGCAGCGCCTGCGGGCGGTGAAGGTCGACGTGATCCCGACGCCCGGATCCTCGCCCGACGAGGCGCTGCTGCTCGTCCGGGACGAGGCCCAGGGCTTCTACACCGGCGAGAACCGGCACGCGCCGGGCGTGCTCACCCGCACGATGCGGTTCAGCCGCGAGGTCACCGACGACGTCATCGCGCACGCCTTGGCCCGAGCGCGGCAGCAGTGGCCGGACGGCGGCGCCGACCGGATCGTCATGGCCTACAAGCACCACCTGCTCGACGGCGCCTTCGACGACTGGGTGCGCGCCGCGGCCGAACGCCACGGGGTGCGGATCGAGCTGAGCCAACCCGACACCGTGAACCGCAACCTGATCCAGCACGGGTTGCCGAGGCGGGCGGTCGTCGTGGCGGGCAACGAGTGGGGCGACATCATGCACGTCGTCCTGCTGGACCGCTACGGCGGGCAGAAGCAGGAGAACCGCTGCACCGAGAACGTCTACCTGCACCCCGAGCTGCACGGGCTGGTGGAGTACCAGACCGTGCACGGCTCCGCCGACGACCTGGCCGGTCGCGACACCGTCAACCCGGTGGCCACCGTGCGGGCCGCGGCGGCCGTCGTCGAACGGCACTGCGACGGCGCGGGCGCGATCGAGTCGACGGAACGGGCCCTCGCCGCCGTGACCGCCCGCGGCGTGCTCACCCCCGACCTCGGCGGGCGGCACTCGACCACGGCCGTGGTCGACGCGCTGCTCGCCGAACTGCCCGACCGGCGCGTCGGGCGGTCGGCGAGGCTGGAGGCGGGTTCGTGACCCGGACGGCACTGGTCGTCGTGGACCTGCAGAACGACTTCTGCACCGGACCGGTCGCCACGGCCAGGTACCCCGGGGATCCCGCACACCTGGACGCCGTGACGACCAACGCCGCACGCGCGGTCGACCTGGCGCGAGACCGCGGCACCGAGGTGGTGTTCGTCCGCTTCGTCGGCGACGCGGAGCACCAGGGCCCGAGTTGGCGCCGCCGCAATGAACGCGCCGGTCGGACGCCGACCTGCCGTGAAGGCACCTGGGGTGCGGAGTTCTGCAAGGTCGCCCCGGCGCCCGGCGAGTTCGTGGTCACCAAGCACGCGTGCTTCGACGCGTTCCTGACCCCCGGCTTCGAGCAGCACCTGCGGCGGCGCGGCATCGAGCACCTCGTGTTCGCCGGCGTCTACGCGGACGTGTGCGTGGACTCGACCGCCCGCACCGCCTTCCAGAAGGGCTGGCACATCACGCTCCTGGTCGACTGCACCACCAGCCTGCGGCAGCGCGACGAGGACACCGCGCGGTTCATGGCCGACCTGTACGGGGCCCGCACCACCACCCACGACCGTCCCGACACGTGGTGCGATCCCCTCGGGCGAGAGGACGGGCGGTGCTCGGCGACGGCGTCGCGCTGACCGCGCTCATGATCGCGGCAGCCCGCGCGATCGAGACCCACCGCCCGGACTCCTTGGCCCGCGACGACTACGCCGAGCACTTCGTGCGGGCCGCACCGGCGTCCGCGAACTGGCCCGTGCGCCCGCGCGACGTGCCGGACGGCGAGGCGAACCCCCTGTGGGGCAGGCTCGGCCGCTACTTCGGGCTGCGCACCAGGGTGCTGGACGACGTCGTGCTCGCCGCGGGCAACCGCCAGGCCGTGCTGCTCGGCGCGGGCCTGGACACCAGGGCGTTCCGCCTCGACTGGCCGCCGGACTCCGTCGTCTTCGAACTCGACCAGGCCCCGGTGCTGGCCTTCAAACAACAAGTGCTGGACAGCCTGGGCGCACAGCCGCGCGTCACCCGCCGGCCGGTGACCGCGGACCTGCGCGACGACTGGGCGCGGCTGCTGCCCGGCTTCCGACCGGACGAACCCACGACCTGGCTGGCCGAAGGCCTGCTGCTGTACCTGCCCGGCGACGCTGAACGCCGCCTGATCGACACCGTGGACCGGCTGTCCGCGCCCGGCAGCACCCTGGCCTACGAGGTCAAGCTGGTCCGGGAACACCCCGCGGTCCGCCGCAACCCCGTCTACACCTCGACCAAGGCCCAGACCGGCATCGACCTGCTCGCCCTGTTCGACGACGACCCCCGCCCCGACTCGGCCGCCACCCTCGCCGCCCGCGGCTGGACCACCCACGTCCACACCCCGTTCGACTTCACCCACCGGCACGGCCGCGGACCACTCCCCGAACCCCACGACGCCCTGGCCGCCAACCGCTGGGTCACCGCCACCAAGACCTGACCCCGCGGCCCTGCCTTCACCGTCGACTACGCCGTCACGCTCACGCGGGTCAGTCGGTGCAGCGTCCACCTCCACATCGGCGACGCCGGCCGTGCACGGTCGGCGACCGTGCCGCGGCGTCAGGTTCCTGATAGGGCCATGACGCCGATGGATCGGGTGAACCCGCCGTTGCCCCCTCCAACCGGGCGGAGGACGGCGTTAGCGTCCTTCTGGAGCAGTTGTCGATTTCGCGAGGAGGTCGGCCGCACAGCCATCGAACAGCGGGCGCGGTCGACGAACCAGGATCTCGTTCAGCAGGGAAGGGATGTGCGACATGCTGCTTTCCAGGCTCGTCGGAGCCGCTGTGCTCACGGCGAGCGCCATGCTGCCGATCGTCGGAGTCGCGACCGCGCAGGACGACCGCGACTGCGCGGACTTCAGCAACCAGGCCGAAGCACAGCGGTTCTTCGATTCCGCCGCGACCAACTACCACCGGCTCGACGCGGACAACGACGGCATCGCTTGCGAACAGCTCCCGGCGCCCAGCCATGTCCCGGCAACCCGTCGGACCCAAGCGCCCGAGCCGCCCGTCGGCGCGATCGACACGGGTGACGGCTCCACCGTGAAGGACCCGACCGCTGACGACTCGGGCGCCCTGCCACTCCTCCTCGGGTTGGCCGGGCTCGGCGCCGTCTCCGGCACCGCTGTCGTGGCTCGGCGTGCGCGCAGGAGCAGTTAGAGCATGCGCGACCGCTCACGCCGCCATCCCCGCCGGAGCGCGAGAGCTCGACTGGCGGGGATGGCGGCCGCGGTGGGCCTGGGTGTTCTGACGGGCATCGACCACCCGGCCGACGACGTCCACTCGGTCGACACGACCCCCGCCGCGGCGGCGCACCAACCGGCCGGAACGGACTTCGCACCCGCACCGGGCACACCGCCGGACCCACCATCGACAGGGGCGCTCGGCGCATCCCGACCGACGCGGCTGACCATCCCGGCGATCGGCGTCGACACCGCCGGTCTGATCGACCTCGGGCTGCGCGCCGACCACACCATGGAAGTCCCGGCCGACGCGGAAACCGTGGGCTGGTACACCAATTCGCCGACTCCGGGGGAGAACGGGCCCGCGCTGCTCGCCGCGCACGTCGATTGGCAGGGGCGGCTGGGGGTCTTCCACGACCTGCGCAAGCTGGAACCCGGCGACCAGGTGACCGTGCAACGGGCCGACGGCTCGGCCGCGTCGTTCACGGTCCAACGGGTCGAGCAGCACCCGAAGGACCGTTTCCCGACCCAAGCGGTGTTCGGCCACGTCGAGAGCCCCGAGCTGCGGCTCGTCACCTGCGGCGGCCAGTTCGACCGGCAGGCGGGCAGCTACCGGGACAACATCGTGGTCTACGCCCGGCTGACGGGAAGCCCGCATCGCGCCGGATCCTCCGGGTGAGGTCCCGCCGGCAGCGCGGAGGACCTGATCCCCACCCCGGTTGACGCGGTCTACCTGGTGGTCCGCGAACGCGCATAGGCCGATCGGGCGTTTTAGCACGCAAACGGTGATCGTCGCGGTCGGACCGCGCCTAGTGTGCGGCAATGATCACCGGTGAGGGACGTGCCGGGCCATTCCCCCACGGGACGGAGGAGTGGCGGGTGCGGCTTCGGTGCCGCGGACGCCGCGGCGTGGTGGGCGCGGGTGTGCTGCTGGACAGCGAGCACGTGCTGACGTGCGCCCACGTCGCGCTGGCCGCCGAGGACCTCACCGTCGAGCTGGTCGGCCTGCCGGAGATGCCCGTGAGCGCCGCTCACATCGTGGAGCACGTCGAGCCGCAGCACGAGCGCGGCGACGTGGCGCTGCTGCGCCTCGCGACGCCGCAGCCGGGCGTGCGCCCGGCGACGTTGCACAAGGTCGCCATGACCTGGAACAGGTCCGTGCACGCCCAGGGCTATCCGGGTGGCCTGGAGGAGGTCGGCGCCTGGGCGACGATGACGCTCTCGGGTATGGCGGGCGCCGAGTGGCAGCAGATGAACAGCAACGGCGGGCACCGGGTGCAGCGCGGGTTCAGCGGCGCCGGGGTGGCCGACGACGCGAGCGGGCACGTGCTCGGGATCGTGGTCAGCGAGTACAACGCCGACGGCGCCGGGCTGTCGTGGATGATCCCGGTCGCGGCGGTGGAGGCGCACCTGCCCGTGCTGTCGCGCTGGGTGCTCGGCGACGACGGGATCGACGAGCGGTTCAAGAAGCGCGCGGCGCACTACAACGGCAGGGTGCGAGAGCTGATGGACTGGCTCTCGCGCCGGCAGGACGGCGGCGCGGTGCTGATCATCGTCGGCGAGGACCTGGAGCACCTGCAGGACGCGGTCTCGTTCTCCGCGGTGGGCGAGTCGCCCGCACCCGACCTCGCGATCAACGTCGAGGGCCTGACCACCGAGGAGGTCTCGCGCCGGGTCCTCGACCGGGCCGGCCTGGTCAGCCGCGGTTCCAGCACCGAGCGCGTGCGGGAGGGCACCCCGCCGATGACGGTGGTGATCGACGGCGTCGACGCCGCGCGCGACCCCCGGTCGCTGCTGCAGGACATCGGCGGGCCGATGGTGGCGAGCGGGGCGCGGCTGGTGCTGGGCTTCCGCGACGGCGACGCCGCAGACGTGGTCGCCGCACGTGAGCTGGCCCGGGCCGCGGTCGTGACGCGGCTGGACGGGCTGGTCGAGCGGGTGACCGCGCTGATGCGGGAGGACCCCGACACCGCGGCCACGAAGCTGCGGCTCGGGCTGAGCGCGTTGCGCCGCGCCGCCGCGGCGGACTGGCGGCTGGTCGAGGGGAAGCTGCCGCGGTTCGACCGGGCGATCACGCGGGCCGAGCGCGAGCGCGCGGCGCTGCGGCGCGTGCGGGCGGAGGTGTCGGTGCTGCGTGGGAGGCTCGCGTCGGCGCAGGCGCGTGCCGCCTCGGCGGGGTTCGCCGAGGACCTCGAGCTCGACCGGCACCGCCGAAGGGCGCACGCGGCGCTGGAGGCCGAACCCCTCGACCTGGCGGTGGCGCTGCGGGCCGTGCAGGCCTGCGAGGAAGCGGTGCGGCGGCGGTTGGGGAGAGGGGATCAGGCATGACGGCGTGCACCCACTGCGGTGGGACCGTTGACGACACCGGGTTCTGCGTCGACTGCGGCGAACCCGCGGTGGTGCGCGGCAGCTCCACCCGGGCGGCGGGCCGGACGTCGAGCGCCACGGCGAGCAGCCGCCGTTCGCACACCGGCGACCCGATGTCGTTGCCCGTCTTCGACTTCAAGGACCCGACCAGCCGGATCATCACCGATCCGCGCGTGCCGGTGCGCACCCGCCTGTGCCCCAACGACCAGTGCCCCGACCGGACCGCGCTGCCCCAGCGCGACTCGGGGTTCTGCCTGGCCTGCGGCACGCCGTTCTCGTTCCTGCCCAGCCTGGAGCCCGGTGCGCTGGTGGCCGACCAGTACCGCGTGGTCGGGTGCTTCGCGCGCGGCGGCCTCGGCTGGATCTACCTCGCCAGGGACACGCACCTGGACGACAACCCGGTGGTGCTCAAGGGGCTCATCGACGTCGCCGACCTGGAGATCTCGACCAAGGAACGCCAGGCGCTGACGCTGCTGGACCACCCGAACGTGGTGCGGATCTACAACTTCGTCAGCCACCCGGACGCGCACACCGGCGAGGACCGCGCGTACATCGTGATGGAGTACGTGGACGGGCTGGTGCTCGAAGAGGTCGCCGAGATGTCGGCGCGCGGCTTGGTGCCGCTGGGCGAGCCGCTGCGCACCGAGCACGTCCTCAGCGCCGGGCTGCAGCTGCTGGCCGCGTTCGACTACCTGCACGAGCGCGGTTTCCTCTACTGCGACCTCAAGCCGGACAACGTGATCATCCGCTCCGGCAAGGTCGGCGAGCGCGGCAACCGGGTGAAGCTCATCGACCTCGGCGCGGTGCGCCGGATCGGCGACCGGAGCAGCAAGATCGTCGGCACCCGGCCGTACCAGGTGGACGAGCGGGAGATCGCCGAGCGCGGTCTGACCGTGCGGTCCGACCTGCACACGCTCGGGGTGATGCTGCGCAGGCTCGACTACGCGACCACCGACCACGACGAGCCCGAGCGCTCGCACCTCGCGGTGGGGCTGAACTCGTTCCAGCGCGCCTACGAACGGGCCATGCACCCCGACCCGGACCAGCGCTACGGCTCGGCGGCGGAGATGGCCGACCAGCTGCGCGGCGTGCTGCGCGAGGTGGCGTCGTTGCGCGACCGGACGCCGCGCCCGGAGCCGTCCGCGGTGTTCGTGCACACGACGACGCTGCTGGACGCCGGGCTCGGTGCGGTGCCGGCGCTGGCCACGTGGACCGGGCGCGCGGTCGACCTGCTCACCGAGAGCGCGCTGTCCGACGGCAGGCCGGCCGCCGACGTGGTCGCGGTCGGGTTGCCGGTGCCGCGCGCCACCGCCGACGACCCGGCCGCCGACGTGCTCGCCGCCGCCGACACCGAGGACCCCCGGCGCCTGATCGCGCGGCTGGACAGCGACAACGTGACCTCGCCGGAGACCGCGCTCGTGCGGTGCAGGGCGGCGCTGGCCGCGAACGACGTCGCCGCGGCCCGGGAGAGCCTGGTGCCGGCCCGCGGCCTGCTGGGCAACGACTGGCGGGTGAGGTGGCACGAGGGCCTGATCGAGCTGGCGAGCGAGGACATCGGCGCGGCGCGGCAGGCGTTCGACGGCGTGTACTCGTGGCTGCCGGGTGAGGACGCGCCCAAGCTCGCGCTGGCGTACTGCGCGGAGCACGAAGGCGACCTCGACCGCGCCGAGGCCCTGTACGAGGCGGTGTGGCGGCGCGACCGGTCGGTGGTGAGCGCGGTGTTCGGGCTGGCCAGGGTGCGGCTCGCGCGCGGCGACCGGGGTGGTGCGGTGGCGTTGCTGGACGAGACGCCGCAGGCGTCGCGGTACTTCGACGCGGCGCGCATCGCGGCGGTCCGCGTGCTCAGCGGCGGCATCCGGACCGAGGGCGGGCTCCTCGCGCCGACCGACGCGGATCTCGCCGCCGCCACCGACCGGCTGCGCGAGCTCTACCTCGACGGCGGTGCGCCCGCGGGCGAGTCGCGCGTGCGGCTGGAGACCGTGGTGCGGGAGGCGGCGCTCGCCGTCTCGCTGTCCGCCGGCGCCGACACCACGCGGTTGCGGCTGCTGGTCGAGCACTCGTACCGCGCGCTGGCCCGGCAGGCCACCAACCGCGCGGACCGCTCGTCCCTGGTCGACCGCGCGAACCACCACCGGCCGATCACCAGCCGCTGAGAGGAAGCCATGGAGCCCGGTTTTTCGCTGTCGGTGAGCCAGAACCCCTACCTGGCCACGGAGGAGGGCGAGATGGACGCGGTGCTGACCGTGTCCGGTCAGGGCGTGGTCGGTGGCGCGGCCGCGCCGGAGGTGGCGCAGGTGATCGCCATCGACTGCTCCGGCTCGATGTCCTACCCGCAGAAGAAGATGGCGTCCGCGCAACGGGCGACGAGCGCGGCGATCGACGCGTTGCGCGACGGGGCGCTGTTCGCGGTGATCGAGGGCACGCAGGCCGCCCGGGTCGTGTACCCGGCCGGGCCGCGGCTGGTCGCGGCGACCGCGGAGACCCGCCGTGCCGCCAAGAACGCCGTGCGACAGCTGAGAGCCGGTGGCGGCACGCGCATGGGCGAGTGGCTGGAGCTGGCGCGCGGCCTGCTGTCCGGGCACCCGACCGCGGTGCGGCACGTCATCATGCTCACCGACGGGCAGAACAACCCCGGCGACTCGAAGCTCGACCAGGAGCTCGTGGCGTGCTCCCGGGTCTTCACCTGTGACGCGCGCGGCGTCGGCGCGGACTGGGACAAGCGCGAGCTGCTGCGGATCGCCGAGGCGCTGCACGGCACCGCGGACGCCGTGCGGCAGCCGGAGGACCTGGTCGCCGACTTCGAGGTGATGACCAGGACGGCGATGGAGAAGGTGATCCCCGAGGCGCGGCTCGTGGTGACGACGACGGTCCGCTCGTCGGTCGACGTCCTGCGGCAGACGTTCCCGACCGAGGCCTCGATGGCGGGCGATCCGCTGGCCGAGCGCAAGACCGCGTTCCTGACCGGCTCGTGGGGCGCCGAGACCCGCGAGTACTTCCTGCGGCTCTCGGTGTCGTCGGCCGGGGCGAGGCTGAACCACGACGTGCGGGTGGCGCGGGTCGACCTGGAGGTGCGCAAGCCGGGTTCGACGGAGTTCGAGCGGGCGTGCGACCCGGCCGTCGTGGTGGCGCAGTGGACCAACGACCTGAAGCTGTCCAGCGTGATCGACCCGAAGGTCGCGCACGTGACGCGGCAGACCGAGCTGGGCCAGGCGGTGCTGGCGGGCTGCGACGCGCACGACGTGGGCGACCTGGACGGGGCGGCCCGGCACTGGGGTCGGGCGGTGGCGCTGGCGACCTCGCTGAACAACGAGAAGGTGCTGGGCCGGTTGCTGCGGCTGGTCGACGTGGTCGGCGACCCGGCCGACGAGAACGTGCGGATCCGGTCGGGGCTCCGGCCCGAAGAGCTGTTGTACACGGGGATGAGCTCGGTCATGTCGAGCATGAGCCCTTCGGTCGAGCCTGCCGCGGTCGCCGAAGACCCCGCCGCGGCGGCCCTCCCGGACCTCGTCTGCCCGAAGTGCGCGCAGCGGTGGGAAGGCAGGTACAAGTTCTGCGGCGCGTGCGGAGAACCGCTGGCCGGATGACCCCAGGGGGCTTTCCAGCCTGTCGGCTAGTCGATGTAGGCGATCGGTGGCAGCGGGAGCACCGGGCCCGGTTCGAGCCCCGCCGCCCGCACGTGCTCGCCGAACCACTTCTCGTGCGAGGCCCGCAGCGAGCCGTCCGCGCGCATCGCGGCGATCACGCCGTTGACGAACCGGACCAGGTCCTGGTGCTTGGCGCTGATCGCGACGCCCGCGGTGCCGCCGCCCTGGCCCGGCAGGTCGGTCAGCTCGGTGCCGGGATCCTGCAGCTGCAGACCTTGCAGGATCGGGAAGTCGGTGTAGACCGCGTCCACGAGACCGCGTTGCAGCAGCATGAGGCACTCGCTGGAATCGGGGGTGGACACCGGCTTGACACCGGTGGTCCGCTGCGACTCGAGCAGGTCGACGATGCTCGTGGTGGCCGACGCGGCGCACACCTTCCGGTCGCGCAGCTCGTCCAGCGAGTCGCGCGCCTCGGCGCCCCGGCGGGTCAGCAGGCCCGCGTTCGTGGTGAGGTAGGGCGTCGAGTAGACGACGTCGTGGTTGTAGACGCGGTCGCAGGTCATCGTCACGTCGGCGACGACCATGTCGACGACCGGGACCTCCTCCAACGCCTGGTCGGCTTCCCTCACGGCGTTGTTCTTGTCGGTGTCGAGCGCCAGCAGCCTGCTGCCGGTGGGCATGGTGACCAGGCGCAGCATCGGGTCGTTGCGCTGGAGCGGACGGCCGAACAGCTCGGTCGCGATCCGGTTGATCAGGTCGATCTCGAAGCCCTCCATCTCCCCCGTCACCTGGTCGCGGCGGCTGAGGAGCGGGGTGGTCTGGCTGACGCCGACGTCCAGGCCGTGCTCGCGGATCTCCGCGAGCGTCCCGCCGTCGAGCACGCTCGTGCCGTCGCCGAGGCCACCCGCGGGGTTGAGCGTGCGCGCCGGGTCGTACTTCGCCCTGCCCTCCGGCGTCGTGCACTCCGCCGGCAGCGAGGCCGGCTGCCCGGGGTCGCGGTAGCCGTTGGGCAGCACGGGATCGGCCGTCCGCTCGGCCGGTTGGGCGGGCTGGGCCGCGCAGCCCGCGAGCAGCAGGAGTGCCAGCAGCAAGCGCTTCATCGGTAGTACTCCGCGATCCGGGGCCGGAGCCCGGCCAGTGCCGCGATGGCCGCTCCCGCCATCAGCAGGGCGAAGACGACGTCCAGTCCGCTGATCCACGCGCGCGCTTCGGCGGTGGAGCGGGCGGAGGCGTTGGTGTAGGTGGAGATCGCCGCGGTGAGGTGCTCGTCCACCAGTTCGGCGGTCGACTTGCCCCGCTCGGGCGGCGTCACGAGCGCCACGGTCTCCGGGTAGGTCAGCCGCGAGTCGGTGGTGACCAGCGTGGCGTCCGCCTCGGTCCACTTCCGCGTCGCGTCGGCCGCCTGGTCGATGTGCTCCCGGTCGGTGGCCGATTCCGCCGCCCGCGCGATGAGCCCGGCGATGTCGGCGAGGTCCTTCCGCAACGCCTCCTTGTCGCCGACCGAGGGGTAGATCAGCAGTCGGGCCTCGTTGCCGTCCGCGGACCGGCCGACGTTGCGCGCCTCCGCGAGCGGCGCGACCACCTCCTCCCGGTTCCGGATGCTGTCCTCGGCGTGGCCGCTGGAGATCAGCAGCGGGACCGAGGTGACCAGGAGCGCGGCGCCGGTGAGCCCCGCGGCGACGATGAGGCCGGTGTTGTAGCGGCGCTTGGTGCGCCGGAAGAGGAACCTGTTCGACCAGTGCAGGACGCCCAGCACGGAGAACCCGAGCAGCCAGACGAGCCAGGACTGGCCGGTGGCGTCCTGCTGGGCCTCGGTGAGGTTCTCGATCTGCTCGCGGTGCAGGGCCGCCGCGTCTTCGAGGATCTTGCCGCGCGCCAGGAAGCTCGCCTGGTTCAGGTAGGAGGTGGCGACCGGGTGGCCCTCGCGGCCCGCGCTCCAGCCGCTCTCCACGAGCTGCACGTACTGCGGCACCAGGTCGGTGATGCGCTGGATGCGCTCGGCCGCGCTCCCACCGCCATCGCGCTCTGCCGCCGCGCGTAACGCGTCGAGTGCGTCGAAGACGTTCTCGCGCACCTTGTGCTGCAACTGCGGCGAGCGCTGCTGGTCGACCAGCAGTGCGTCGAGCGAGGTGGCGTCGGCGTCGGCGAACGCGCGGTAGACGTCGAGGGCCGCGGACGTGAGCACGCCGCGCCTCTCCACCGCGTCGTCCAGCATGTCCTGCCGGTCCTGCAGGACCAACCAGCCGATCAGCCCGAGCAGCAGCGCCGACGCGGACGTCAGCGCGGCGACCATGGTCAGCTTGCCTTCGGTGCGCCGGAGATAGGCGCGCAACTCCTTGCGCACGCTCGTTCGACACCTCCGCCCTCGATCGGCGCCGAGTGAATCACCCGGCGCCGTCCGGTGTCGGCGGAATCGGTGAAGTGCACACGTTCGGCCCCACCGCCGCGCTGCACGCCTGGAACGCCGTGAGGCCGAGGGTCACGTCCGTGCGGGCGTCCCCGAAGGAGGGCGGGCCGAGGTCGTCCTCCTTCGGGGATCGGCGTCACCGTTGGCGCGCATCGCGTTGCACGCGATCCGACGATCGCGGTCGCCGGCGCGGTGTCGGGGTCACCACCAGACGGTGGAGTTGCCCGCGGTGCAGGTGCCGTGCGGGTCGACCACGTAGCACGCCCGGAAGGCGCGGTTCGGGCTCGAACTCGTGGGGTAGGCCTGCGTGTAGTTGCGGCTGCCCGCGGTGTAGGTCGAGAAGTCGTCCGCGACCCGGTCCCCGTTCAGGTCGACCTCGAAGCGGATGAACTCCGGGCCGGTGTAGTTGAGGATCCGCCCCCAGCCGTACTGCGCGCCGCCACAGTTGCCGTAGCGCACCTGGACCAGCCGGTTGTCGACCGTGCGCTCCACCGCCGTGAGCGGGTTCGCGCACGTCGCCGGGTCGCTCCACCACGGAGCGGCGGCGCCGGCGGCAGATGCGGATGCGGTGGTGGCGGCGATCAGCGCCGTGGTCATGGCGGCGGTCGTCAGGGCAGCCGCCACCTTCGTCGTCTTCGTCATCGTTCCCCCTGTTGCCAGTTCGACGGGGGCGGTCGGCGCTGCGCCTGGATCTGCGGTCGTGCCCGGGCTTCCGCCCACGTCGGCCGTGGTGTCGTCGCTCCCCACCGAGACGAACACCTCACCGCCCGTCCTCATGGTCGCACCACTGGTGGAGTATCGGCATCATCTCGTTCGGGTGAATACGCGCCCCACGATCACACAGCGCTACCCACTCCGGTCCCAGCCCCGGTCACGCCTCTTCCCGGAAGCCGCAGGTCCGGCGTTCGTTGCCGAACCCCGAGTCCCCGGGCGCGCGAGCACCACCTGTCGAATTCGCGGTATCCCCGCCCGCCCCGGCCGCATCTCCCCTGTGTCGGTTACACCGGTTGAAGGGGGGAGAAGCTGATGCACAGATCCACACGGCGGCGCTTGACCGCCGCACTGGGCGGGGCGGTGGTCCTGGTGCTGGCGACCGCGGGCACCGCGCTCGCGGAGCCGGATCCGGACGGGAAGACCTTGGACGCGAAGCCGACGGGCACCGCGCCCTCCGGCACCTCGGCGGAGGGCGGGCCCGTGCCGGGCGGCTTCACGTCCTGGGGCGAGCTGCGCGCCATGCAGCAGAAGCTGAACGACGCCGCGGACCGCATCACGGCCGCAGACGACGACGGGCTGGCAGGCGTCGTCGCCGCGCCGGAGAACCGCGAACTGCGGGTGTACTGGGCGGGCAAGCCCTCGCCCGCCGTCGCGGACCTGCTGGCCGACGTGAACCGGGCGGTGCCGGTCAAGGTGCTGCCCGCCGCGCACAGCCACCGGTCGTTGCGGGCGGAGGCGGCCCGGCTCGTCCGGCAGCCCGGCGTCACGTCCGCCGCGCCGAAGGTCGACGGCAGCGGTCTGGTGCTCGGCGTCCGGGACCCGGCCGGCGCGCAGGCGCTGTCCGCCTCGGTCCCGCTCGACCAGGTCGCGTCGGCGCCCGAGCCGATGGCCTCGCGCGGCAACGACTCGCCGCCCTACTGGGGTGGCGCGCGTTGGAACGGCTGTTCCACCGGGTTCGCGGTGTGGCACGCCGGCGTCACGAAGATGCTGTCCGCCGGTCACTGCGGGGCCAACGGCCAAGGCGCGTACGACGGCGGTGGCGACTACATGGGGCCGATCGAAGGCGACGACAACGCCTACGACCGGTTGCTGATCAACACCTGGTCGTCGGGCCGGACCTACGACGGCGGCGTGGGCGTCAACGAGTTCTCCAAGCCCACGGCCGGCGCGGCGCGCAGCTACGTCGGGAACTGGGTGTGCGACTCCGGCGCCTACTCCGGCGCGCTGTGCGGCATCCAGGTGAAGTACACCAACGTCACCATCAACATCGGCTACCTCGTCTACCAGACGGTGTGGGCGGAGCAGGTCGACCACGTCGCGCCGGTGGGCAACGGCGACAGCGGCGGCCCGGTCTTCGACCTCACGTCGGACCACCTCCGGACGATCGCCAAGGGCACCAACACGGCGATCGACCTGTCCACGCAGGCGCCGTGCCGCGGTGTCCCGGAGGGCCCGAGCCGCCGGTGCGCGTGGCGGTTCTTCTACGTCGACGTCGTCAACTCGCTCAACGCGTACGGCGCGACCATCGTGACCGGTTGATCGCGCGCGATGGCGCCGGCGTCCCGTTTCGACGCCGGCGCCATCACATCTCGACCGGAGCGGCGAGTGCCCTCAGTCCTCCAGCAGCGCGGCGATCGACGGGATGCGCCGAATCCTGGCCAGGCACCGCCTGCGGGTGGGGCCGATGGACCCGCGCGGGATGCCGAGGCTCTCCACGATGGTGTCGTAAGGCGTCGGCGGGTCGGAGAAGAGCAGCGAGAGGAGTTCGCGGTCGCGCGCCGGCAGCAGGGTGAGCGCCTCGCGCAGGGCTTCGTGCCGCTCGGCGTCGAGCAGGGACACGTCCGCGGCGGGCTCGGCCTCGTCCACCGGCTCGTCGGCGGTCGGCGTGTGGCGCTCCCTGGTCCGCATCAACCGGTAGCACTCCCTCCTGGTCGTGGTGGCGAGCCAGCCGGGTAGCGCCGCGGGCTCGCGAATGCTTCTCAGGTTCAGCACGAGGCGCAGCCACACGGTGGCCGCGACGTCGTCGGCGTCCACGCCCCTGATCCCGCTGCGCAGGCACACGCTCCGGACCAGCGGTGTGTAACCGCGCACGATGTCCCGCCAGGCCGAGTCCCAACCGCGCGCGGCGTGGTCCAGCAGCAGCGAGTCCGATGTGTTGTGCCCCATGTCAGGCCCCCTTTTTCGTGTGCCGGGTTCGTCGGTTCACGATTTCGGGTCGTCCTGCTCGGAGACCTTGCGGCGACCTTGCGGACGGACAACCATCGATCGATGTGGAATTCCGGTTGTTCGGTGAGGTGAGGTTGCTCGCGGGCGACCGGCCGCTGGACGTCGGAACCCCGCGGCAGCAGGCCGTGCTGGCCGCGCTCCTGGTGGACGCCGGCCGTCCGGTCGGCATCGAGACCCTCATCGACCGGGTCTGGGACGACGAGCCGCCCGTGGAGGCGCGCAACGTCCTGTACTCCCACCTCAGCCGCATCCGGCGGCTGCTGGCCACCGCGACCGAGCGCACCGGCGTCCGGGCCCGGCTGGAGCGCCGCAGCGCCGGGTACGTGCTCGACGTCGAGCCCGACCTCGTGGACCTGCACCGGTTCAGCCGGCTCACGGCGGGCGGCCAGGTCGAGGACGCGGCCCGCGCGGCGGCGTTGGCGGAGGCGCTGGGCCTGTGGCGCGGCCCGCCGCTGGCCGGGATCTCCGGCGACTGGGTCGACCGGGTCCGCGACAGCTGGCGGCGGCGCAGGCTCGACGCGGTGACCCGGTGGGCCGAGGTGCAGCTCCGGCTCGGGCGTCCTGACGCGGTGATCGCCGCGCTGCCCGACGTCCTGGCGGAGCACCCCCTCTCCGAGCCCCTGGAAGCGGTGTTCATGCGGGCGCTGCACGCCGTCGGGCGGGACGCGGAGGCGATCGAGCGCTTCGCCCTCATCCGGGCCAGGCTCGCCGACGAGCTGGGCGCCGATCCCGGCGCCGAGCTCCGCGCCCTGCACGCCGCCATCCTCCGCGGCGAGCTGCCGCCGTCCGACCGGGGCGGTTCGCCGGCGACGCCCGCTCAACTACCGCCCGACCTGCCCGGCTTCGCGGGCCGCGAGGAGGAGCTGCGGCTGCTGGACGACCTGGCGGGCGGGAGTGCGACGGCGGTCCGGATCGTCGCCGTGTCGGGCACGGCGGGCGTCGGCAAGACCGCGCTGGTGGTGCACTGGGCGCACCGGGTGCGCGAGCGGTTCCCCGGCGGGCAGCTGTACGTGAACCTGCGCGGGTTCGACCCGACCGGGGCCCCGGTGACGCCCGCCGAGGCGGTGCGGCGGTTCCTGGACGCGTTCGAGGTGCCGCCGCAGCGGATCCCGGTCGGGTTCGAGGCGCAGGTCGGCCTGTGCCGCAGCCTGCTCGCGAACCGCCGGGTGCTGGTGGTGCTGGACAACGCGCGCGACGCCGAGCACGTGCGCCCGCTGCTGCCCGGGTCGCCGGCCTGCCTCGTGCTGGTGACCAGCCGGGACCAGCTGACCGGGCTGGTGGCCGACGGGGCCCGGTACCTGACCGTCGACCTGCTCGGCGCGGACGAGGCGCGGCGGCTGCTGGCCGGCCGGCTCGGCGCCGGACGGGTCGCGGCCGAGCCCCGGGCGGTGGACGAGATCGTCGCGCTGTGCGCCCGGCTGCCGTTGGCGCTCGCGGTGGTGGCGGCCCGCGCGACGACGCACCCGAAGTTCGGGCTGGCGGCGCTCGCTCGTGAGCTGCGCGCGGCGCGGGGTCGTCTCGACGAGTTCTCGGGCGCCGACCCGGCGACCGATCCCCGGGCCGTGTTCTCCTGGTCGTACCTCCAGCTCAGCCCCGACGCGGCCCGGCTCTTCCGGTTGACGGGCCTGCACCCCGGACCCGACCTCGGCACCCGTGCCGCGTCGAGCCTGGCCGGACTGCCGCCGCGCACGGTGCGCCGACTGCTGGCCGAGCTCTCCCACGCCCACCTCGTCACCGAGCACAGCCCGGGCCGCTACACCTGCCACGACCTGCTGCGCGCCTACGCCTCCGAACAGGCGCAGGCCCTCGACGCGGAGGACGACCGGCGGGCCGCCGTCCGCCGAACGCTCGGCCACTACCTGCACACCGCGGACCAGGCGGACCTGCTGCTCGACCCGCGCCGGGAGGAACCGGCCCCGCTGACCGCGCTCCCGCCGGGCGTCACGCCCGAGCCGGTCGCCGACCGCACCGAGGCGCTGGCCTGGTTCGACGCCGAGCACCGCGTGCTCCTGGCCGCGATCCACCAGGAGCCCGAGTTCGACGCCGAGGTGTGGGAGCTGGTCCGGTCGACCCGGCGGTTCCTCGCGCACCAGGGCCACTGGCAGGACGAGATCGACGCGCTGACCGTGGCGCTGGCCGCCGCACGACGGCTCGGCGACCCGCTGAAGCAGGCCTTCGCGCACTGCTACCTCGGCTGCACCTACGTGTGGTTCGGCGAGTACGAGGACGCGTGCGCCGAACTGGACCTCGCGCTGCGCCTCTACCGCGGGGCGGGCGACCGCGTCGGCGAGGCCTACGTCCGGTTCTACCTCTCGTGGTCGCTCGAACGGCAGGAGCGCAACGCCGAGGCGCTGGCGAACGCGGAGCAGGCGCTGGCGCTGTTCCGGGCGGCGGGGCACCAGGCGGGGCAGGCCAAGGTGCTCAACGCCGTCGGGTGGTTCCACGCGCTGCTCGGTGACCACGCGACGGCCATCGAGCACTGCCGCAAGGCACTCGACCTGCAAACGGAGCTCGGCGACCAGCTCGGCGCCGGCCAGACCTGGCACAGCCTCGGCTACACCTACCACCAACTAGAGGACCACGCCCAGGCGGTGGCCTGCTACCAGGCCGCGGTGGAGCTGTTCCGGGCGTCCGGCTACCGGATCAACGAAGCGCACGTGCTGTCGTCGCTGGGCGACGCGCACCACGACGCGGGCGACGTCGACGCCGCCCACGACGCGTGGCAGCGATCCGCCGACATCGTCGACCAGCTCGGCCACCCCGCCGGGCACGACACGCGCGCCAAGCTCGCCAAGTCCACATCGGACAGTTGAGAGGCACAGCACGATGACCGAACCCTTCATCACCGCAGAAGAAGTCGAAGAGCTCTTCGCGAAGCTCGAATCGCTGGAGCTGAGCGACCCGCAGCGCGCCCTGCTGTCGGCCATCCTCAAGGTCGCCGGCGACGTCACCGAGGTGGCGGAGGAGGCGGACGAGCGCCCCTTCAGCGACCAGTTCGCCACGTCGTTCACGCCGCACCACGCCGCCCTGGTCGTCGCGTACGCGGCGTCCTCGAGCCTGATCAGCCGGGCCGCGCCCCCCTGCCCGCCCGTCCCGCCGGGCTCGGCGACGCCGGCCCTGATCAGCAGGAGCACCACGCCGGGCAGCTCGCAGCCGTGACCGCGCCGACGGTCCTGGTGTCGATGCCGTTCATGCAGGCCGATCGACCGTCGATCCAGTTAGGACTGCTGAAGGCCATCGGGGAGGCGGCCGGCTTCCCGGTGCGCACCCTGCACGCGAACCTCGACTTCGCGGCGCGGATCGGACCGGACTACTACCGGTTGCTCGCCGATCACCGGGGCAGGCAGGTCGGCGACTGGCTGTTCTCCGTGGCGGCGTTCGGCTCCTCGGCGCCGGACGCCGACGGCGAGCTGCCCGAGGAGTTCGCCGACGAGCTGACCTACCTGGCGGAAGGGTCCGAGTCGGTGCGCGACCGGCTGTTGCGCACGCGCGAGCAGGACGTGCCCGCGTACCTCGACGCGTTGGTCGACGGGTTCGACTGGCTCCGCACGGGAGTCGTCGGCTTCAGCTCGACGTTCCAGCAGAACACCGCGTCGTTCGCGTTGGCCCGGCGGCTGAAGGAGCGCTACCCCGACCTCGTCACGGTGTTCGGCGGCGCGAACTTCGACGGTGAGATGGGCCTCGAACTCGTGCGCTCGGTGGACTGCGTCGACTACGCGGTCATCGGTGAGGGGGACCGGGCTTTCCCCCTGCTGCTGGCCGCGTTGGCGACGGGAACCGACGTGGCCGGGATTCCCGGCGTCGCCCGCCGTGACGGCGACCGGGTGGTGGCGGCCACCCCGTCGCCACCACTCGACCGCCTGGACGACCTGCCCGCGCCGGACTACGGCGAGTTCTTCGAGCGGTCGGCCGCGCTGGGCCTGCCGACCACGCAGGTGTGGCTCCCGTTCGAGTCGGCGCGGGGCTGCTGGTGGGGAGCGAAGCACCACTGCACGTTCTGCGGCCTCAACGGCACGACGATGCGGTTCCGCGCCAAGTCGCCGCAACGGGTGCTGGACGAGCTGGTCGGGCAGTCGCGGCGCTACCGCGCGTTCCGCTTCGAGGCGGTCGACAACATCCTCGACCCGGCTTACCTGAAGGAGCTGTTCCCCGCGCTGGCCGACGGGCGCCACGACTTCCAGATCTTCTACGAGGTCAAGGCCAACCTCACCAAGGAGCAGATCAAGGTCCTGGCGCGCGGCGGCGTCACGCACCTGCAGCCGGGGCTGGAGTCGCTCAGCTCGGACGTGCTGCGGCTGATGGACAAGGGCGTGCGGGCGGCGCAGAACGTCAACCTGCTGCGGTGGGCCCGGTACTACGGCATCGAAGTGGGCTGGAACATCCTGTGGGGCTTCCCCGGCGAGACCGAGGAGGACTACCTGGCCCAGGCGGCCGTCGTGCCGCACCTGGCGCACCTGCAACCGCCGGCGAGCGCGGCCGGGATCTGGCTCGAGCGCTTCAGCCCGCTCTACGCGCGACCCGACCGGTTCGGGCCGGCGCGCCGCGTGGTCGAGCCCAGCTACCGGCACGTGTACCCGGAGACGGTGGACCTCGCCCGGGTCGCCTACTTCTTCGACCACGAGTTCGCCGACGCCCTGCCGCCGTCCGCTTACGAGCCGTTGGCGAAGGCGGTCGCGGAGTGGTCGGCGGCGTGGTCGGGCAGCCGCCCGTCGCTCACGTTCCGGTCCACCCGCGGGTTCCTCCAGATCGACGACAGGCGGCAGCAGGGGCGTGACGGCACCTACACCTTCCACGACGCGCTCGCCGACATCTACCTCGCGTGCAGCGACCGTCCGACCACCGCTCCGGCCGTCCGCTCGGCGTTGGGCCTCGACCGGCCGGTGGCGGACGTCGAGGCCGCGTTCGCCCAGTTCGCGGAGCGCGGGCTCATGTTCCTGGACGGCCGCTTCGCGCTGTCCCTCGCGCTGCCGGCGACACCGGGCCGCTGACCGGTCGTCAGAGCCGGAACTCCGGTCGACCGGTCAGCGGCGGTCGGTCTCACGCGACGTTGAACGTGAAGAGGTTGCTGTAGTCGCTGTACCGTCCGTCGGCGTCGATCGCGTAGACGTCGAGATCGTGGTAGCCGCTGGTGGTCGGTGTCAGCGTGATCGTCGCGGTGCCGTCCGGGCCGGCCGGGACGTCGACGTACTCGCCCCAGTCGAGGGAGTAGCGGTAGGTCGAGACCTGGGTCCAGCCCGGCGGCGGGCTGAAGGTGAACGTGCCCGGCACGCCCACGCCCCCGGTCGGTTCGCCGCTGTCGGTGTACACGTCGGAGTGCACACCCGGCCCCGGGAAGAAGTAATGGGTCCAGGTCGCCGCGCCGGACGTCCAGCCGTCGGCGCTGCGACTGCTCGCGGTGACGGTGTGGCCCCTCGGGTCATCGGCCCGGAAGGTGATCGTCGCCGTGCCGTCCGCGCCGGCCGCGATCACCTGCTGCTCCCCCGAATCGAGCCGGTAGACGAAGTCGACGGTGCGGTCGGCCAGGGCGGGCAGCGGCACGAACCGCAGGGTCACGTCCTGGTTCCACCGGGGTTCGTCGCCGACCAGGGTGATGGACGGGCTGCTGGCCGGGACGAACACGGAGTACTCGCTCGGCGCCGAGCGGTTGCCCGCGGCGTCGATCGACCACGCCGTGAGCTTCTGCGGGCCGGCGTTGGGCGGGACGAGGGTCGTCGTGGCCGTGCCGCCGAGGTGGTCCGCCCGGACCGCCTGGTCGCCGTCCAACGGGTCCGCGCAGATCAGCCGGCCCAGCTCCCCGTTGAAGCAGCCGGGCACCGGGATCGTGCTGCCCCACGTGTAGCCGAACCCGATCGTGTCGGCGTCACCGCGGGCGTCGAAGACGAACACGCCGTCCTCGCCCACGGGCGCCGTCGACGAACCGTCGTTCGGCGGGTAGTTGGGGGAGGTGATCGCGGGTGCGGGCGGTTTCACCCCGTCGGCGACGAAGTGGCAGGGTGTCGACCAGGCGGACAGGTCGGCGCCGTCACCGGCGCGTGCCTGCCAGGAGTAGGTCCTCCCGTCGGCGAGCCCCGGGAAGCCCGCGCTGCCCACCCGGGTGGTGCTCGCGAACTGCGAGGCCTTCTCGGTCCGCGCGGTCGGGTCGTCCTGCGGCCACAGGGCGAAGTCGACGGTCAGGGAGCTCGGGCTCTGGTCGCCCGGGTCGCCGTCGGCGGCCAGCGCCTCCAGCGTCACGAACGAGGTGCTCAGCTTCGGGTAGGGAGGCGTGGTGGCGCACGGCTTGCCGGAGTTGTAGCGGTGCTGGTCCACAATGGACGGAGCCTGGTTGTGCTGCACGCTCAGCGCGGCTTTGTAGTACCCGTACAACGTCCGACCGTAGGTGGTGTCGCGTTCGAGCGGCGCCGGCACGGCGACCTCCACCGTGATCCGGGACTCGTTGCGCGCCGACGCGTCCCGCATCGCGGCCGCGACGTCGAACGACGGGTAGGACAGGCACACCCCGGTCGCGGTGAAGTCGTCCAACCACCGCTCGCGCCTCGGCGCGTCCGCCCACGTGGGATCACCGGTGACCGGCGCGGTCTGCCACACCTCGATCGCGCGCTTGGCGCAGTCGGCCGTCGAGCTCTCCTGGAGGTAGAGCTTCGCGCCGAGGATCCGGGCCCCGGCGAACTGCGCGACGTCGAACGTCAGGTAGACCCGCGAGACGTGCAGTCGACCGTCCCGCGTCGAGGCGCCCAACGGCGCGTCCTGGTCCTGCCACGGGAACGCGGTGTGACGCTTCGCGGAGTCGGTGTAGGAAGCCAGCACCGGGTACGACCGCGTGGAGTGAGGCGCCGCCTCCGCGGTCGTGGCAACCATGCCCGATGCCACTATCGCGGTACCCAACAGCGCGGCCAGGGCTCTTCGTGGTAACAAGGTTCCCCCCTCGATCGGCCTGCGAGCTTCCTCGCGGCAAGGCCGAACGCCAATGCTGCCCCGCGCACGACCCGCCCGTCCGAGGTTCGGTCGCGGTTGTCCCTTTCGCTCCAAGGGGGTTACGGCGATCGGCGCACGGCGACAGCCGGGCGTGCCGGGGTCGTCAAGGCCGGGCAGGCCGCTCGGTCCGCGTTCGCTCGGGGCTGTCGGAGAGCTTGAGCCAGACGACGCCCGCGATGATCACGGTGAGCCAGAAGGCCTTGACCGGGGTCAGGGTCTCCCCGAAGAAGACGGGGCCGAGCAGTGCGGCTCCGACGGCGCCGATGCCGGCCCAGACGGCGTAGCCGATGCCTACGTCGATGGTGCGCAGGGCGAGGCTGAGGGCGAAGAGCGTCAGCAGGAAGAAGACGACCGCGACGAGCGACCAGGACAGCACGGTGAAGCCGTGGCTGCCTCCGACGGAGAGGGCGTATCCGACCTCGAAGGCCCCGGCGAGGAGGAGCACCAGCCATGCCCGTGCCCGGTCACGGCGGGCGGTGGCGGTTTCGTCGGTCATGTGAGGTCCTTCCTGACGATCGATTTCGAGGTGGCGTGGTGCGGGGCTGGTGTCGGTCATCAGGCTGCTCCGCTGAGTTGGAGGCCGACGACCCCGGCGATGACGGCGGCGATGCCGAGGAGCTTGCGCCAGTCGAGACGTTGTCCGAAGAAGAGGGCGCCGAGGACGACGATCCCGACGCCTGCGACGGAGGTCCAGATCGCGTAGCCGACGCCGACGTCGAAGGTCAGCAGCGCCAGGCTGAGGAGGTACGTGGCGATGCCGCCGCTGACCAGCGTGGCGACGGTCCAGGCAGGCCGGGTGAAGCCTCGGGCCTTGCCTGCGGCGACGGCGACGGCGATCTCGAAGACGACGGCGATGCCGAGGTAGAACCAGTGCATGGCGGGTGACCTTTCATCGAGGTGAGTCACGAGCAGGTGGTGACGTCGGAGCGGTGCAGCTGCCCGCCGAACGGAAGCCCTCAGGCTCGACATGGCGGACGCCGATCTCCACGAGGTCGGCAGTCAGGGCCCCGAACCGGGTCGAGTCCGGGCTCCCCGGCCGGGCCCTGGTCCAGGGCGTGCCGGGCGCCGGACGGAGTCCGACCACGCGTGGATCCGGGCATTCACGGTGACCTCCGGCTCCCCGGGCGCCCCTGCCGGGCGCGGCCCCGCAATCGTGAAACTTCACACCGGTGTCAACTGCAAGAATGGGAGGCGGCGGACAGCGTCAGGAGGTCTCATGCGCATCGGTGAGCTAGCGGATGCGAGCGGCGTCAGCACCCGGTCCCTGCGGTACTACGAGGAGCACGGGCTGATCCGCTCCGAGCGCACCCCCGGTGGGTGGCGCGACTTCGACGACTCCACGGTCGAGCGGGTCGTCCTGATCCAGCACCTGTTCGCCGCCGGCCTGGCCAGCGCCACCGTGAAGGAGCTGCTCCCCTGCCTGGAGGCCACGCCCGAAGAGCGCACCGGCGTCATGGAGCAGTTGCTCGCCCAGGAGGTCGAACGCCTCGAGGCCAAGCGGCGCGACATCGATCGCGAGCTCGAGACCCTGCAGGCGCTCCGCCGCGAAACGGCCGTGCCCGCGGACGCGTGACCTGCCCGGACGAGTTCGGGCCGCTGAACCTGTCCCCGACGTCCGCGAGACGGCGCCGAACAGACGGGGCAACGTCGCCGGATGTTCCGTCGACGCGGGTCAGGTGCAGGGCTCGGCCGGGCTGCCCAGTGCCGCCGTCGGGGTGCCGGTGGCGAGACCGGTCAGCGTGATCGGTACCCGCACGCAGTTGTCGTTCTCCTCCGACTCGTGCAGCCTGTTCCCGGGGTCGACCCGCGTGACGAGTGCGTACGTGCCGTCCCCCAGCCCGCTGACCTCGATCATCTGGTCGGGCAGCGCCCACCAGTACTCGTCCGCCCAGCCCCTGGCGATGCCGTTCTTGAACGCGTCGACCCCCGGCGGCGAGTCCGGTTCGGGGTCGAAGCAGCGTGGTGCCGGGTAGCTCTGCGGCGCGTTGCCCTTCCGGTCCCACCACGCCAGCTCGGTGTCGGCCATGCAGAAGCCGTTCTTCTTGCCGGTGGCGACGGGTGCGGTCCCCGTCGGCCGCCCGGCCGCGTCCAACGCCCACAGCTCGGAGACGGAGAAGTCCTCGAAGTGGTAGTGGGAGTGGATCGGGTGGTAGTGCATCGCGCCCACGGACGGGACGTCGGTGAACGTCCCGTCGGAGCGGTGGATGCGCTGGGCCCCGGGCACCTCGTCCGGCCGCTCGCCGGCGGGCGTGCGGTAGCGGACGTCCACCGGGCCGTCGCCGGTGTTGACCATCGCCTGGCCGAACCGCAGGCACAGCCGCGCGTCCCGCTCGTCGACCTCGCTGCGGAAGCACGACGAGCCCGGCTCGGCCGAGTCACCGAAGAACGGGGGCGGCGTGTCGAAGGTCGCGAACCGCTGCGGCAGCGCCTCCAGGTCGGGCAGCAGGTCGCGCGGCGCCGGTTCGAGCCGCGAGTCCTCGTTCTCCACCGCGCCCTCGTACCGGACGGTGGCCGACGCCAGCTCCGGCACGAACGGGTTCTGGAAGACGTAGACGGTGTAGTGGGCGGTGAGCTTCGGCAGCCACACCGACCGGGAGGTGCCGATCTGGGCGTCGGCAAGACCGACCCGACGACCGTTCCGGTAGACGGCGAAGCCCAGGCTGTCGTCGGGCGTCGCGCCGACCGTGCGGATCGCCACCTCGACCCCACCGGGCCGGTCCCGCAGCCGCACGGGCAGCCGAACCGCCACCTCGACCCGGTCGCACCCCACGGGCCGGCACTCAGGCACGTCCCGCACCCGCGGGTCGTCCCGAACCAGCCGGCCGCGCCAGGTCGCCGACCGATCCGAGTCGACCACCACCCCCTGACCGCGCGCGGCGGCGGGAGCCACAAAGGCCAGCAGCAGGACCACCACCGACACGACCACGCCCGTACTCCTCATGCCGATCAGCGTCCGCCGCGGCGGCCCGGCTGTCAGCGCTTGGGCCCCGATCGGGTGTGCCGCCGAACGGTGACACCCGACCCGGCGACCGGGCATTCCTCGCGGCACCGCTGCACCGACTCGCGGCGCCCACGTTTCGTCGACTCCGACTCCCGGTGCGCCCGCCGCGGCTCGGCTGGAGTCCGCATCCGCCGGACCCGGTGGGCCACGTTCTAGCGGACCTTCCGGACGTGGGTGTTGCCGGTGCCGAGGAGGGTCCCGTCGGCACTGGTCGGCGCGATCTCCGGCACCGGGGCGCCGTGCTCGTCGAGCAGGACGGAGTGGGCCTCACCAGGGGCGAAGGCGTGGCGTTGCCCCCACTGCCGCAGGGTGAGGATGACCGCGAAGAGGTCTCGACCGGAGTCGGTGAGCACGTACTCCTGGCGGCGGCCCGACGGTGCGGCGCACTGGGCGAGGAGCCCGTGAGTGGTGAGCTTGCGGAGGCGGTCGGCGAGGATGTTGCGGGCGATGCCGGTGCGTCGCTGGAACTCGGTGAACGACCGCACCCCGTCCATCGCGTCGCGGATGACGAGAAGGCTCCACCTGTCGCCGACGAGGTCGAGCGTGCGGGCGACGGGGCATTCGGGGTCGGTCCAGCCAGGGGTCGGAGCGCTCATGGCGGTGCGGGACATGACACCTCCCATTGAGTTGCGAATTGAAACCATTGTGCCGTACGGTCCGATTGGTTGCAAACTGCTACTAATTGGGAGTCTCATGAACGTGTGGCGACGGTTGTTGCTCGCGGTGGCGTGTGGTGTCGCGGTGGCGAGCATCTATGCCGCGCAACCGGTTCTGACGCCGATGGGACGAGATCTCGGTGTGTCGGCGGAGTCCACGGGGTGGATCGTCGCGATCGGCCAGGTCGGCTACCTGGCGGGGCTGGTGCTGTTGGTGCCGCTTGGTGATGTGGTCGACAGGCGCCGACTCATCGCCGTCCACCTGGCGCTCACCGCGGTGGGCCTGCTCCTCACGGCCTCGGCGGCAGCCGCGTGGATGGCGCTCGCGGGGCTCGCGGCGGCCGGGGTGTTCGCAGTCGTGGTGCAGACCGCGGTGGCCTACACCGCGTCGGTCTCGCCGCCCGCCGAACGCGGACGGAACATCGGCGTCGTGACTTCGGGCGTTGTGGTCGGCATCCTGAGCGCGCGGGTCGTCGCCGGCGCGCTCGCCGACGTGTGGGGCTGGCGGAGCGTCTACGCCGTGCTCGCGATGCTGTCACTCGGGCTCGCGGCCCTGGTCCTCGCCGTGCTGCCGGCAGAGGAGCGCCCCCACCGACCCTCGGGGTACCGGAGGGCCGTCGCCTCACTCGGCGGACTGTTCGGGCAGCGCGCCCTCCTGACGCGCGGGCTCATCGCGTTCTTCTCGTTCGCGTCGTTCGGAACCCTGTGGAGCGGGCTGTCCCTGCCGCTGGCAGACACGCCGTGGCAGCTGAGCGAGAGCCACATCGGGCTGCTCGGCGTCGCCGGGCTCGCCGGCGCGCTCGGCGCGGCACGCGCCGGGCGGTGGGCGGATGCGGGACGGGCGGCGCCGGTCACCGGTCTCGCCCTCGGCCTGCTCATCCTCTCGTGGGCTGTGATCGCGCAGCTGCCCTGGTCGTTGTCGCTCCTCATCATCGGAATCGTGGTCCTCGACTTCGCCGTGCAGGCCGTGCACGTGAGCAACCAGCACCTGCTCACCGCCGCGTACCCGGATCGCACCAGCAGCGCCATCGGCGGCTACATGGTCTTCTACTCGCTCGGCTCCGCCCTCGGCGCGGCCACGACCACCGCCCTCTACACCGCCCACGGCTGGGTGGGCTCCAGTCTCGCCGGGGCCGGCTTCGCGGTTGGCGCGCTCGTCGTCTGGGCCACCGGCAGGCAGCTGCCGATCGATGACGCGCACCCCCGATCCCGAGAAAGCAGGCACGCGAAGACCTGAGACTCCGACTTGTCGCATCCCCTCCGCCACGCAGTCGCAACGTCCGCGAGCGTGCCAACGCCTTCGCCTTGCTGCACCGGCCACCCCTGAGCGAGCAGGACAGGGACGTGGAGATCCTGGACCACGATCGCCCGTACGACGTCACGCAGTGGCGATTGTCGAGCGGCGAGCAACCCGACAGTCCTCGCCCGGCGTCTTGACCTCCGACTGGAGCAGTGGACGCACAGACGGGAGAAGGACTCGATGAGGCACAAACGGGTGCGGTTCGGCCTGGTGACGTCCTTAGTGGTCGCAGCGGGAACAGCGGCGGCGGGAGCGGGGTACCCGGCCGCCGCGGCGTCCACGCCGGAGCTGACGCCGACCGGGCCGGAGATCACGTTGCTGACGGGCGACGCGGTGGTCCTCGGCGGACCGCAGGGAGCGCAGGTGCGGGCGGCCGAGGGCCGCGAGCACGTCACCTTCTACATCAGCAGGGACGAGCACGGGGACACGCACGTCGTCCCGGAGGACGCCGTTCCCCTGCTGTCCCGCGGCACGCTGGACCCCGACCTGTTCAACGCGAGCGCACTGGCCGAACTCCCCGGCGACCGGCTGCCGCTGATCGTCGACCACGCCGGCCCGACGCCACGCAGCGCGGCCGCAGTGGTCAGCCGTGAGCTGCCGGCCATGGGTGCCACCGCGGTCTCGGTGGAACGGTCCGGCGCGTACTGGCCGGTCGCGAGATCCGCCGAGCGCGTCTGGCTCGACGAGCCGGTGCGGGCGAGCCTGGACCGGTCGACCGCGCAGATCGGGGCGCCGCGGGCGTGGGCGGCCGGGCACACCGGAGCCGGTTCGACGGTCGCGGTGTTGGACAGCGGGATCGACGCCGAGCACCCCGACCTGGCCGGCGCGATCTCGGGTGAGCAGAACTTCACCGACAGCGACAGCGTTTCCGACCGGTACGGTCACGGCACGCATGTGGCCTCGACCATCACCGGGGACAACGAGAGGTATCCCGGTGTCGCACCGGGTGCCAAGTTGCTCAACGGCAAGGTTCTCGACGACGACGGTTGGGGCTCGACCTCGGGGATCATCGCCGGCATGGAGTGGGCCGCGGCCAACGGCGCCGACGTGGTCAATATGAGTTTCGGCGGCCTGCGTCCCAGTGACGGCACCGATCCGCTGTCGCAGGCCGTCGACCGGATCACCGCGGAGACCGGTGTGCTCTTCGTGGTCGCGGCCGGCAACTTCGGTGAGCAGGTCCCGGGTCCTGGCGCCGCGGCGGCCGCGCTGACCGTCGGGGCGGTGCACCGGGACGAGCGGCTCGCCAACTTCTCCAACCGCGGCCACGTCAACGGCGTGATCAAGCCGGACATCACCGCACCCGGCTCGGAGATCGTGGCGGCGAAGGCGGGCGGTGGTCATGTCGCGCAGTCCGGCACGTCGATGGCCGCACCGCACGTGGCCGGCGCGGCGGCGATCCTGGCCGCTCAGCACCCGGGTTGGGCCGCCGGTCAGCTGAAGGCGGCGCTCATGGGCAACGCCAAGCCGAACGACGGGCTGACGGTGTTCGAGCAGGGCGCCGGTCGGGTGGATGTCGAGAAGTCCTCGATGTCCACGGTGTTCGCGTCGGTGGGGAGTTTGAGCCTCGGCGTTCAGCAGTGGCCGCACGACGATGACGAGCCGATCGCGAAGTCCGTCACCTACACCAACACCGGCGCCGAGCCGGTGACGTTGGACTTCGCCGCGAAGGTCTCGGATTCCGACGGATCCCCCGCGCCGGCCGGGATGTTCACGTTCGACCCGGTGACGCTGACCGTCCCGGCGGGGGCACAGGCGACCACGACCATCACCACCGACACCAGGACCCACGGGGCGGACGGCGTCTACAGCGGAGCCTTCACCGCGACCGGTGGCGGCCAGGACGTGCGCACCCCGATCACGGTGCACCGGGAGGTCGAGCACCACGACGTGACGTTCAAGGTCGTCGACCACGACGGCGCGCCGACCGCCGAGTACAGCGTTCGCCTGGGGAACGTCGCCCCGGAGGCGCACTACCCCAGGGTGTACCGGCCGTACGACGAGTCGGGCACCACCAGGGTCCGGCTGCCGAAGGGTGAGTACCTCCTCTTCGGCACCATCCTCAAGCGCAGCGGGGAGGACTACCTCAACGCCGAGATCGTCGAGCCGGCGTTCACGGTCACCGGTGACGCCGAGATCGTCCTCGACGCACGCGAGGCCGAACCGGTCGGTGTCCGGACGGACGAGCCGAACGCGAAGCCGGGCAAGGGATGGGTCTCCTTCTCGCGGGAGACGACGTGGGGTCGACAGGGGGTCATCGTCAGAGGGCAGAAGACCGCCTTCGACACCATGACCATCCGGCCTTCGACCACCGGGGAAGGCACGTTCAGGTTCGGGGTGGAGGCGCACTTGGCGCAGTGGAACGGGACGTCGTTCGACGGCAGCCCGTACCTCTACCACGTGCGGCACGTCGTGCCCGACGTCGTGCCACCGTCACCGCGGTGGACCTTCCACGACCGCGACCTCGCGAAGGTGCGCTCCACCCACGCCCGGACCACGCCCGGCACGGTCGGACGTCGGGACTGGATCATGCACCTGCCGCTGCCGGGCGCGTTGACCGAGTACTTCACCCCGGAGGTCGACTGGCAGTGGGAGCTCGAGTTCGTCGAGGTTCCCGAGGGCCAACCGGACTTCGCGGCGACCAGCAACCGGCAGGTCGCGCCGCTGACCTTCCAGCGCGGCCGGACCACCACGATGCGGTGGGGCGTCGGCGTGTTCGGCCCGGGCTTCGCATCGTCGGAGTACTGGTCGCCGATCAACAACGCGGTGCGGGACTCCGACGGCGACGGCACCAACATCCTGCGCCTCTCCCTACCTCTTGGCAGCGACCAGGACGGTGGGCGCATCGGCTACACGGGATCCGGCACTTTGACCCTCCTGCGCAACGGCGAGGTCATCGGCGAGAACCCGGAACCCGGCAACCTCTTCTTCGTCGTCGAGCCGGAACGCGCGGAGTACACCGTCCGCTCGAAGTCCGACCGGCCGCACAGCCGGCTCTCCACCCGGATCAGCGCCGAGTGGACGTTCACGTCGGAGTACAGCGCCGAGCCCGTCCCCCTGCCGTTGCTGGCGGTGCGGTACGCGCCGAACCTCGACAACCACAACGCCGCGTCGGCGGGACGGCCGTTCACGTTCCCGGTGTACGTGCAGCGCAACGGAAGCGCGGACCTCGTCGGCGTGAGCCCGCCGGCGATCGAGGTCTCCTACGACGACGGCACGACCTGGCGGCCGGCGACCGTGAAACGTGACCGCGACCAGTGGCAGGCCACGGTCCACCACCCGGCCGGCGCGGACTTCGTCTCGCTGCGGTCGAGCGTGTCCGACTCGGCCGGCTCCTCGCAACGGCAGACGATCATCAGGGCATACGCCCTGAAGTAGGGCTGTGCCCTACCGCACAGCGACCTCCGCCGGATCAAAGTACCCGGCGGCCACGTACAGGTTCAATCAACACTGAAACTATAGAGTTGCCTTACACCGAGTTGCCCACCACGAACCTGCGCAGACGTATGTGCAGTTCAGGAGGTATGCCCGACTTCTGGCGCGCCATGGGGCCGCCCGGTCCGGTTCACGTCCAGGTAGGGGCGGAGGAGCCGGTCGAGCAGGGCCAGCACGGCCGTTCGACCGTCGCGCTCGATGTCCTGTGACGCACGCAGGACGGTCGCGTTGACCAACTCGGCCATCTGGTCGGGATCCGCCTCGCCGAGCAGGCGCAGGGCGTTGACGAGCGGCTCCCGGAGTTGGGCGTGCAGCCGCGCGCTGTGCTCGTGCAGCACTGAGGGGTCCATGGCGGTCCGCAAGGCCTTGGCGACCGCCTGCTCGGGCCCGGAGAACAGCGCGACGTTGGCTTCCACGTACGCCCACACCTGATCGGCCGGGGTGGGTGCCGCAGCGACGTGGGCGCGCACCTGGGCGGCCCAGGCCGGGAAGGTGTCCTCGACCACGGCCTGCAGGAGTGCGTCTCGCGAGGAGAAGTACTGGTAGACGCTGGACCGAGCGAGACCGGCGCGCGCGCCCGCGGCGGCCAGCGACGGGGCTTGACCCGTCTCGGCGAGCAACTCGTGCGCCGCGACCAGGATCGCCCGCCGTTGCCGTGCGCGGTGCTCGGCCACGGTGGGCGCCTGGATGCGGGGCATGCTCTCCTCCTGGCGGGTGTCGCCTTTCGCTACGCCAGGGCGGGCTGGGTCGGGTTCAGCCTGCCGTCGACCATCTCGTAGACCCGGTCGCAGTGGCGCAGCACGTCGTGGTCGTGCGTGACCACGACTGTAGCCATCCGGAGGTGGTGGGTCTCCTTGGCCAGCAGTTCGACCACCTCGTGACTGCGCCGGCGGTCCAGCGCGGCGGTCGGCTCGTCGACGAGCAGCAGGCGCGGCCGGGTGACCAGCGCACGGGCGATGCCGACCCGTTGGCGTTCACCACCGGAGAGCTCGTGAGGCCGACGACCGGCCTTGTGCTCCATGCCCACCTCGGCGAGCAGTTCGAGGGGGTCGCGGCTCGCGTCGTGCCGACCGAACGTCAGCGGCAACCGCACCTGGTCGACGGCGGTCAGCGAGGGGATCAGGTTGTTGCTCTGGAACACGTAGCCGATCCGCTCCCGACGGATCCGCGCCCGGTCCCGCTCGGTGCCCGACAGGTCGACGTCACCGACGAGCACTCGACCCGAATCGGGCACGGTGAGCCCGCCCGCCACCGCGAGCAGGCTCGACTTGCCCGCCCCCGACGGCCCCACCACCGCGACGATCTCGCCTTCCCCGACGCGCAGGGTCACCTCGTCGAGCGCGGTGGTGATGTCCTCCCCGTCGCCGTGACGGAGGGTGACCTCGTCCAACAACAGCCCGGCGCTCATCGGTTGCCTCCCAGCGCGGTGAGGGGGTCGACCTTGACGATGCGCAGCACCGCGATGGCCGCACCTGCCATGCCGAGCACCACCAGCAGCAGCCCCGCGACGGCGATCGACCCCGGGTCGAGCGAGAACGGCATCGGCGTGGACGAGATCGCGGCGCCCGCCGCCACCCCGACGCCGACCCCCAGGACGGTCGAGATCGTCAACAGCACCAGCGACTGGGCCAGGCTGTCCCGCAACACGTACCGCGTGCTCGCGCCCATCGCGCGCAGCACCGCGATCTCCGGTTTGCGCTGGATGGTCAGCACGGTGAAGAAGGCCCCGACCACCAGGGCCGAGATCGCGTAGAGGAACACCTGGATCATCTGCAGGGTCGACGTCTCGGCGGTGTAGCCGGGTGACGCGCCGAAGGACTCCTCCAGCGTCATCGACATCGTGCCGGCGTCGCGGTCGCCCGCGGCGAGGTCGGCCTCGGACGCGGATCGCACCGCGACCGCGGTGATCTCCTCGTAGGCGTGTGCCGGTGCCTGAGCGCCCGGCGCGGTCCCGGTCCGGATCTCCTGCCACGTGCGCAGCGGGATGTAGCCGATGTCGACGTGGCCGTAAGTGTGCTGACCGTCCAGCACGCCGACGACGGTCAACTCGGTGCCGACCCTGTCGACCGTGACGACATCACCGAGCCGGACGCCCGCGTCCAGTGCCGTGGCGCTCACCACGATCTCGTTCGGGTTGGACCCCAGGCGCGTGCCCTGCGTCGGTTCCGGGTCGATGAACGAACCGGGCTGGACGCCGAACAGCGCCAGGTCGATGTCGACGTCACCGTTGGTCTTGGCGTTGACCAAGGTGTTCCCGTACGGCGCGGCGTCGGTGACGCCGTCGCGCTCCGCCCACTCGTCGACCGCGCCGAGGTCCACCACGCTGCGCGAGAACGCCGCGTCGGCCGCCACGTCCCGCTCGAAGGCCAACGACGTGACGGGCAGCTTCTTCAGCCCGGAAACGCCGTCGTCGACCAAGCCCACCGACAGCCCGGACAGCAGCACCATGAGGATCGCGATCAACGCGACCACGGTGCCCATCAGCGCGAAGCGGCTCCTGGCGAAAACCAGCTCACGGGTCGTCAAGAACATCGGCTACCGACCCACCTGAGTTGTCGACATCATGTCGGCAACTTTACCGACACGATGTCGGCATGTGGGCTCGGGGTCTCTTAACGTCTCCCACCCCAGACATGAACCATCTTCACCTTCCGTCCGCCTTGCACGGACACGCGGCGGTCGCCGAGGGGCGACGCCTGCGCGGCGTGGACCGCGAGCGCATCGTCCAGGAGGCCCCGGCGTTTCCGGGCAGCACGAGACCAGGTCGGGCCTATCGACGCGTGCCTCGTCCCAGTCGATCAGCATGGCCCGGTCCCGTGCCGCTCGAGAAAGTCATTGTCGCCGGCACAGCGGTACTGGGGACCGTGAACCGAGCGGTGCAACTCCTGATCAAGGATGTGCACCTGATGACCCAGACGGGTCCGGCGGAGGAACACCGAGGACACCAAGCCCGAGACCGCCCCTGGACGGCCTGGGTCGTGTCTCAGATGTGCCGTAGCGGCAATGTGGATGGTGACCCGGTAGCGGCGTCATGGGCGTCCACTCCCACGTCACCCAACCGATGATCGACACCATGCTCGCCGCTCTCCACCACCGCTGGGAGCAAACCCGGGAGCAAACGGTGAGCGCGAACCCATGACCACCTTCGCAAATGCAGAGGCGGTCAAGATCACCCGCTCCCGAATGGGAAGGGTGGGCGATGGGCTCGGGAACCGGTGACACCAGCAATCGGCTTCGGCCGACCGGATCTACTTGCGCAGCATCTGCTGCAAGGCCACCCCGAGACTTCGCCGCGATCGACCACACCACCGCCCACCACGACGGGTACTCGCCCAGGCGCTCCCAGACCAGCCGCACCCGCCCGCGCCCGCACCTCAGCCGACTGCCGTGACGTTCCTGCCATGACTCCGTCCTCAACAAGCGATGGAGCCCTATGCAAGCCGGGCGATTCTGAAGATCACCAGCCTTCACAGTCGTTCCAGCCACAGCATCAAGCGCGGCGCCGCCACCAACCACTGACGACGGCACCAACCCCCTGCGTCCCGCCCGTGCCTCCTCGCTACCGCGACAACCTGCGACTGCCGACTACACCTGCTCGCTTTCGACCGTTGTCACGGACTGACCGCCAGGCTGTCGGCGGTCCTCGAGCGTGATCCCGCACTTGCCGGCCAGCGCGACACCGGTACCGATCGCCGTGGCCACCGGAGCGGCCAGCGCCGCGACCAACCCGAGAGCCACCGGCACCTCCAACACCACGTCCTCCTTGCTGTCACGCACGACCACACGGCGGTTGAAGCCCTCGCTGACCAGCCCGCGAACAGCGTCGACCACAGCGTCGACGGCGACACGGGGATGCTCGGGCCTGAATTCGCTCATGACTCTCCTCGAACTGCGGATGCCTGCTGACCCCTCAAGCGTGCCCACGGTCCGGCGCCCTGCCATCAGGGTTTCCCCCGATCCCCGCCTGATTCATCCCCCAGAACCACCGCTCACCGCAGGACCTGTCCAACGAGCGGTTCTGCCGCTGATTGCGTGGTCATCCAAGCCACCAGGGATTTCGTCATGGACCTCGAAGACGCCGACAGCTCCCTGCGGTTCCTGATTCGTGACCGAAACGGGAGCTCCCAGCCTTGTCCGACGTCGTCCTCGCCGACGCCAGTATCCAGGTCGTCCTCAGCAGCATCCGGATACCACGAATGAACTCGATCACGGAACGCTGAGCCCGCAGCCGCCGCCGCGAACTCCTCGACTGCACGCTGATCCGGCACCAACAGCACCTGCCCCACGCCCTACGCGAGGTGCTACACCACCTCGACCACGCCGTGCCGTGGTGAAGCGGAACGAGATCCACCGCAACGACGACCCCCGTCCGATGGGCACGGTAAACGCGGTGGGCCCGCCGCGCCCGTGTCGCCCGCACCATCGCCGCCGCACTCCAGATCCCCGTCGCGCAGGGACTTTTTGCCGCTGTTGCCCCAACCGGGTGAGCATCGCTAGCCGGCTTACCTTCGGCCATCGAGACCGGCACCGACTTCTACCGCCTCGCCCAGGCCCGCACCCGAGGGCGCAAGGACACCTGACACGACGCGTGGTGGCTATGGTCGGAGAATGCGGCAGGACTGGTACTGCGACGAGGTCATTCCAGGCGCGGTGAAGGTGGAGGTGCTCGTCCGGACCGAGAACACGCTCGCGTTCCGTCCACCTCTGCCAGGCTTCGGAACCGATCACATCATCGTGATCCCCACACGACACGTCTCGTCGTTGCTCGACCTGGACGACCACTTGGCCACCGAGTTGATGACCACCGTCAAGAAGGTCGCCGCATGGGCCGTTGATCAGCACGGTGGCTGCCAGGTACTCACCACGTTGGGCAACGAACAGCACAACAAGCACGTGCACTGGCACGTCGCGGTCGGCGAGGGAGTCGCCCGGTTCGTCCCACCTGCCTGACATCGGCCGGTCGTTGAGCGAGCGCAGCGTCGCCGGGGTGGTCAGGCTGCTGTCGATAGTCCTCTGCGAGGCGACGACGGGCTGATCGGATCGAACCGGTGCCGCAGGCTGCTACTCAACTCCGGCGACCAACCCGAACGGCCGACCGCCGACCCGACGAAGTGACCGCTGGCCGAACGGACGTCGGCCCGCAACGCCGTCCTGATCGTCACAGCGGCGTACACCGGCATGCGTTGGGTGAGCTGGCCAGGCTGGTCTCGGGTCGACCTAGACAACCAGGAGATCCACGTCGACGCTCGCGACGGCGCGCTGCACAGCCGGTCAGACGGTGGGCTGCACCGGCGGTCCAAGACCTGCGTCACACCCACAAGACCTGGGTGATCGAGGACGGCGTCCCATCCCTTCACCGGCGCGAACGGCCAGAAACCAAAGCAGCGCAGGAAGACGAAGCCGACCACTCATCGACCCCGCCGAATAGGTTGAACTCGAGCTAGTTGGGCTTGGTGACCGAGATTGTCTCGTCGCGCTGTTGGGGCGGACCTGGCATCCGTCGATAGAGGCACACAATGGCGATACGTTCGCTATTGCCCAGCGCGCCGATGACGTTACCTCCACAGGCGGACATCTTGTCCAGTCGCCAGCCGAGCGATTCAATGGCCTCCACCTGGTCGTTTATCCCGGTCATGGCACCGGTTGCGGAGCTATTTGCATGCGCCTCGATGAACTTGAATACAAAAATGTGCCTTCCCGCTTCGATCGCGTGCTTCGCCTGGTCAAGAGCACTCTGCTCCTTGGCCCTGTTCAGGAATCCATCACTGATCATCTTCTTGCGCAAAGGCCCTGCATTGCCTTGCTTTCACCATACGCGCAGGTGGGGAGGGCAGCCGGGTGAGCTGCGTGGACGAGTTCGGATCGCCGACCTGTTGCCCTGGAACGGCAAGACACGGCGCTGCAACGCGACGTCGAGTTCCTCGACTCCCTCAAGGCTCCGCAAGTCAGGTAGTGGGTTTGTCCCGCTTTGACGAAGATCAGAGATCACGGGACGCAGGCCCCCGGAAGGATGTCCCATCATGGAGGCCATGGGCAGGAAGAAGCGGCGGCTCCGCCGGTCGTTCCCCGCAGAGTTCAAGGCCGAGATCGTCGAGCTCCGCCTTCGGGGCGACCGGTCTCGGTCAGGTCGCGAAGGACTTTGACCTGACCGAGACCGCGGTGCGGCAATGGGCCGTGCAGGCCGAGCGCGACGCGGGCACGCCGCACCAACGGGCTGACCACGGACGAGCGCGAGGAGTTGGCCAGGCTTCGGCGGGAGAAGCGCCGGCTGACGGAGGACGTGGAGATCGCCGACTCCCCCGGGCTGCTGCGCGAGCACCGACTGGTGACACCGGGAACCATCCTGCGATGGCGCCGGCGCCTGGTCGCGAGGAAGTGGACCTATCCCGATCGCACCGGCCGACCGCCGGTAGACGACACCGTCGTAGCGTTGAACGAGCGCATGGCGCGGGAAACACCGGCTGGGGCTACCGCCAGATCCAGGGCGACCTGCTCAAGCTCGGTCTATGCGTTCTTCGTGATGGAGATCGCCACCCGCTACGCCCACATCCTCGGCCTCACCACCGACCCCGATGGCCCCTGGACCGCCCAACAAGCCCTCAACCCATTGATAGACCTCAGCGACCGGACAGACGGCTTCCGGTTCCTCATCCGAGACCGGGCCGGCCAGTTCACCACCTTGTTCGACGCGGTCTTCTCCGGCGCAGGCATCCAGGTCGTGAAGATCCCACCACGGTGTCCGCGAGCCAATGCCCACACCGAACGCTTCGTCGGAACCGTGAGGCGTGAACTCACTGACCGACTGCTCATCATCAACCAACAACGCTGGACCGCTACGCGACCCACTACAGCCACCGCCGACCGCACCAAGCCCTACAACTCACACCACCACGGCCGGACCACCCGACTGCAGAGCCGGGCTGGACCTCTAACGCCGCCAGTCCTCGGCGGCCTGATCAACGAGTACGAACCCACAGCAACATAACCGCAGGTCACGCCATGCAGCCGACTTCTGGTACCCCACAGGTGCTGCAACTGGCACGACAGAACCCGAGGAAGTCGATCAGCGCGTGCCGGGCCCCGTCGTGGCGTCGGACGGCCCGGCGTCGTATCGGTCGGCCGCCGCGGGGAGCGGGTCGTGGACCGGGAGGACCGCGTGCAGGCAGAAGCCGCCTCCGGGCAGGGGGCCGGCGGTGAGCTGCCCGCCCAGGACGGCGAGGCGTTCGCGCAAGCCGGTGAGCCCGTGGCCGGTCGACAGGTCGCGGCGGGGCGGGGAGGCGTCACGACCGTCGTCCGTGACCACGATCTCGATCCGGTCGGCGGTCCAGGTGAGGCGGACGTCCGCGGTCGCGCGGGGGCCGGAGTGCTTGGCGACGTTGGTCAGTGCCTCCTGCACCACCCGGTACACCGCGAGGCCCACGCTCGGCGCCACCGGCCGCGGTTCACCGACCACGTGCAGCCGCACCGCAGGTCCCGTCGCGCCCACCGACTCGACCAGGTGCGGCACGCTGTCCACGCCCGGCAGGCGCTCGAACGCCTGGTCGGCGTTGTCGGTGCGCAGCACGTCGAGCATCCGGCGCAGCTCGCTCATCGCCTGCTCGCCGACCTCCTCGATGGTGCCGAACGCCCGCTCGGCCCGCATCGGGTCGTGCCCGAACACCCGCCGCCCGCCCGCTGCCTGCAGCACCATCACGGTGACCGAGTGCGACACCACGTCGTGCAGCTCGCGGGCGATCCGCGCGCGCTCCTCCGCCACGGCCTGCCGCGCCTCCCACTCACGTCGGGCCTCCAGCATCCCCGCGTGCTCGCGGCTGGTGCGGATCCACCGACCGGCCGCCCACACCGCGAACGACTGCACCGCCATGTACGTGAACACGGCCACCACCACCAGCACGGGCCGCGGGGTGGCGGAAGCGAGGTCGAGCACGGCTATCCAGGCCGCGTGGGCCTGTGCGGCTACCAGCACCACGACCGCGACCCTGGTCGGGCGGTGCACGGCGACGGTGAACAGCGCCAGGTACAGCCCCACCATCGGCCAGAAGTCGAAGCCGCTCAGGAACTTGGCCAGGACGGAGTGCGCGAAGGCCACCGCGAACACGGTCGCCGGGGCCCGCCGCCGCAGCAGGAGCACCACGAACTCGATCGCCACGTACGCGATCGAGAACCGCATCTGCTCCGGCGCGCGGTCCCCGGAGACCGCGTCCGAGTACAAGAGCACGTCCAGCGCGCAGGCCGACGCCGCCAGGGCGACATCGGACACCACCGGCGGGATCGACCGCGCACCGGACGTCGCGCTCATCGCCTTCGGCTCATCATTTGCAGACCGGCACACCAGGCGGGCACACCTTCGACCGGAAGATCCTCTCTTCCGCGTCGTCGTGCTCGTAGCGGGGGTTGCTCTGCTGGTCGATCCACTGGGCCGACTCGTCGAGCAGCTCGGGCGTGATGTCGACGTGCGCGCTCGACCCGGTCACGCCCAGCGCCTCCAGCGCCGCCCATGCGCGTCCCCCGTGCGCGGCGACCGCGTTCCGCACCGCGCCGCCGGCGAGGCCGTTGCGCTGGTAGCTCGGGGCGTGTCTCGACGGGAACTCCAGGTCGAGCGCGACCATCGTGGTGTCGTGCAGCTTCACGACGGTCACCCGGGTGGGCGAGATGCGCTCGATCCTGTTGTGGCCGAGCGGCAGCGGGAGCACCAGGACCTCGACCCGCGTGGTCCCCTCGACGAGGCCCGCCGGCGGCTCCGGGACCACGACGTAGCTCGGGGCCATCAGCAACCCTGGCGTCAGGTGGCCGTGCTGCGGCTCCTCGCGGAAGCCTGCGGCCTGGATCGACACGGCGAGGCCGGTAGGTGAAGTGGGCATCGGATTTCTCCGTTGTCGGTTGGTTTCTGACACCGCCAAGGGAAGCCCTCTTCGGCCGCTACATCGTCCACCGCAGAACGGATGTCAAGCGTCCCCTCAGGGGTTTACCACTAACGGGTGGCTCAATTCGAACGAGTGGTTGTCCAGTGCCCTTGAGGATCGTTTGGGCTCACTCGACCGGCTTTCGTTGGTCGCCTGGACGCCGCTGAAACCCTCACCCTGGGTAGTAGCAATCGAAGTCTGATCACGGCGGGCACGCGCTCCACGAACGTCGCGGTGGTGGGCGCGCTTGAGCGCGGCGCGATCAGGCGTTCTCAGGAGTCTTTCCCGTACCCGCGACAGCGCCGGGCTCGTCCGGCCGGCGCGGCACGAGAACGCGCCAGCCGTCCGGCAGAGGAGGCAGGGCGACGTCCTCCCCGCGGATGAAGTCCCTCCTCCACCGCTCCCGACGGCGGGCGTACCGGTGTGCCAGCACGGCGGCGATGATGCGACAGGCCAGGGCGACCAGCACGGTCACCCGCGCAACCGCCCCTTCCGACCAAATCAAGACCACCGCAACCATGGCGAGCAAGAGCATTTCGTACAGCACCCAGGCCACCGTGCGCCACAAAGGCGTCGGGACGTCAGCGCGCAGATCCGTCAGGGTGTCGACCTCGTCCGCGCCGTACTCACGGATGCGCGCCGCCTCTTCCGCACGCCGCCGGGACTCCTGCAAAGCCTCGACGATCGCGTTCGCGCCGGCCACACCCAACCCGATACCGACGGCACTGGTGAACCACGCGTCCGGCCCTACGGCCACCACCACCGCCGCGGCCAGGAGATCCAGCACGCCCGAGGCGACCGACAGCCCCAGATCCCGCCGAAGGAGTCCGCGCGGCAGTGCCCTGCGGCCGGCCGACGTCGCCACCGGGCGCAGCGCCACCATGTTGACCACCTCGTCACGCGCCCGCCGAACCCGCTCGTCCACCGACTCCTCCCACCGCTCATCCCACGAGGACACGGATCCCCGATCCGGCAACGCATCAAACGCTGCCGCCGAGCAAGTCGAGGAGGTGGCGGTGATGAGGCCGATGTCCTGTGAAACGGGCACCCGCCGGCGACCCATAGCTCCCCGGCGACCGGGCGTTGCTCGCGGACCGCTGCACCAGCTCCCTGCCGCCACCCTTCGTGGCTCCCCCGCTACTGGTACGAGAACTAGATGACTTCCGGACGGCGGTGTAACCGCCTATATGGTTCGGGTATGAGCCAGCCGATTCCGTTCTCCGACGTCAACTTCAAGCTCGCCGTCGTGCAGGAGCTGATGTACAACCAGGGCCTCTTGCCGAGGTTCGACCTGCGCGAGCACGCCGCCGAGCAGGGCTTCACCTACGACGACGGGAGCGTCGAAGCGGTGCCTGAGGCTCTGGCCTACTTCGAGGCGCTCGAGGTCCCGGTCGAGCTCGCGGAGAAGATCACCGAGATCGAGATGGACGGCGGCAACGAGATCTACCTCGAGATCGCGCCGAACTGGGACGGCGAGGACGGGCTGTTCGACGTCGACGAGTTCGCCGACCTGCGGCACTTTCCCAACCTGAAGTCGATGACGCTGTTCTACACGGGCAACGAGGAGGCGCTGGAGACGCTGCGCGCCCGTGGAATCGAAGCAGACTGGCTCTGAACCGCTCTGACTTCGACCTGCCGCCACCGGCGATGAAGTCCCGCGTTCACACCGCCGACCGCCACCACCTCGACGTAATCCCGCGTCGAGGTGGTGGCGAACTGCTGCAACTGCTGACGATCCACCCTGAGACGTTCGCCCATCAGCTGCATCGACTTGCGCTTGCCGTCCGACAACAGGCCACGCAGGTACAGCTCGCCCTGGCCCTCTGGTCACGCCGGGCGAACCCGCCGAACATGTCCGCGGCGAAGTCCTGCTAGATGACCGATTCCAAGGGGTAGGCACCTGGAGATATGGGGCGAGGGTGTCGATGTACGGGTTGTGACGACCGACATTGACACCCTCGCGACCGCACTCTATGTCAGAACCGACGACCTGTTGAAGGACGCGCCGCACCTCGCGCCGTGGCGTCCGAAGGTCGGACTGCAACCCGTACTGACCGACGCGGAGCTGGTCACCCTCGCGGTGATCCAGGCCCTGCTTGGGTTCACCTCCGAAGCCCGCTGGTTACGCCACGCCCGCGCGCATCTGGGGCACTTGTTCCGCTACCTGCCTGGCCAGTCCGGCTACAACAAGCGGCTGCGCAACGCCGCCGGCCTGGTCAAGGCGGTGATCCGTCTCCTGGCGGTCGACACGACGGTGTGGACCGACGACGTGTGGCTTGTCGATTCCACTCCGGTGGAATGCGGGCGTTCGCGGGAGACAGCGAAACGCTCGGACCTGGCCGGATGGGCCCAGTACGGCTACTGCGCCAGCCACTCCCGCTTCTTCTGGGGTCTGCGGCTGCACCTGGTCTGCACCCCGGGCGGCCTGCCGGTGGCCTTTGCGTTGGCCGGCGCCAAGGCCGACGAGCGCACCACCCTGCTCGACATCCTCGACACCGACCCCGCGTTGATCGCCGACCGGCCCGGTCAGACGCTGGTCGCCGACCGCCACTACTACGGCCGCGAGTTCGAGCACGCCCTGGCGACGGCGGGTGTCGAACTGCTGCGCCCGGCCCGCAAGGGCGAGGCCGAACGACCCGGCGCGCGGCTGTTCAAGCCGCTGCGCCAGGTCATCGAGTCGATCAACCAGACCTTCAAGGCCCAACTCGACCTGGAACGACACGGCGGCCGCACCAAGCCCGGTGTGATCGTCCGCGTCCTGCAACGTGTCCTGGCCCTGACCGCCGCCATCTGGCACAACGACCACACTGACCAGCCCGTCAAGCGATCACTGACCGCCTACGACCACTAACGAGCCCTTGGACTTACTCATCTAGACGATGGTGTACCCGCCGTCGGCCAGCAGGAGCGCACCCGTGACGTAGCTGGACCGCGGCGAGGCGAGGAAGAGGATCACCTCGGCGATCTCCCTCGGCTCGCTCATGCGCCGCAGTGCCGTGGTGGTGGCGGCGTTGGTGTGGACCGCGTCCCCGAACAGGTTCATCACGGTCTCGGTCGTCACCCCGCCCGGCGCGACGGAGTTGACCCGCACGCCGCTCATGCCGAATTCGACGGCCCAGTTGCGGGTCAGCGACTCCAACGCGGCTTTCGTCGCGCCGTAGGCGGCGGCGTTGTAGACCGGTGTCACGGCGGCCACGGTCGAGACGTTGACGATCGCGCCCGCGCCCTTGGCGACCATGGCGGGCGCCAGCGCCGCGGTGAGGTGGAACGGCGCGAGAACGTTGACCGCGAATAACTCCTCGAAGCCCTCGCGGGTCTGGTCGGCGGTCGACGCGAACGGGTAGATGCCCGCGTTGTTCACCAGCACGTCCACCTCGCCCGCCGCCGAGGCGAGCTCCCGCACGCCCTCCGCGGTGGACAGGTCAGCACGGACGAACCGCGCGGTCCCGCCGTCCGCCTCGATCTCGGCGACGACGTCCACGCCGCGCGCGGCGTCCCGGCCGTGGACGATCACGCTCGCGCCCTCACGGGCGAACAACTTCGCGGTCTCGTGACCGATCCCGGCGGTGGCGCCGGTGACGAGCGCGACCTGGTTGCGCAGTTCCACGGGTGTGCTCCCTCGCAGTTCGACAAAAGGCGAAGAACGTATGCCGCACCGAGCCCCTTTCGCAAGCCCTCGCGACGGATCAGCGCGCCGACCGACCTGACACCGTCGAACAAACCTCGATGCCTGCTCGACCGGTCGCTGCGCCGCCCGGAAAGTCATCGTCGCGGGTAGAGCCAAGAACGTGGAACTGCTGGTGCTGCGGCACGCAGTCGCCGTACTGCGCCGCACCACCCGACGGGCCCTGGACCGCTCGACAAGCCCGCAACCTGCTGATGGACCTCGGCGACAGGGCAGACGACTTCCGGTTCCCCATCCGCGACCGGCCGGCCAGTTCACCGCCTCGTTCGACACGTCTTCTCCGGCTCCGGCATCCAGGTCGTGAAGATCCCGCCACGGTGTCCACGAGCCAATGCCCACTCGAACGGTTCGTCGGCACCGTCCGCCTGCTCATCCTCAACGAACGCCACCTGCGGGCGGTGCTGAACCGCTGCGCGAACCACTACAACCACCGCACGGGCCACATCTCGACACGTCGCCGACCAGTCCTCGGCGGCCTGATCGACGAGTACGAACCCACCGCCGCCCAACCGCAGGTCAGACAGCGGTGGTCGACTTCTCGCACCGCACCCCACAGGACGTCGCCGTCAAGTCCGGCCTGGGGAAAATCCCATCCAGCCAACGCGCCCGCTCACCCAATCGAGCGGAAGACGAGCCTTCGGCCAGACATTGAGGGAGCCGAAAATGCTTCGCTCGATCTCATGAACCGCTGGCGGGTAGCCGCCGCCATGCTGGTTCTTCGCGTATTCATGAAGAGCACGAACCAGGTCCACAATCCGAGGCGGCTCGTCGAGTGACAGGTCGGACTGCTGACGAAGGACCTCAGCCGCAACCGGGAACTCCTCTGCATGTCGCGAGAACTGTGCCCGATGTCGATCACAGCGATCTGCTCATGGCCAGCGCGCTCCGGAGCGCAGATCACGAAACCTTCACCGCTGGAGCCGCCTTCGGCTACGCTGCCGCTCGTGCACGGACAGACATGGTCCCCCGATCCTGCAAAGCCCGTCATCGAATACCGGTCCGGTAGGTGGGTGTTCATCGGCGGGCTGGCCATGTTCGTCGTCTTCGGGTTGATCGCCGTCTTCCCGGACGTCGGGCAGGCGTCAGCTTCGTCGAGGGCGAAGAATATTCCTCCGGCCGCCGCGGCGGTCCTCTTCGGCGCGCTCGCACTGGGCGGCCTGCTGGTCATGATCGGCTCCGTCCCCCGCATGCACCGCTTCGTCGTCGATCACCGCGGACTGTGGTGGCAAGCCGGTCGCAAATCCGATCTGATCGCGTGGGAGGAGTTGCGCGCCGTGCGCGGACAGGAACCACGCCCGCCGGTCAAGGGCGACCCGAACTCGAAGCCCATGCCGTCGGCCCTGGTGTTCACCCCCGCGGACGGCCGTTTCACGACTCGCCACAACGCGCTGGTGAAACCCTCGCCGATCGCCAATCCGGAAGCCGAACTGAGACTGCCCAACACCGCCACAGTCCGGCAGCTGACCCAAGAGATAGCCAAAGTCCGGCCGGACCTCCTTCACTGATACCCCTGACAGGTCCAGCCCGACGCTTTCGCGCGGGCATGGTGGCTGACTCGTGTCACGAATGGGAAGGCACCCTCACGACCTGGGAGAATCCTGACCGTCGTGGTCGGAACTCACGTCGTTCGAGAAGCACCCTTCCGGTGCACCGAGCACTGCAACTCGCGCCGCCACGGCCGGACCAGCCGACCGCAGAGCTGCGCCGCACCTCGGATACGCCGCCGACCAGTCCGTACGTAGCCCAAGTGCCCGAAGCTCTCACGGGCCACGGTTACCATCCGCGTGATGTCCTCCAGCACGGCATGACCGGCCGTGCTGCTCCGACTGACCTACCTCGGCGTGACCAACGCCTTCGCACTGCTGCGCCTGCTGCCATGAGCGACCGGGACAAGGACACAGAAATCCTGGCGCTACGGAGCACCCTGCTCGGCGGCACGCGACTCGGCCGCCCCGGTCAACTCGTCGAAGTGGACCTCACAGCAGCGCTGCCGGCATGACCGAGCAGCCGAAGTCCTCGCCCCGCGGCGGCGGTCACCGGTGGTCGGTGCCGCCGTCGGGAAAAGTGCGGGCCAGACCGGTTTGGTAGGCGATGACGACGAGTTGCGCGCGGTCGCGTGCCTCCAGCTTGGTCATGGCGCGCTGCACGTGGGCGCGAACGGTGAAAGGGCTGAGGTACAGGCGGTCGGCGATCTCCAGGTTGGACAGACCGGTCGCGACCAGGGCGACCATCTCGCGTTCGCGCGGGGTGAGGGCGGCGAGTCGTTCGGGATGGCGTGGTGTCGTCTCGGCCGGTGTGGCGAGGAAACGGGCCACCAGGGAGCGGGTCGCCGCCGGGGACAGGAGGGTGTCGCCCGCAGCGATCGTGCGCACGGCGTCGAGCAGGCCTTGCGCCTCGATCCCCTTGCCGATGAAGCCGCCGGCCCCCGCGCGCAGAGCCTGCGCGATGTACTCGTCGGTCTCGTACGTGGTGAGGATCAGTACGCGGGTGGCACGCAGATCCGGATCGGCGCAGATCTCCGCGGTGGCGGCGAGGCCGTCGGTGCCGGGCATCCGGATGTCCATGATCACCACGTCCGGGCGCAGTTCGCGGGTCAATGCCACCGCCTCCCGGCCGTCGCCCGCCTCCCCGACCACGGCGATGTCGTGCGCGCTGTCGAGGAGAGTGCGGAAGGCACCGCGCAGCAGCGCCTGATCGTCGGCGAGGAGAACCCGGAGCGTGTCCTCGGCCGCACCGTCGGTGTCCTGCCCGTCGGGTGGCGCGTCGTCGGTCATCGGCCCTCGCTGTCGGTCGCCGCGTCGGTTCGCCGTGCCGCGTTCCCGGCAGCGGGCAGGGGCAGGTCGGCGGAGACGAGGAAGCCCCCTTCGGGGCGCACGCCCGCGGTGAGGGTGCCACCGACCGCGGCGGCCCGTTCGCGCATGCCGATCAGACCGTAGCCCGGTGGCCGCTCCGGCCGCGTGCGGGCACCCTCGCCGTCGTCCGCGATCGTGACGTTCACGTGGTCACGAGCCCAGGCGAGCCGCACCCGGGCGCTATCGGTGGCAGCGTGCTTGGTCACGTTGGTCAGAGCCTCCTGGATGATGCGGTAGGCGGTGAGGTCCACCGCGGGCGGCAGCGGCCTGGCTGTGCCGTCGTCGTGCATCGACACCTCCAGGCCCGAGCGGCGCAACGCCGCCAGCAGCGCGGGGACCTGCGACAGCCCGGGCGCCGGGTCGGTGGGTGCGGACGTGTCGTCGGGCCGGCGCAGCAGACCGACGGTGGCCCGCAGCTCGTCGAGAGCGTGGCGGGTGGTCCTGACCAGTTCGTCCAGGCTCGTGCGGGTCTGCTCGGGGCGGGTGTCGAAGAGGTGGGCGGCGACGGTGGCCTGCGCGTTGGCGAGGGTGATCTGGTGGGCCACCAGGTCGTGCAGCTCGCGGGCGATGCGGACCCGTTCCTCGGCCACCTTCCGGCGCGCTTCGCGGTCCCTGCTCTCCTCGGCCCGGCGTGCCCGCTCCTCCACGACCGCCAGGTAGGCGCGCCGGTGCCGCGTCGAGCGCCCCAGCGACGCGGCCACGAGCAGCGACGCGGCCACGGTCACCAGCCTGCTCATGTCCTGCCACGAGAAGTCGGCTTCGAAGAAGGGGACGAAGCCGACCAGCAGCGCGGCCGACGGGAGCAGGACCGCGACCGCCACCCGCCGTTCGCTCCGCACGGCGAGCGAGTAGGCGCTGACGACGGCCGGGGCCACGATGAGCGGGGTCAGCAGCAGGCCGGTCGGTGCGACGAGCATGCCGCACGCGGTCGTGGCCATCGTGGTGGCCACGGGCGCGCGGTGCCGCGCCAGGAGCAGCCCGGACGACACCGCGGCGATGAGGTAGGCCGCCACCAGCGGCGGTGCCACCGTGTCGTCGACGTGCAGCCAGCCGCCGAGCAGGCAGACCACGAACGCCACCGCGACGACCGTGCCCTCCCGCCACCACTTCCCCGGAGGCGACACAAGGTCAGCGTACGGGACGGACACTCCGCACGCGGGGCCAAGCAGGCACGTGTAGTGCGTCCGCACCAGGAGCGGGCCGGGCTGGTCCGTGCGCACCAGGCGAAGACGATCCGGGCGAACGATGTGCGGGACCGCGGTTGGCGACAGGGTTGGTGGCGGAATCGTCCGGCGGCGGGCCGGACGGCGAAGCGGCGGGAAGAAACGTTGCACGACAGCGGAAACAGGACCGACGCGGTTCGGCTGACGGCCGTCCGCAAGGTCTACGGGCGGCGCGACCACCAGGTGGTGGCGCTCGACGACGTGACGACCCGGTTCGGCCGGGGCACGTTCACGGCGATCATGGGGCCGTCGGGCTCCGGCAAGAGCACCCTGCTGCAGTGCGCGGCCGGGCTCGACCAGCCGACGTCGGGTTCGGTGCTGCTCGAGGAGCACGAGCTCAGCGAGATGAACGAGACCGAGTTGACGAAGCTGCGGCGGGATCGGATCGGCTTCGTCTTCCAGGCGTTCAACCTGCTGCCGGTCCTGACCGTGCGGCAGAACGTGACGTTGCCGTTGCGGCTCGCCGGCCGCGAACCGGACCGGGGCCGGGTTTCGAACGCCCTCGACCAGGTCGGCCTGGGCGAGCGGGGCAACCACCGGCCGGCCGAGCTGTCCGGCGGGCAGCAGCAGCGGGTCGCCATCGCCCGCGCGTTGATCGGCGACCCCGCCGTCATCTTCGCCGACGAGCCGACCGGCGCACTGGACACGAGGACGGCGCGGGACATCCTCACGCTGCTGCGGCACTCGTCGCGGGCCGCCGGTCAGACGATCGTCATGGTGACCCACGATCCGGTCGCGGCGTCGTACGCCGACCGCGTCCTGTTCCTCGCCGACGGGCGGCTGGCCGGTGAGCTGCGCTCGCCGACCCCGCGAACCGTGGCCGACCGGATGACCCACCTGGGTGCCTTCGCCGACGAGGGCCCTCTCCCCCGGTTGGCGACGAACCGGGGAGGGCAGCGCTGATGCTGCGGTTCGCACTGCGCACACTGCGGTTCCGCGCGGGCATGTTCGTGGCGGCTTTCCTCGCCATGTTCTTCGCCGCGGCCATCATGATGGCCTGCGGCGGCCTCATCGAGACCGGCGTCCGCACCGCCGTCCCTCCGCAGCAGCTGGCCTCGGCCGATGTCGTCGTCGCCGGTGACCAGGAGTACCACGGCTCCGGCGGCGACCCCGACGAACCGCCGATCCTGCCCGAGCGGGTCCGGGTCGACGCGGGGCTGGCGGACAGGATCGCGGCGCTGCCCGGCGTGCGGGAGGCCGGGAGCTTCGTCTTCGAAGGTGACGCACCTGCCGGCACGGTCGACGCGATCGGTGTGGTGGCCGAGTCCGGAGTGGACATCGGCGAGCTCCGGGCGCGCGTCGACGCCGAGCTGGACAGCGGAACCGTCACGCTGGTCGGTGACGAACGCGGGCAGGCCGAACTGCGCGAGGCCAAGGCGAGCGGCGTCACGGTGATGGCCCTGGCCGGGGTCTTCACCGCCTTCGCGATCCTGGTGTCCGTCTTCGGGGTGGCGGCCATGCTCGGGCTCTCGATCGCCCAGCGCCGGCAGGACCTGGCGTTGCTGCGGGCCGTGGGCGCGACGCCTCGTCAACTGCGCGAGCTGATCTCCCGTGAGACGCTGCTGCTGTCCGTGGTCGCCACCGCGCTGGCCTACTTCCCGGGCAGGTTCCTGGGCGAGTTCGTGTTCGACCGGCTGGCCGAGCGCGGGATCGCCGCGGAGGGTGTGGTCTTCCACCAGGGCTGGATCCCGGCCGTGGCCGCCATGGCGGTGGCGATCCTCGCGGCATTGGCCGGTGCGCTGGGCGCCGGCAGAAGGGCGTCGCGCATCAAGCCGGCCCAGGCGCTCACGGAGGTCTCCGTCGAAGGCAAGCTGATCGGCGGCGGACGCCTGCTCCTGGCGGTGCTCTTCCTCGCCGCCGGGATCGCCCTGACCATCGTGACCATCGCCGTGATCAGTGGACCGCTGACGCCGGCCACCGGCGCACCTGCCGTGATCCTCCTCGCCATCGGGTTCGCCTTGCTGGCACCCGTGCTGACGAAGGTCACGACCTTCGCCGTGCAGTGGCCCGTGCGCGCGCTGGGTGGTGTGACCGGCCAGCTCGCCGTGCTCAACGCACGTGGCCACAGTGGCCGGCTGGCGGCGGTGATGGGGCCGGTCATCCTGCTGACCGCGGTGTCGACCGGCATGCTGTACCTGCAGACGACGAACGACGAGGCGGATCGGCGGAGCTTCGCCGACACCCTGGTCGCCGACGCCGTGGTGACCGCTCAGGACCGCGTCGACGCGGACCTGGTGGCACGGATCGACGACCTGCCGGGCGTCGCAGGCGCCTCGGCGTACGTCAGCAGCGTCGGCTTCATCGAGCACCCGGAGGACAGCTCACCCGCCAACGAGGGCTGGACCCTTCAGGGCGTCACCGCCGAGGGCGCCGACGCCACCACGCCGGTCGAGGTCACCGCGGGCGACCTCGCCGACCTGCACGACGACACGGTCGCTGTCGAGCACCGGCACGCCGACCGGCTGGGCGTCGACATCGGCGACACGATCACGCTGCGGATGGGCGACAACACCCCGCTCGACGTGCGGGTGGCCGCGCTGTTCGCCGCGCAGGACGACTACGACACGCTGTTGCTCCCGGCCGACACCCTGGCGGCGCACACCACCGATGGACACGCGAAGCGCATCCTCGTCAAAGCCGACGAGCACACCGACCCGGAGCGGTTGATCGCCGACCTGACCGAGGTGACCTCCGCCGCGGGCGGACTGACCGTGGCCGGCCGCGACGTCCTGCTCGGGGAGTACGACGACCAGAAGACGACCGCCAACTTCGCAATCTACATCATGGTGCTCATGATCGCGGGCTACGCGGCGATCACGGTGATCAACACGCTGGCGTCGAGCACGACGGCGAGGCGGCGGGAGTTCGGGCTGCAGCGGCTCGCGGGCTCGACCCGTGGTCAGGTGCTGCGGATGGTCGGCCTGGAGGGTGCGATCCTGGCCGTGAGCGGCATCGCGCTCGGCACCGTCGCCGTGCTCGGGATCCTGGTGCCGGTCAGCCTCAAGCGCCTCGACTCGGTACTGCCGGCCGGGTCTCCGTGGGTCTACGCGTCGACGGCCGCACTGACCGTGCTGCTGACGCTCGGAGCCATGCTCCTGCCCGCGTGGCGCGCGACGCGCGACCGGCCCGCCGAGGCGGCGCTCACCATCGAATAGACCGCCACCGAGGGCGAAACCGACGGCGGCCACGGGATGGTCGACCTGCCCCGCAAGGCCCACGACCTGATGATCGTCGGCGCTGGTCAGCGGCCAGGATCGTCGACGAGGAGCACCGCCGCCATGGCCTTCCTCGCCTGCGAGCAGAGCAGCTTCATCACCCGTTCAAGCCTGTACGTCGACGGCGGCTCGAACCAGATCCCAGTTCCGACGCCGCACACCCGGCAAGGATGGCGACCTCTCCGACGCCGGGGCCGCCATCCCCTCGACGGGAACGCTCCCGCGGACGGGCGCGAACACACCGTCGTCCGTGGTCAGATCTGGCCGATTCCGCCGTCGACGGGGAGGTCGATCCCGCTGACGAAGCTCGAGTCCGCGGAAACGAGGAAGAGCGCCGCGGTGGCGATCTCGTGCTCGGCGCCGAGGCGGCCCACGGGTACCCGCGCGGCGATCTGTTCCTTGAACCCCGGCGGGAGGTCCGCGAACGCCGGGGTGTCGATCGCGGCAGGACTGAGGACGTTGACCCGGATCCCGCGCTCCTTCAGGTCGGTGGTCCAGGTCCGGGCGAACGACCGCAGCGCCGCTTTGCTCGCGGCGTACACCGTCGTTCCCGGATCACCCTTCTCCGCGGCGCCCGAGCCGATGAGCACGATCGAGGCGCCGTCGGACAGCAACGGCAAGAACTTCTGCACGGTGAAGAACGTCCCCCGCACGTTCACCCCGAACACGGCGTCGAACGACTCCTCGGTCACATCCCCGATCGCCTCGTTCCACGTCCAGGCCCCGGCGCTCGCGACGAGAACGTCGACCCGGCCCAGTTCGGCCGCCACGACATCGACCAGGCGGACCACGTCGGCGATCTCACCGACGTCACCGACCACACCGGTCACATCGTGGCCGATCGCGGCCACCGCCGCGTCCAACCGGTCCTGACGACGGCCGGTGATGACCACGTGCGCACCCTCCGCGACGAACAACTTCGCCGTCGCCAGTGCCAGTCCGGAGGTCGCCCCGGTGATCACCGCGACCTTCCCACCGAGCTTCGCCATGTCACTCCCCCTGTCTCAAAATGATGGTGCTCTCATTTTCAGTGCTTGCCGAGCCTATGAAAGATGAGGGAACTCTCAAAGTTGAGACATGTCACATTTTGTTAGGGTGGCCGCATGCCCTCCAGCAAGAACCCGCCGCCCACTCGTCGGGACGCCCACCGCAACCGCGAGCGGCTTCTCGAGTGCGCCCGGCGCGCGTTCGCCGAACGAGGCGCCGGGGCCGCCCTCGACGGCATCGCACGGGAGGCGGGTCTGGTGACCGGCACCCTCTACCGGCACTTCCCGACACGTACGGACCTGCTGTGGGCCGTTCTCGAACCGAAGCTGCGCCTCCTGCTCGACGAGGTACGGGCCTTGCCCGACCTGGAGCACCCGTGGGAGGCGTTTCGCAGCCTGCTGGAAGTCCTGTGTTCGGCCCAGGCCGGGGATCGGGCGTTCGGCGACTTCCTGGCGAAGCGGTTTCCCGGCGACGACCGCACCGAGGCCGTGCACAGCGAGATCTGCGCACTCGCACAACGCGTTCTCCAGCGAGCACAGGAAGCCGGCGCCGTGCGCTCGGACGTCACCGGCGCCGACCTCTTCCTGTTGTTCTGGGCGAGCGGTCGAGTCGCCGAGGCCACGCGGCACGTTGCCCCGTCGATGTGGCGGCGGCACGTGTACCTGGCGATGGACGGGTTCCGGGCCTCGAACCGGCTCGACCTGCGGGAGCCCGCCTGGGACGCAGACCAGCTCTACCGGGCGATGGCCGTGCCCGGAGAACAGGCGGTCAGGACTTCCACGGCGAAGTAGCCCTCGGCGGCGAAGGAACCACCTTCGCCAGGGACCGTGCCGGAGGCGGAGCGACAATCGGCTTCACCATCGCCACCGCACGACTTCTGCCTGGTTGCCGACTTCACTGGTGCGTTGACCACTTGGTTCGCCGGGTTGGCCAGGCTGCTCGCGGGCGGCCCTGCCGTTGTCGGCGTTCGCCGCGGAAGCGGGCTCGCCCGCGAGCGTCCTTCACCGCGCTTGACACCTTAACAATGTTCAGGCACGGTCGACGCCAGACGAGGTGAACAAAGTTAAGGAGTCTCTGGTGCGCGCAGCAGTGGTCAGCAACCCGGACGCGCCGCAGACCTAGCGCTCCCCGGAACCGGAGAAAGAAGCCCTCGATGCGGTCGGGTGTTCCCGGCTGCGCCTACCTGGAGAACTCATGGTGCAAGGCACGTCGGTAGCGCGCTCGTCGGGTGTCGCGGAAGACAGGTGGAGCGGTCGACTGGTCGGCTGGTTGATGATCCTCGTCGGGGCGAACCTGTTGGCCGACGTGGTCATCGTCGCCCCGCTGCTGGCGTTGCCGGACATGATGCGGCACTTCCAGACCGACCAGGCCGCGTGGCTCAACTCGAGCGCGATGCTGGCGGGTGCGATGTGGGCGCCGTTGCTCGGTCGCACCGCCGACATCCACGGCAAGCGCCGGATCCTCGTCGTCACCATGCTCGTCACGCTTGCGGGATCGCTGGTCTGCCTGGTCGCGCCGAACGTCGTCGTCTTCGTGCTCGGGCGGTTCCTGCAGGGGGCGGCCATGGGAGCGGTGCTGCTCACGGTGGCGATCACCCGCCAGGTCTGCACCCCACGGGTCGGGATGGCCGCCGTCGGCGTCGTGACCACAGGCGCGTCGGCACTGGGGATTCCCGCGATGTTCCTGCTGAACCCGGCGATCGACGCGTTCGGCTACCGGAGCGTCTTCGTCGTCGCCACCGCTCTCGCGATGGTCTGCGCGGTCACCGTGCGGCTGTTCGTCCCGGAACCGCCGATCCGCTCCGGCGGGTCGGTCGACGTCGCCGGGGCGCTGCTGCTCGGTTCCGGTCTGGTCGCGGTGCTCGGTGGCGTCAGCATGGGCCCGGACGTGGGCTGGGCGAACCCGGGTCTGCTGGCCGCGCTGGTCGGCGGCGTCATCGCGCTGGTCGCCGGGGTGCGGCACGTGCTGCGGGTCCCCGAGCCGATCGTCGACCTGCGTGGGCACAGCGGGTCGCTGGCGTTGACGCTGGGAGCGGTGGCGCTCACGGCCGGCGCGGTGCAGAGCATGCTGCAGCTGAAGAGCCTCGTCGCGGAAGTGCCGCCCGAGCTCGGCCTCGGCTACGGCCTCGGCGGTGGCGACGTGGTGCTCGCGTTGTTCGTGCTGTCCGCGGTCGGGATCATGATCGGCGGTCCGGTGTCGGGTGTCCTCGCGTCCCGGATCGGTCCGGCGCGCACGCTGCTCGCCGGTATCGCGGTGGGCCTGTTGGCCACGTTCGGGATGCTCGTGGGCGTCTCGGTGCTCCCGGTCGGGCTGGTCTGCGCCACCCTGCTCGGTGTGGCCGCCGGCGCGGGCATCGCCTCCAGCTTCAACCTCGCGACCGTCTTGACGCCGCCCGAAAACCACGGTGCGATCGGCAGCCTGGTGGCGGTCGTGCTCTGCGTCGGGTCGGTCGTGCTCAACGTCGTCGGCGTGATGGTGCTCAACGCGACAGCCACCGACACGCTCGTCGCGGAGGTCGCCGCGAACTCCCTGACCGGGGTGCGGCTCTACATCCTGATGGGTGGCGCGGCGCTCGTCGCGGCCGCGGTGCTCGCGACGGTGCTGGTGCGCAGGCGCGGGTGAGTCAGGCGATCGGCCGGGCGGCGATCCCGTCGAGGACCATGCCGAGGTGCCGTTCGAACCGCTGGTCGCCCTCGTCCTGGAGGTGCCCGGCCCGCTTGACGAGTGACGCGCCTTCGCCGAGCCAGGCCTCGCGCGCGGTGACCGAGTAGCGCGTCGGATCGGTCTCGGCGGATTGGCGTCGTTCCTGTTCCTCGATGACGAAGCCGACGACGAACGCGGTGACCAGGTCGACGGCGTCGTCGGCGTGGTCGGGCTTCCAGCCGGCTGCGGTCCAGCGCTCGAACAACGGCTCCTTCATGCGGACCACGTCCGGGTCGGTGATCCGGGTGCCGCTGAAGATGCGGGCCCCGTCGCGGTGGAGCAGGTACTCCGAGCGCAGGACGCGGGCGTAGGCGGTGAGGTCGTCACGCCACCCGTCTCCCGGCGGGATCGCGGCGAAGGCGCCGGCCACGCGGCGCATGACCTCGGTGGCCATCTCGTCGAGCAGTTCCTGCTTGTTGCGCACGTGCCAGTAGAGGGCGGGGGCGCGGACGTCGAGCCGGGCGGCGAGCGCGCGGACGGTGAGGGCGTCCATGCCCTGGTCGTCGAGGAGTTCGAGCGCCGCCGTGACGATCCGTTCCCGGGTGATGCCCTTGGTCATGGTTGACACCTTAACGGCGTTCAGGCACGCTGGACACATCCTTGAACTAAGTTAAGGAGCCGGGAAATGCGTGCTGCGATCGTCACTGCCCCCGATGCGTCACCCGTCTGCGGTGACTTCCCCGACCCGGTGATCCCGCCCGGTCACGAGCCGCTGCACCTCGTTGGGGCCGGCCTGCACAACATCGTTCGCGGACTGGCCACCGGCCGGCACTACGGCCGCGGCCAGATGACGTATCCGCTGGTGCCTGGCATCGATGCGGTCGCCCGCACCGGTGACGGGCGCCTGGTCTACACCGGCTACGCGCGTCCGCCGTTCGGGACGATGGCCGAGCGGCTGGTCGCTCCCTTCCAGGCGGAGGTGCCGGCGGGGGCGGATCCGCTCGCGATCGCCGCGGGCATGAACCCCGGCCTGTCGGGCTGGATGGTCCTCACCGCGCGGCGCAAGGAAGTGGGGACGTTGGGCACCGTGCTGGTGCTGGGCGCCACGGGGATGTCGGGCAGTCTTGCGGTGCAGGGGGCTTTGGCGCTCGGGGCGGAGCGGGTCGTCGCCGCCGGGCGCGATCCGGAGGCGCTGGAGCGACTTCGCGGCGCTGGAGCGGCGACCGTGTCGCTGGCCCACGACGGTCCCGACGGCCTGGAGAAGGCGCTGGCTGATGCGGTGTCCGAGACGCCGCCCGGTCTCGTGCTGGACTACCTGTGGGGACCCGTGGCCGAGGCCACCTTCGCCGTGCTGGGTCGCGGCGGCGAGGACACCGAGGCAGACACGGCCTACGTGCAGATCGGCTCGCTCGCGGGCCTGGAGGCGTCGCTGCCGGCGGACCTGCTGCGCAGCAGGCGGATCCGCATCACCGGAAGCGGCGTCGGATCGCGGTCCGCCGAGGAGATGCTCGCCGAGGCACCCGAGGTCATGGCCCGCTTCGCCGACGGGTCCCTGCACCTGCCCTACACCGCTTTCCCGCTGAGCCGGGTCGGTGAGGCGTGGGCGCACACCGGCCGCAGCCGCGCCGTCGTCGTCCCGGACTGAGCCATCCCGCAGAACGTGATCGGAGGGAGGAAGCCATGCAGAAGAGGGCACTGGTGGTGGGGCTCGGGATCGCGGGGATGTCCGCGGCCATCGGGCTGCGCCGGGCGGGGTGGACGCCGGTGATCGTCGAACGAGCAGCCGAGCGTCGGACGGAGGGTTACTACATCTTCATGTTCCCGGAGGGCGTGCGGGCCGTGGCCGACCTGGGGATCGCCGAGCACCTGCACACCCGCAACCCGGACTGGCGACCGGGCGGGAACTCGTGGTCAGTGGATCGTCGGGGCAGGCGGAGACCGGTTCTGGGCTTGCTGGACGCGCCCGGCGGGCTGGCCGCGGTGCTGCGCGGTGACATCGAGGCCGCGTTGTGGCAGGGCATCACCGGCGACGGGACCGAGGACCCGGTCGAGGTGCGGTTCGCGACCACTCCGGTCGAGATCACCGAGGGCGCAGGCGGGGTGCAGGTCCTGCTCGAGGACGCCGGCAGCGGGCAGCAGTACCGCGAGGACTTCGATCTCGTGGTCGGCGCGGACGGGATGCGCTCGAGCGTGCGCCGGATGGTGTTCGGTCCGGACGAGGACTACCTGGCGAACTGGAAGGCGATGATCTGCGCGTTCCAGCTGAAGGAGCAGGTGCCCTCCTACGAGGCGAGCGACAGCATCATCGTCTCGCGCCCCAAGCGTGCGATGTGGGTGTTCGGACTCGCCGACCACGCGCCCTGCGCGTGGCTGACCTACCGCACCGAGGACATCCCGGACCGGTTCGCCGGGCCGTCGATCGAGCAGGTGCGCGCGGCCTTCTCCGGGATGGACGACAACCCCGTGGTGCGTCACGTCCTGCACTCCCTGGAGCAGGCCCCTGACCACGTGTTCGACTCGATCCACCAGGTGAGGATGCCCCGGTGGAGCAAGGGTCGGGTCGTGCTGGTGGGCGACGCGGCGTGGTGCATGAACACCTACTCGGCCATGGGCTCCTCGTCCTCGCTGCGCGGCGGGGCCGCGCTGGGCGTGGCCCTGCGGGAGCACCCCGAGGACCTCGCCGCCGCTCTGGACGCCTGGGAGACCCGCCTGCGGCCCTACATCACCCGCCAGCAGCGCTCCGCACGGATCAAGCAACAGAGGTTCGTCCCGTCCAGCCGCCCGGTCGAGGTGCTGGTTTCGGGTGTTCTCGAGCTGATCCGCAGGGTCGTCCACCGCCGGATGGCGGCGGAGTACACCGCATCGTCGGCCCTGTCCGGCACGGCGCGGTGACCGCCATGCGGAAGAGGGTGTTGGTGGTGGGGCTCGGGATCGCGGGGATGTCCGCGGCGATCGGGCTGCGCCGGGCCGGGTGGACGCCGGTGATCGTCGAACGGGCGCCCGAGCGGCGTACCGGGGGCTACTTCGTCGGGCTGTTCCCGGAAGGCCGGCGGGCCGCGGTCGACCTGGGCATCGCCGACCACCTGCACACCCGCAACCCGGAACGGAAGGCGGGCGCGAACACGTGGTCGCTGGATCGCCGGGGCAGGCGCAGGCCGGCCCTGGGATTCCTGGACCAGCCCGGTGAACCCGCAGCGGTACTGCGCGGGGACATCGAGGCCGCGCTGTGGCAGAGCAGCACCGGCGTCGAGGTGCGGTTCGGGACCACTCCGGTCGCGATCACCGAGGGTCCTGCCGAAGTGCAGGTCCTGCTCGAGGACGCCGGCACCGGGCAGCGGTACCGCGAGGACTTCGATCTCGTGGTCGGCGCGGACGGGATGCGCTCGAGCGTGCGCCGGATGGTGTTCGGTCCGGACGAGGACTACCTGACCAAGTGGAACGCGATGATCTGCGCTTTCCAACTGAAGGAGCAGGTGCCCTCCTACGCGGCGAGTGACAGCATCATCATTGCGCGCGCGAAGCGGGCGGTGTGGGTCTTCGGGCTCGCCGACCACGCGCCCACCGCACTGCTGACCTACCGGACGACGGACATCCAGGACCAGTTCGGCGGGTCGCGGGTCGATCGGCTGCGCTCGGTCTTCTCGCGCATGGACGATCCCGTGGTGCGGCACGTCCTGGACTCCCTGGAAGAGGCCCCGGACCACCTGTTCGACTCGGTGCACCAGGTGCGGATGCCCCGGTGGAGCAAGGGCCGGGTCGTACTGGTGGGGGACGCCGCGTGGTGCTTGAACCTCTACTCGGGCATGGGTGCCACGTCGTCGCTGCGCGGCGGGGCTGCGCTGGGCGTGGCCCTGCGGGAGCACCCCGACGACCTCGCCGCCGCTCTGGACGCCTGGGAGGGCGGGCTGCGGCCGTTCATCACCAAGCACCAGCGCACCGCGCGCCTCAAGCAGCAGATGTTCGTCCCCTCCAGTCGTCGGGCCGAGGCGCTGCGCTCGGTCCTCCTCGGTCTGGCCCGCAGAATCCGCGGCCGACGGCAGGCGACTGAGGCGGCGCTGTCCGGCACGTCGCGGTGAGGACGACGTCCGCGTCGAGGAGGAGAGGGGATCCGCCATGACAAGGCGTGACGCCACGGCTTGGGGCGCCCGCGCAACCAGCTCACCAAGCCGACCAAGCGGCTTCCCTTGCCGGCCTGAGGCAACGGGCACCCAGCCCCGTGGTCACTTCCCGCGCCATTCGTCCGCGTGCTCCGAGACGAACCGCGCGAAGGTGCGGGGCGGCCGGCCGGTCAGGTCGAGTACCGTCGTGCTGACGCGGTCTTCCCGCCCGCGCCGGATCCCGTCCTCGACGGTCGCGAGGGCAGCGGCGAACTCGGCGGGCAGTCCGGCGGCCCGGTAAGCCGCGGCCTGCTCGTCCGGCTCGATTTGCCGCACCCGGATCCGGCGGCCCGTCTGGGCGGTGATGGCTTCCGCGGTGTCGCCGTAGCTCAGACCCTCGGGCCCGGTGAGCAGGAAATCGTCGCCCGCGGCGCGGACTTCGGGATCCCCCAGCAAGGCCGCCGCGGAAGCCGCGACGTCCCGGACGTCGATCCATCCCACCTTGCCGTCGCCGGCCGCGGTGCGGATCTCGCCGAGCCGGTGGATGCCTTCCCCCAGCGGGTGCGGACGCAGGAAGTTCTGCATGAACCCCGACGGGCGCAGCACCACCCAGCCCGGCTCGGCCCGCACCTGTGCCGCCAGTTCCAGCGCGCTGGGCGCGTTCGGCAGGACGATGGCGGAACCGAGCAGCACGACCCGGCGCACGCCGGACCGCCGGGCCTGGCGCAGGAAAGGCCCGGCCAAGGGCAAGGGGTCGACGCTTTCCACCGGGGGAACCAGGAAGACGCGATCCATGCCGCGCAGCGCGGCTTCGTGCGTGCTCGGGTCCTCCCAAGCGAATCGGATCGCGTCGGGATCGCCGGCGGAGGGGCGCCGGCTCGCGATCCGCACCGGTACCCCCGCCCCGCGAAGCCGTTCGACGAGTGCCGCGCCGGTCTTCCCGGTGCCTCCGGTCACGAGCACCCCGGTCACGAGGCATCGTCCCGGTCGAGCGAAGCGATCAGCTCGGGCAACCGCCCGGCCGCGCGAGCCGTCGCCAGCGGACTCCAGTAGTCGCGATACACCGTGATCCGGTCATCGCGCACCGTCAGCACGACGACGTAATCCAGCCGGTAACGCTCGCCGGTGCGAACCGTGCGGCCCTCGGCCGTCCACTCGATCACCGCGGTATCCGCGTCCTCGGTCGGACGCACGGTGAGCGCGGCGACTTCCCGCATATCGAGCAGTTCCGGGTATCCGGCCAGGTAACCGCGGACTTCTTCGCGCCCCGTCAGGCGCCGCGGCGCATCGCCGGCGGCGAAGGGGAACTCCGCGGTGCCATCCGCAGCCCAAAGATCCGCGACAGCGTCCATCTCCTTCTTCAGCATCAGGTCGAGCAGACGCCGGAAAACTTCCTCCGGTGCACTGGGCACGTCATCCTCCTCGGGAACTCTGCTTGCCGGACCAGCGTGCCCAGCAGGCAAGCACCCGAGGAACCCACGCTTCAGCCCCGGACTGCCAGGGGGAGGTCAAGCCGGACGCCGCCTGGGATGATGGCGGTGTGTCCGGACAAGAGCTCGCCGATTTCCTCCGCCGCCGCCGGGAGAACCTGCGACCGGAGGCCGCCGCGCGGGCGCACGGACCGGGGCAGCGTGCCCGGCGCACCCCTGGTCTGCGCCGCGAGGAGGTGGCGGCTTGGGCGCAGGTGTCGGTCAGCTACTACGAGCGGCTGGAGCAGGCACGTGCCTCCCGCCCGTCTCCGCAGGTGCTCGACGCGCTGGCGACAGCCCTTCAGCTCACCGGAGCGGAGCGCGAGCACCTGGCCAGGCTGGCCGGCCAGATCCTGCCCGACGCGCACCGCGAGCCCGAGCGAATCCCCGATGGAGCGCGTGCGCTCCTCGACCGGCTCGGCGCCATTCCGGCCTACATCGTGAACAGCAGGCAGGACATCGTCGCCTGGAACCGCGCGGCGGTGGCCTTGATCACGGACTTCGGCCAGTTGGCACCCGGCGAACGCAACGCCGTCCGGCTTGCCCTGGTGCTGGCCGGCACCCTGTGCGACGCCGCACCGGAGGCGGAAGCGACGTTCGCGCGGCAATCCGCCTCGCAATTGCGCACGGCCGCCCTGAAGCACCCCGCCGACCGCGCGCTGGCTGAACTGATCAACGAGTTCGCCGCCCACGACGCCGATTTCGCCGCCGGCTGGCGTGACCACGACGTGCGCCCCATCCCCGCCGTCCGCAAGCGGGTGAAGCACCCGGCTTTGGGAGAGCTGGAGCTGGATCGGACCACCCTGCTGTTCCCGGGCGCCGGACACACCCTGGTGATGTACACGGCCGAGCCGGGCAGCTCGAGCGCCGCCGCCCTCGATCGCCTCAGCTGACGAAAGAGCAAAGAGCCCGCAGCCAGGATCGAAACCCCGGCTCCGACGAAGGACGCGGCACTGCGGCGGAGCCGGCTCGCGTGACGGACCGGAACCCCGCCACCGTGCACGGCAGCTCGGCCGACTGCGCTCGCGGCATACCGAGCCGGTGCCCTCGACCGGCCGTCGTCGATCAGCCGGTGGAGGGCTTCAGGGGCATGAACTCGGGCAGCGTGAGGGCCGAATGAGCCGGTCGCGGCTCGGCGGAGGGCGTGGTGCCGAGCTTGCGCAGCCTCTCGTTGCGCTGTTCCAGGGCCTGGGCGGTGGTCGGGAAGAGCGTGGCGCCGCCCTCGCCGACCAGCCCTTGGTTCGCGGCCACGAACTCACGCGTGCCGTCTTCATATGCGGCGAGCCCGGTGGTGTGGTCCCGCCCGGCCAGGGAACCGGCGAGCATGTACGCGCCGACGAGCGCGAGGCTGGAGCCCTGTCCGGTGAGGAACGAAGGCGCGTACGCGGCGTCGCCCGCCAGCGCGACCCTGCCGCGGTGCCAGCGGGGCATGCGGATCTGGCTGACACCGTCGAAGAACACGTCGTCCGCCTCGTGCATCGCGGCCAGCATTCCGGGGACCTCCCAACCCGCGTCCGCGAAGACCGCGGCGACGAGATCCCGTTGTGCTTCCGGGTTCGCGAACACGTCGGACGGCGGTTCCGGCCGGGCGAAGTTCAGGAAGGCGTGCACCTCGTCGTCCTCCCCCACGGCGTAGAGCGCCGCCGACCGGCCCGGGGTGTTCCACATGACGGTCTCGTGGGAGAGCCCGAAGGTGTTGCGCACGCGGAACACGGCGAAGCAGTAGCCGAGGTACCGGCGGAACCGCTCTTCGGGGCCGAACACGAGTTCCCGGGTCCGGGAATGCGCACCGTCCGCACCCAACACCAGGTCGAACGTGCGTTGGCCGCCGCCGCGGAAAGTGACGTCGACCCCGTCGCCGGACTGGACGAGGGTGTCGACCGAGTCGTTGAACAGGAACTCCACGTCGTCGCGGACCGCCAGGTGAAGCGCGTCGGTCAGGTCCCCGCGCCGCACCTCCAGGTCCCTTCCCCTCGCACCTCCGGTGACCGCGTGCGGGTGGACCGAGGCCACCTCACCGCCGTTCCCGTCGAGGAAGGTCAGCCGGCGCAGTTCGATGTGCGCGTCGCGCAATCGTGGGAGGATCCCCATCCTCCGGACGACCTCCAGCGCGGTGCCGCGGACGTCGACGGGATAACCACCGCTGCGAACCGCAGCCGCCCGCTCCACCACCGTGACCGCGTATCCGTAGCGGGTCAGCCAGTACGCGAGCGTGGGACCGGCGATGCCGGCACCGGAAACCAGCACCCTGCCCTTCGGGGTGCTGCGAACGTCGTTCAGGTGAGCGGTGAAGGTCATGCCTTGACTCCCTTGTGCATGGTGCGGGTGACGAGCAGGGCCAGCGCCGTGACGGCGCCGGCGATGACGAATCCGGTCATGTACGACGATTCGGCCGCCACGTCCGACCCCGACGGGGTCCCGGCGGCGAGGAGCACGCCACCGAACATCCCGCCCGAGGCCATCCCGAGCACGCGGGTCACCAGGATCAGGCTGGTGGCGACGCCGGTCTCGTTCGGCGCGACGGAGGTCGCGATGCCCGTCGTCATCGCGGTGACGACCAGGCCGTTGGCCAGGGCGACCAGTGCCTTGCCGACCACGAGGTGCCACGCCTCGGTGTGCACGACCGCCATGCCGACCAGGGCCAGGGTCATGATGACGACCCCGGCGGTGGCCACGGCACGTGAGCCGGAACGCCGCTCCCAGCTCCCGCCCACCGGTCCGGCCAACGTCGCGACCACGGTGCCGGGCAACAGGAACAAGCCGATCTCGGTGGCGCCGGCCCCGAAGCCATACCCGTCACCGGGCGCGCTCCACAGCTGCGTGACGAGGAAGATCGCCATCGAGGTGCCGACGCAGATCATGAACGTCGCCACGCCCGACTTCCACATCATGGGCCGGGCCAGCAAGCGCAGATCGATCAGCGGCGAGGCCGCGCGACGCTCGACGGCGATCCAGCCGGCCACCAGTGCGACCAGCAGCACGACGAGGCCGCAAAGCGCGAGCGGCTGCGAAGCGAGGTCGAGCGCGAAGTTGATCGTGAGCATGAGCGTGATCAGCACCCCGCTCAACAGGACCAGCCCGGGCCAGTCGACCCCGGCGTCGCCCGACCCGTCTGCCGAATCCGCCGGCACCAACCGGTTCACGAGAAGGGTGGCCACGATGACGGCGATCGTCGGCAGCGCGAACATCCAGTGCCGGGACAGCTGTTCCGCCACGGGCCCGGCCAGCAGCATGCCCACCATCCCGCCTCCCACGAACAGGCCACTGACCACGCCGATGGCCGCCTTCGACTCTCCTGCGGACAGGTGCTTGCGCACGACGATGAACGACAGGGGCAGCGCGCCGACCATCGCGCCCTGCAGGACCTGGCCGGCCAGCAGCACGGGCAGACTCGGCGCGAGTGCGGACACCACGCCGCCGACGCACACCACGATCATCAGCCGGACCAGGACACGTTTTCCGCCGTAGCGGTCGCCGAACCTGCCCGCCAACGGTGTGACGAGTGCGCCGGTGATCGGGAGCAGGATGCTGAGCAGTGCCCCTCCGGTGGGCCCCATGCCCAGTTCGCGTTGCAAGAGCGGCACCGTCGGCTGCACCACCGACTCCAGGGCGCCACTGGCGAGGGCCAGCATGCCGAGAGCCCCGACCGCGGCCCTCCCGGCCCGCACCGGAGCAGCCAGGGTGGTGGTCATGGGAATCCTTTCCGTGACGGGAAAGTGACCTTGCGGACGGCCGTCAGCCGAACCGCGTCGGTCCTGTTTCCGCTGTCGTGCAACGTTTCTTCCCGCTGCTTCGCCGTCCGGCCCGCCGCCGGACGATTCCGCCACCAACCCTGTCGCCAACCGCGGTCCCGCACATCGTTCGCCCGGATCGTCTTCGCCTGGTGCACACGGACCAGCCCGGCCCGCTCCTGGTGCGGACGCACTACACGCGTACGGGCGGCCGTCCCTGGACGTGGGGTTGTCCCCTGACGCCGACAGCGTCGGCCGTGATTCCGGTTCGTGGCGAGACGCGGTTCTTCGCATCCTCAAGCTGAACGGTCGAGTGCTGGACGCCGACGGCCGCTCACGGCCGATGAGCCCTTCACCGTTCGCGCCCACGTACAGCGCGCCATGACCAACCTGGAGGCACGCGACCGCGCGCAACTCGTCGTCATCGCCTACCAGACCGGTCTGGTGACCGGAACGGGGAGTCCCGCCTGGACGAGGGAGTCCTGACTGTCGCGCAACCGCACGGCGGCCAGCTCCATGCGCCAGTTCGCCAGACGTGCGAGCTGACGAGGAGTTGCCGTGGACGAACAGCCGCCGTGGCCTGCCGGCGCAGATGTCCCTATCCACACCGGACCCGGAGGCCGCCCCTCATTCCAAGATAATCCGACTCAGTGTCGGACCTTTCGCACCACGCAGGGCAGTACAACTAGTCGGGGTGCGGCGTGAACTCCTGGGTGCCGATGACGGCGAGCAACTCCAACTTGTCGACGCTGTCGGTGCCCAGCGCGGGGGTGAACCACAGCAGGCGCTGACGACCGTCCTCGCTGAACAGGGTGAGGCAGTTGACCTCGACCAGGCCGAGCGCGGGATGGGCGATGCGCTTGCGGTCGTCGCGGCGGAACGCCACGTCGTGCTCGGCCCACAGCCCGGCGAACTCGGCGGAGCGGTCGAGGAGTCCGGCGACGAGCGCGCTCGCCCCGGTGTCCTTGGCGTCGCGGCGAGCGGCGGCGGCCCGCAGGTCGGCGGCGAACGCCTTGGATTGGGCCGGGTGGTCCTCCTCGGGGTAGAGCCGCCGCGCCTCGGGGTCGGTGAACCAGCGGTAGACGAAACTGGCTTCCTCGCCCCGGAAGTGGGACTGGTCCCCGAGCAGCGCGATGGCGAGCGGGTTCTGCACGAGCGTCACGTGCAGGTCGGTGATCACCTGCGCGGGGGTGGAGGTCAACCGGGTGAGCAGGTCGAGCATTCCGGGGTGCACGTGCGAGCCCGCGCCGCCAGGCGGCACCGGCCGGTTGGCCAGGTGGTAGAGGTGGTCGCGCTCGTCGGCGGTCAGGCGCAACGCACGCGCCAGCGCCGCCAGCATCTGTTCCGACGGCTGCGACCCGGCTCCGCGTTCCAGCTCGTTGTAGTAGTCCACCGACGCCCCGGCAAGGTGGGCGACCTCCTCTCGGCGCAGTCCCGGCACGCGCCGCCGCGGCCCGGAGACCAGTCCGACCTCCTCGGGGCGGATGCGCTCACGCCGCGAGCGGAGGAACGCGCCCAGCTCGGCGTACTTCATCGAGTTCACGTCCTCCAGTCTGCAGTGGAGCGGGCCACGGACACAGGGGACGGCGTCCCCTGTCACCGGTCCGCACGGTCCTGCACGGTGGAGGCATGACAAACACCGACCCCACTGTCGGACGAGTCGCCATCGTCACCGGGGGTTCGCGCGGCATCGGTCGGGCGGTCGCCCGCAGGCTCGCCGCGGACGGACTGGCCGTCGTCGTCAACTACGCCGGGGAGGACAACGCCGCGGCGGAGACCGTGCACGCGATCACCGCCGCGGGCGGGAACGCGACCGCGGTCCGCGCCGACGTGGCCGACGAGACCGCGGTGGAGGAGCTGTTCGACCGCACCGAGAGCGAGTACGGGGGCGTTGACGTCGTGGTCAACTCCGCGGGCCGCCTCGCCCTGTCCCCCATCGCCGAGCTTGATCTGGACGTGCTGGACCGGTTGCACCGCGTCAACATCCGCGGCGCCTTCGTCGTCGCGCGGCAAGCCGCTCAACGGCTGCGCACGGGCGGCGCCTTCGTCAGCTTCTCGACCTCCGTGGTGGGCACGCAGTTCCCCGGCTACGGCGCGTACGTCGCGAGCAAGGCCGCGGTCGAGGCGATCACCCTGATCCTCGCCCGCGAGCTGCGCGGACGCGGGATCACCGTCAACACGGTCGCGCCCGGCCCGACGGCCACCGAAATGTTCCTGGACGGCAAAACCGAGGAACAGGTGGCGGCGCTGGCCAAGGCGCCACCACTGGAGCGACTGGGCACCCCGGAGGACATCGCGGGCGTCGTCGCCTTCCTGACCGGCCCCGAGGGCCGCTGGGTCAACGGCCAGGTCCTGCGCGCCAACGGCGGCCTGGTCTGACACCGCACTGAACAACAACGAGGAGAACACCTGTGCCATTCGCCAACTTCAAGGTCCCCGCGGGCACCATCAGCGCCGAGGACAAGAAGAAGCTCGTCGAGCGAACCACCGAGCTGTACGTCGAGATCTACGGAGAACGCGCCCGGCCGACCACGGTCGTGCTCGTCGACGAGGTCGAGGACGGCGGCTGGGGCGTCGGGGGCCACGTCCTGACCGCCGCGATGCTCAACAGCAACGCCTGACACGCCCCGCGTACGTCGGCGGACGGCCCGACGTCCCACCGGACGCCGGGCCGTCCGCCGACGGCTCGCCCCCGTTCGACGGACACCAGAGATCCGCAACTGCGTGCGCAACCCGACCTCCGGTCCAGGTGTTCGGCTCCGTGGTGGAGGTGCGGACCGCCGTCGAGCGCGGCGAGGTGAGCGCCGGCTGGGCAACCGCCTTGTGGCACGCCGAGGAGCGAGTGAAACGCCTGCGGCGCCGACCACTCGAAGGTCGTGGGCGAAGCGGGCTCGAAACCCACGCCGGCCGCGTCCGACCACCTGCCCGTACCCGCGCGAGGTTCACCGGTTGCCGCCCAGCGAGACGGGCATCGGCAGCTCGGCATGTCCGTCCGCCGACGGTGCGGTGCCGTGGTGCCGGCGCGCGGCCTGCAGGTAGTGGTCGAGCTGGCACAGGCCGTCGTCGGGGCGGTAGGTGAGGGCGTCGAGCACTTCGGGGATCAGGGCGACCGGATCGGTCAGTCGGTCGTAGATCTGTTCGGCGGCCTCCCGGTGGCGGCGGGCCATGATTCCGGGGTCGAGGAAGTACGGCACGCGGAGGCCGGCGTCGACCGAGGCGTCGACTTCATGCCTGATGAACACCTCGACGGACTCCTCGACGGTCGTTCGCTGAATCGGGAGGCGTTCCACGGCGAAACAGCCGAAATGCGGGTCCCCGGCGGCTCCGCGCAGGAGCACGTCGGTGACGTGGCGGGCGATCACCGGCGAGCTGTGGAAGCCATCGCGGTAAGTGCCGGTGGCAAGCACCAACCCCGCGTGCGAGGCGACCGTGCCGATCAGGGGAAACCCGTCGAGGGCGATGGGACGCCGCCCGGTTGACCACCGCGTGATCTGGGAAGTGCCAAGCCGGTGATCGAACTGCTCGCAGGCGTCCTTCAACAAGCTGAAGGTGACTCCCACACCAGGGCCGGCGGCAGGGTGGAAGTGGAGGATGTTCGTCGCCCCGATGTACTCGTGGCCGCGCTCGGCCAACGGGACCAGGTGTATCCCGCACCCACCGACCGCGTTGGGGGTGCGCACCACGTGGGCGAAGCCGGGGAAGGCCCGGCGGCGGGTCTGCACCGCGAGTCCGGTGCTGTGCAGCAGCGGCGGGACGGAGCCTGCGGGCAGTCGCTCGATGAACTCCTGGGTGAGGCTGCCTGCGGCCAGCACCACGTTAGGTGCGGCGATCGACTCCCCGCCGGCGAGGCGCACACCGCGTACACGACCGCCGGCCGCGTCCAACTCGTGCACGGTGGCGGGGATGATGTCGACGCCGTTCGCGCGCACCGCATCCTCCAGCAACGCGAGCACCGCTCTGCACGGGCAAGGGCTGTGGAACCTGCGCGGACCGCGTGCCCGCGGTAGTGCCCGGTAGCCATGACCCGAAAACCTTCGCATGCGGATGTGAGTGTGGTCACCCGGGCCAGGCTCTGGCGGGCCACCGGAACCTCCGTACACATTCGGTTGATGCGACATGCCGAGGCGAGGTGAAGCGGTGCCGCGGAATCGTCACGTCGCCTTCAACCCGGCCGGCCGGGCCAGGACCCGTGGCGCCAACTCCGACGGGACGAACCGGTTGTCGACCCAGCGGTCCCGTGCGTCGGGCTTCATCGAGGCGTAGAACTCTTGACACCCCACAGGGCCATGTCGGCGCCGCCGGCCACCCGGCAGGCAGGTGCGATTGCGGCACGGAGCGGTCCAGGGGCCACCACGCGAGGTCCGGTGACCCGGTCGCGTCCGAAGGACGTCGTCTCGGTCAAGCGGCAGCAGATGGGCTCCGATGGCGCGCGTCAGCCCGATCGCAGCCGCCTCCAGCTCCCGGCACACGGCCGACCCGCAGGTGACAACGAGCGGGACCGGCGGACCCGGGCAGTCGACCGCCGCGATCGCCTGCGGCCACCCGAGCCCAGCGTTCAGAGCTCGACCGGCGGTGCGGGTGCGCGTCCCGTGCCGGTGTGGCGGGGGGCGGGCCAGGAGGCGAGGTCCGCCGGGTCGGTCGGGGCGGTGGGGCACAGGACGTAGTGGCGTGGGGTGAGGACCGCCGGGTGGTCGGGAAGTGCGGCCATGCAGCGGGCGTGGGCCTGTTCAGGGGTGCTGACTTGGTCCGTGATGGTCACGTAGGCCACCAAGGGGTGACCGTTGGCTTCGGCGAAGACCCGGGTGACGGCCGGGGCCAGGGCGTCGTCCAAGAGGGACTGGACCTGGCGCAGGTCGACCCGGCACGAGTCGAGCAGCAGCCAGTTCGCCGAGCGCTCGGCCGTCGGCAACCCGATGAGGTCGTGCATCCGCGCGGTGGTCAGGTCTTCGTGTGCCGCGGCCACCAGGACGCGCTCGAACGCCAGCAGCAGTGACTCCGCTTCCTGACGCGGGACCACGCCGTCGTCCTCGACCCACAGGTCGAGCACCAGCCGCTCGTCGAGTTGGTTGAGGTTGAAGCGGACCGGTTTCGCGTTGCGCTGCACCGGACGCCAGCGCAGCTCGGTGTGGGCGAGTGCGGCCCGGAGTTCGTCGGTGCCGGGCAAGGCGCCGGGCGAGGTACCGGGACCGGGCTCGGGGGCGAGGTTGTTGAACAGCGGTTCGTAGCGGAACAGCAGGCCGCGTTCGTGGGCTATCCGCTCGTCCAGCCGGGCTCGTTCGGCCGCGTCGTACCGGGCGTGCCTGCTGGCCTCCAGGACCGCGGTCCACGTGTGCGCGACCAGCGCGTCGAAGTCGCGCCCGGCGACGCCGACGGAGGCGATCGTGCCCTGGGCGAGCGAGCCGACGTAGTCGAGCAGGTGGCGGTCGAAGCGGTTGCCCGACATCAGGGGCAGCACGATCTCCTCGTCGCCGGTGCGGTGGGCCAGCACAGCGCAGATCGCGGCCAGCACGACGCTCTGCCGGCTGGCGCGGGTGCGGACCGCCACCCGGCGCACCGCCGTGGCGGCGGCCGGTGAGGACAGCTCCACGGCCAGCGGATCGCCGCCGGGGCTGGTGTCGGGCATGTGGTAGAGCAGGCGGGGGATCTTCGAGGTCTGGTGCTGGAGGTAGACCTGCGCCGCCCGCGCCCGGCGCCGCTCGGCGGGGGTCGCCTCCAGTCGCGCCTGGTCCAGTGGCTGGTGGCGGGGTGTGCCGACGTGCCGGCGGGAGGTGTCGCCGACCAGTTCGGCGAACTCGCGCCGCAGGACCTCGATCGCGCCGTGGTCGACCGCCATGTGCGAGAACGCGCCCGCGCACGCGATGACCCTGCTGTCCTCGTCGGGAGAGACCGCGACCACGACCCGCATCGCCGGCCGATCCGGGTCGGGGTTGTCGCGCAGCAGGCGGAGGAGCGTCCCCGCCACCGACGTGCGGTCGCGCGGACCCCACCGGCCCTGACCGAGCACCCAGACCTCGAGCGGGAGCGTGCCGGACGCCGCGACCAGCTGCCGCTTCTCCTCGCCGAGGTCGTAGGAGGTGCGCAGGGCCTCGTGCCGCGCGCCCAGCACGGCGATGGTCTCGACCACGTCGTCCACCGAGGCGACGGCCGGCACCGGGAGCTCGACGCAGAGCACCGAGTAGAAGTGGTCGGAGACCTGGCTCAGCCACTGCGCGATGTTGAGCTGACCGAGGGTGAGCGGCCCCTCGGCCTCCCGCGAGCCGGTGACGGGTACCTGGATCGTGCGCTGCGGTGTCAGCCGCACCCGCTGCCGGCGGTGCTGCCCCGGGTCCGCCACGACGGTCACGGTGCTCACCCCACCCGGTCGCGGAAGGCGGCGGCGAGGCGCGTGACCGATCCGACCCGGGAGGACGGGAGGACGTGATCACCCCAGTGGACGGCGAGGTGGTGCCACGACGCTTCGTCGTGCACCACGAGGTCGGGCGTCGGCGGTGGCATGCGCCCCATCCTCCGTGCCGCCATGGGCCGCAGTCCATAGGGCGTGGCGAAGGAGCGCGCCGGACGGGAGCAACTCCGACCGCGCCCATGGGTACGGTCACCTTGGCGTTCTGACAGGCGTCGGTGAAGGCCCGGTAGCTGTACTGCCGCACTTGGACGAGGGGCGCTCGCCGGTTCGGGTGATCGGCCGGTGTCCCCGACCTACGGCGCGACTTCGGGGCCGTTGCCCTCAAGTGCCTGACCGCGATGACGGGTCGGTTCCGCGCCGCGACAACAGGCAGCGTCGTCTGCGGCGGACCGTTCCCGGGGCGGGAGGCGGGCTCCGCCCCGGGAACGGGAGGTCACCGCTTCCAGAACGGCTTGCGCCGGTGGGGCTCGGCCGGCCGGGATTGGCCTGACGGGGGTTCGGCCAGGGTCTCCAGCGTCGCGATCGCGTGCCGCAGGCGGCGGTCGACCTCGGTGGGATCGGTGGTGGGCGCGGCGAGTTCCGCGGCCAGGTCCGACAGCGTCCGCAGCGCCTCGGCGGGCGCGCCCGCGGCCCGCCACGACGCGAGGTGGCGGCCGATGGCCTGGTGCAGGCGCCCGAGCAGGACAGCAGCCGGTTCTCGCGCTTCGCGCAGCCGGATCAACGCCTCGGCGGCGAACTCCGCCGGCGCGGGGACGGGCGGCGCGGGTGCGACGGGCTTGGGTGCTGCCAGGTCCGCGCTGCTCGCCACGGCCGCTTCGAGACCGGCACGGGCCCGCGTCTTCCGCGCGCGGGGTGCCGCCGGGGCCGCGGCGGGGACGAACGGCATGGCCGCCATCGGCGCCCCGGCCACCGGCATCCCGGCCGGAGCCGCGCCGTAGCCGCCTCCGCGGGCGAACGCGGGGACGGACGACCAGCCGTCGGGCAGTTCGACCGGCTGCGTCACCCGCCGCACCCGACCGCCCTCGTTGACGACCCGTTCGTCCACCGCGACGAACGCGGTGAACCGGGACAGCACGCCGTGCTCCAGCGATGTCCTCACGACCTGCCGCTCCAGGGCGTCGAGGTCGCCCGCGCCCACGACGTAGCGGTCCTCCAGGTCGCGCACCCGAGCCCTGGCCCACAGCGCGGCCAGCCCGGCGTTGTCGCTCGCCACCGCCACCACCCGCTGCCGCCACCCACCCGAGCCGGTGACCTCCACCGCGCCCGACGGCTCGCCCGCGTACCTGCCGGTGACCACGACCGGGACGCCGGGGAACAGGTCGGGCAGCGGCGCGGGGGCCAGCGACCCCTCCTCCACGGCCAGGCCGTCGGCCCGCACCGCCAGGCCGGTCAGCACGGGCGCGCCGATGCGGTGGTGGATGGCACGCATGGCCTCGTCCAGCCGGTCCTCCGACTCGACCAGCTCGCACCGGCCGGTCGAGCCCGCGAGTCGTTGCAGGAACGCCGCGTTGACCGCGCGGTCGATGCCGACGGTGTGCACCCGCACGCCCGCCAGGCTCGTGGCGACCTCGCGCAGCAACCGGTCCTCGTCGCCCACCTGGCCGTCGGTCACCAGCACCAGCACGCGTTCCCGATCGCCCTCCGCGCCGAGCAGCCCGGCCGCGCGCTGGAGGGGGTTCAGCATCTCGGTGCCGCCCCGGGCCTCCAGGCCGGCCAGGAACTCCACCGCGCGGTAGCGGTTGCGGTCGGTCGCCGCGACCAGGCCGGCGGGCAGCTCGTCCGGGCTGTCCAGCCGGTCGTCGAACGCCAGCACGGCGAACCGGTCGTCCGCGCGCAGCGAGTCGACCACGCGGCTCGCGGCCCGGCGCGCCGCGACCACCTTCCAGCCGTGCATCGAGCCCGACCGGTCCAGCACCAGCACCACGTCCCGGCTCGGCAGCCGTCCGCCGGCCGCCGGGGGCAGCACGGTCAGCGCGAACGTGCCGCCCTCGCCGTCCTCGTCCGGGCGCACGGCCAGCGAGGTGCGGACCACGTCGGCGTCGGCGAAGCGCAGGCGCAGCAGGAAGTCGCGGTCCACGCGCGCGCCCGGCTCGACCCGCACGCGGAACCCGCCGGCGGTCTCCTCGGTGACGGTGGCGTGCAGGCTGGCCGAGGGTTCGGCGGGTGGCAGCCCGGCCAGGTCGACGTCCACCACCAGGGACAGGCGGACCGGGTTCGGGAAACCGGGCAGCAGCACCGGAGGGCTGATGCGGGAGGCGTCGGGCACCGCGTCGGTGTCGTGGGCCACGCCGTCGCCGACCTGGTCGCCGGGCAGCGGGGTGCCGGGGACGTAGCGGGGTGCGACGACCAGCGGCAGGCGGTACTCGGCGGTGTCGTCCTCGTAGGCGAGCACGCCCACGATCGTGAGGCGCACGGTGATCCGCTCGCCGGGCACGATGTTGCCGACGCGCGTGGTGAACACGCCCGGCCGCTCCTCCTCGGCGATGGCGGCGCGCTTGCCGTCGGAGACGGCCTGGTCGTAGTCGGCCCGCGCGGCCGCGCGTTCCTTGAGCATGCCCTCCACCACGCGGCCGTCGGCCTCCACGCGCAGCGCGGTCACCGCGGCACGGGCGGGCAGCGGGAAGACGTAGGTCGCTTCGAGGGGGTCGGGGTGCGGGTTGTGGAAGGTCTGCGTGATGGTGGTGCGCGAGGCCAGCCCGGTGATGGTCGCGTGGACGTCGACGGCTTCCAGCGGGAGGTTGCCACGCTCGGTGCGCAGGCAGCCCAGGCCGTCGTCCTCGGTGGGCCGGGTGGCCCCGACGTCTCCCACGACTGCGATGCGGGTGCTCATCCGTTGTCCTCTCCAGTGGTCGGGGCCAGACCCGTGCGGGCGAGCAGGTCGAGCAGGGGTGCCGCGGCGGTTTCGATGGCGGCGAGTTCGGCCGCCTCGGGGACGCGGTCGGCAGCGTGGAGCACGAGGGTGACGCCGGGTCCCAGGCGCAGACCGGGCACGACCCGGGTGACGCCGGCGGCCGGGGGCGCGGAGGCCACCGGTGCAGGAGCGGCCGGCGGCATCACTGCGGGTGGCGCGGGTGGCGACGACGCGGGCCGGTCGCGCCAGAAGGCCCCGCTGCGGGACGCCGCGGCACCGTCGTCCGACCGTCCCGCAGGTTCGGCTCGTCCAGTCGGCTCGACCTGCCGCGTCACCCCGGCCAGCTCGGCGAGCCTGCCGTCGTCCGCGCCCACCACCACCGCCTGGATCTCCGCCAGCGTGTGCCCCGCCGCCTGCAACTTCTTGACCGCGACCACCTGGAGCAGGTGCCGCCGCCCGTACAGCGCGGCGCGTCCCCGGTACGCCACCGGCCGATCCACCAACCCGATGGTCGTGTACCACCGGATGGCGCGCCCGTTCGGCAACTCCCGCACCCGGCCGCTCCGCTGGCCGCCGTAATCGTCGGCGAGCAGCGCGGCGACCCGGTCCGGCAGCTGCCCGATCGTCCACAGCTCCTCGTCGCTCACGACACGACTATAACTGACACTGTCAATATGACAGTGTCAGCTTCACCTCCCCGTTCGGTTGGCCGCGACGACGTCCCTGCTGTCGGCGAGTGCCGGGCTCCTGCTTCTCTCGGCGAGAGACCCGCGTCCGAGTGGTGGATCAACCCCGCCGTGATCGGGTGGCCTGTGTGCCCGCGGGTCCACAACGCCATCTCCAGCGCGGTGCGCATGGAGGTGTCGGCCTTGGGCGACGACGGCGATAGACGACTCGAACGGCATCCCGGCCAACCCGTACACGCCCGAAGAGGTGTGCGGCACCGGGTACCGGGTGATCGACTCCCGACCGGCCACTTGGAACGGCAAGGCCTACGGCGGTGTCCACCTGCTGCACAAATCGGGCGGCTACAAGTACTACGCCGTGGTCCGCGGGTACGCGCCGTACTGCAATCAAGTACGCGGGCTGGACCGGAGCAGCGGTGGCGACGAGCGGATGGGCTGGTGCTCGTAATCCGGCCGTCGGCCGCGCAAAAGCTCCAAGGAATCAATCTTGATCCGCGCACTGATCTTCACAGTCGGGGCCCTTGGCGGAGATTCTTCGACCATCGCCGCTGCCCAGAACGCGCGCGTGCCGGGGAACCGGGTGCATCCCCGCCTTCCGCCTGCTCGGCAACCGCACGGCCAGCCCCCGGTGACATCCAGGCGGTGGATGCACCGACCGTTGCCGGTCGACGGTCGCTCCACGTCCGGCTGACACCAGCGTCGTTGCTAAATGTTAGCGCTAACCAACGCTCACCTGAAAGCGCTGTCGCAACCCTTCATGAGGCCCCCATCCGACCGGCGAATCCCCCGCATTGCCGTACACCTCCCCCGCAGAGACTGTCTTGTGAGCGTGAACAATGAGTGCCACACTGTCTCCGTCGAAGCCTGCGCCGCTGACGGAAGCCGCCACGTCAAGCCCGCCGGCGGATTTGTCGAACCCGGAATTCCGGAGCAACGGGCAGCACTGTGCCCGGCCGTGCGGCAGCACGGATGGCAGCCGGAGCGTCGTACGCACCGAGGAGTGAGATCAAGGTGACCGCAACACGACTTCCCCGTCCTCGCAGGGCGGCAACGCTGTTAGCGGCAGGCGTGCTGCTGCTGTCCGCGTTGACGGCGGTACTGCACACGTCGTCCGCGCAGGCGCTGGAGAACGGTGTGGCACGGACGCCGCCGATGGGGTGGAACTCGTGGAACACGTTCGGCTGCAACATCAGCGAGACGTTGATCCGGCAGATGACCGATGCGATGGTCAGCTCCGG
>NZ_JBFAMT010000017.1:0-158690 GCF_040656635.1 Actinosynnema sp. NPDC049800 | reverse complement strand
ATACCGCTGTTGTATGTGGCCCATTCGGCCGTGCCCCCGGGAGCCGCCTCAGGCCCGACTATCGCGAACACGGACTTGTGAAACAGGCGCTAGCCGCCCGCCACCAGGGCCGCGTCGATCTCCCGGTGCGCTTCGGGGTGCTCCGCCCACCACTTCGCGTACCCGGGATTGCGGGGCAGCACCGAGCGGTAGGCGCGGGCGGCGGCGGCGAAGACGTCGTGGGCCCGGCCGGCGGCGGGGCCGTCCCGGCGGGTGGCCAGCAGCAGGTCCACCATCAGCGGCGCGCCGCGCAGCGGCCGGATCACGATCCCGTCCCCGCTGCGCGACTGCGGCAGCGCGAACGACACCGCCCCGTTGGCGACCAGGCTGCGCGCGGTGCTCGCCTCGTTCACGTGGTGGGTGAACCGGGGCGTGAAACCGGCCGCCGCGCACGCCTGGAAGATCTGCAGCCGGTTGCCGACGAGCTCGTCCGGCGGCGCGACCCAGTCCCGGTCGGCCAGCTGCGCGAGGTCGACGTCGTCCTGGACGACCAGCGGGTCGGTCTCCGGCAGCGCCACGAACTGCGGCTCGCTCACCAGCCGCCGCAGCTCCAGCCCGCGCAGCTCCCGCCGCTCCAGCCCTTCGAACCGGTCGAGCACGCCCAGCTGCACCTGTCCCGACACCAGCAGCTCCAGCAGGTCCGACGCGCCGGACATGATCTCCGTGCGGACCTCCGAGCAGGGGATCACCCGGCGCAGCTCCGCCACGAACTGCCCGAAGAACAACGTGGGCACCCCGCCGACCAGCAACGGGCCGGGCTTGCCCTCGCTGGTCCGCCCGCGGGCCAGCGAGACCAGCTGCTCGACCTCGTCGAGCACCAGCCGGGCCGTGCCGACGACCTGCTTGCCGAGGTCGGTGGGCAGGGAACCGCCGGGGGTCCGGTCGAACAGCCGACCGCCCACGATCCGTTCGACGGTCCGCAGCTGGGCGCTCATCGCGGGTTGCGTGAGCCCCAGGCGTGAGGCGGCCTTCGTGAGGCTGCCTTCTTCCGCGATCGCGCACACCGCGCGCAGGTGGCGTAGCTCAAGCTCGGGCATAACGCTCTTCTATCCCCCTTTCGTATGAGCCGCCAGCCCTTCCGGCGGTCATAGTTGGCGAGGTTCCCCTGCGACCGAGGAGAAGCGGATGCGTCACGCGAGCCAGATCTACTGAAGCGGACTCGGGCCGTCCCGCCCCGCGCCACGGGTGCAGGTGACGTGCCAGGGGGTGCGAGGCCGACGTCCCCACCCCGTTCGGGGCCGCCGGTCGCGACTGCGGAGTGAGCGACCGGCGGCCCCGTCGCGTGGTCGGTGCGCGCGGCCGGCGGGGATCAGGGGTGGACCGGGATCCGCACCGCCGTCCCGGTCACGGTGACCCGGGGGTCGTCGGGCGAGACCGCGATCTCCAACAGGCTGGGCCTGCCCATGTCCACGCCCTGGTGGATGGTGATCGACCGCCGCCGGTCGACCTGCCCGACGGCCCGCAGGTAGCCGCCGAACGCCGCCGCGGCGGACCCGGTCGCCGGGTCCTCCACCACACCGCCCACCGGGAACGGGTCGCGCGCGTCGAAGACGTCCTCGCTGCGCTGGTGCACCAACTGCGCGGTCACCGCGTCGTTGGCCCGCAACAGGTCGCCCAACGCGTCGAAGTCGTACTCCAACGCCGCCAACCGCTCCCGCGTGCGCACCGCCAGCACCAGGTGCCTCGACCCGCCGAACGCCCAGTGCACCGGGTACCGCGGGTCGAGGTCGTCGGCCGACCACCCCAGCGCGCGCAACGCCTCGGCCACGTCACCCGCCGGCGCCGGCGTCGACGACGTGGGCACGCTGGTCAAGCCGGCCTTCCCGGGCGTCGCGGCGATCTCGACCAGCCCGGCGGGCGTGTGGAACCGGACCGTCCCCGTCCGCTCCAGCGCGACCGCCGACGCCACGGTCGCGTGACCGCAGAACGGCACCTCCACCAACGGGCTGAAGTACCGCACGTCGAACTCCCACCCGTCACCGCGCGGGAACAGGAACGCGGTCTCCGAGTAGCCGACCTCGGCGGCGATCTCCAGCATCGACGCCTCGGTCAAGCCGGTAGCGTCGAGCACGACACCGGCCGGGTTGCCGCCGGCGGGGTCGGTGGTGAAAGCGCTGTAGCGGAGCACGTCCGGTTCCCGGACCGCGGTCTCATGCACGTCGTTCATGCGGACAGCGTCTCCCACCACCTACCATCGAGTCCAACGATTCCCTGCGATGGATCCGATCGGTATTGTCGATGCGGTGGACACCCGCCTCCTGCGCACCCTCCTGGTGCTCGCGCGCACGGGCAGCTTCACCGCCACCGCGGCGGAGCTGCACCTCGTGCAATCCACGGTGACGAGCCAGGTCAAGGCCCTGGAGCGGCACCTGGGCGCCCGCCTGTTCGACCGGCTGCCCAGCGGCGCCCGGCTCACCGAGGCGGGCCGGCAGGCCGTCGAGCACGCCCGCGAGGTGCTCACCGCCGAGCAACGCCTGCGTGACGCCGTGCGCGGCAGCACGGCCGTGGAGGGCGACGTCCGCATAGCCGCACCCGAGTCGGTCTGCGCCTACCGGCTGCCGCAACGCGTCGCGGACGTGGCGATGCGCTGGCCGGGCATCTCCGTGCACCTCTCGCCGGCCGGCACCCGCCAAGCCCTGACCGGCGTCCGCAACGGCACCCTGGACCTCGCCCTGGTGCTGGAGGACTCGCTGGTCGCGCCGGGCCTGAAGGTCACCGCGATCGGCGTGGAGCCGATCGAGCTGGTGTCCGCGCCCGGCGTGGTGCTGGACGAGCGGTACTTCCTGCTGGAGGAGGGCTGCTCCTACAGCGACCGGTTCGTGCGCGACCTGCCCGCGACGCCGAGCATCACCCGGTTCGGCAGCATCGAGGCCGTGCGGTCGTGCGTGGTGGCCGGCCTGGGCTGGACGGTCCTGCCGCGCGTCGCCGTCGCCGAGCACCTGGACGCGGGCACGCTCCAGCGCGTCCGTGAACTGCCCGACAGCACGTTGTTCCTCGTCACGGACCCGCGCCGCACCCCTTCCGCGGCCGTCCGCGCCGTCGCGGCCGCGCTCGGCTGAGGACCGGCGCTCATCCGACCGGCTGCGCCAGCATCCCCTCGCAGCTGCGCACGACCACCGCCGCCGCCCGCCGCTGCCCGTGGTCCAGCGCGGGGTCCACCGCGTGCCCGCGCCACCGCCCCAACGCCTCCAGCACGGCCCGCCGCAACTCGCCCTCCGTCGGCTCGTGCTCCATCCCCAACCGCACCACCGGGTTCGTGCCCAGCCCGCCGACCAACCGCGACGCCTCGGCCTCCAGGTCGCCGGGCAGCCGGGTGCGCCCGCCCTGCAACGCGGCCAACAACCTCAGCTCCCGGAAGTCGTGCGCCGAAGCCAGGATCCGCTCCACCGACGCCGCCAACCCGATCGACCCGGGCCGCGGTTCCGCGCGCAGCACCACGTCCAGCCCCAGCAACGCCGCCCGCGCCTTGAGCACCTCCCGGCGCTCGGTGAAGTAGACGCCGATCGAGTCGCGCAGCTCGCCGAGCCCGCTGCGCTGCACCAGCTGCCCGGTCAGCTTCACCTGCGTGTCGAAGCCCTGCCGGATCAACGTCGTCGTCAGCCGCACGCCGAAGATGCCGAACCGGTCCACCAGGCCCCGCCGCGCCGCCGGGTCCAGCCGCACCGGGAAGTCCTCGCCGACGAACCGGTCCGCGGACAGCAGGTGGCCGTCCAACTCCGTGCGCGCCAACGACGCCAGCGACGCCAGCGCCGCGAACTCCTCCGGGCGCAACGTCCGCGCGGCCACCGCGAGCAGCCCCGCCACCGCGACCACGTTCTGGCACAACGGGGTCACCGTCGCCTCGCGCCGGTACCGGCGGGCGATCTGCTTGGCCGAGGACAGCGCGTCGATCCGGCCGCCGCCGATCTCGTCGGCCCGCGACAGCACCAGCACCGTGTTCACCGGCGCGACCCGCGCCACCGGGTGGTCGTGCGCGGTCTGCAGGAACCGCACGTCCGTGGTGTGCATGTGCCTGGTCAGGTACAGCACCGCGTCGGCCTCGCCGTAGACGTGCTCGACCGGCGCGCCCGCCGGCGTGTCGATCAGGGTCAGGTCGCGCAACGACCGCGACGGCCACTCCACGGTCACGCGCTCGGCGTCCGGCGCGTCGACGAACGCCTTGCCGTCGCGGCGCAGCACCGGCACCTCGTACTGGCCGACGTGCGCCCGCGGCCGCGGCCCGTCCTGGTACCACGTGGTGGCGCCGGTCGGCGCGAACTCCTCGCCGATCAACGCGCTGACCACGGTCGACTTGCCCGAGCGCGGCGCGCCCGCCACGGCGACGCGCACCGGCTCGCCGAACCGCGCCTGGTGCCCGCGCAGCCACGCGACCGCGCGCGGGCTGTCCCGGTAGACCACCAGGGCGTCCTCGAGCAGCGCCCAGACCTCGTCCTCCAGCGTCACGCCCGGCGGCGCCTCGCCCGAAGGCATCATGCGCTGATCCCCAGCGGTGGCGCCTGACCTCCCGCGAGCCCTTGGACCCGTTGGTAGAGCTGCACGAGGTCGTCCAGCTCCCGCTTGGCGTCCCGGTTGCGGCGCTCGCGCTCGGTGTTGTCGTCCTGCACCGCGCGACGGGCGCTGCGGGCCGATTCGAGCAGCGTCTCCTGCAGCTCCTCGGCCAGCGTGGCGAAGTGGTTGCGCAGGCTGCGCTGGATGTGCCGGGCCGCGTCGCGGCAGTCCTTGCTGAACTTGATGAAGAAGTCGTCCACGTGCCGGGCCGCGGCGGCCTTGGCGGCGGCCTGCCTGCGGCGCAGCCGCTGGTCGCTCTCGTCGATGATCGACTTGCCGCCGAACAGCGCGCCCGCGCCCAGCGAGATCGCGTTGATCAGCGGCATCCCGGCGAGGCTCGTCGCCAGGCCGAACATCAGCACGCCGCCGTAGGAGCCCTTCAGGCCGGTGAACGCCTTCTGCATCACGCTGAACTTCTCGATCACCGGCTTGTCCATGGGCGCGACCCGGTCCAGCACGTCGTCCGGGAAGATCGACTCGGGCAGCAGGTCGTCGCGGACGACCGGGAAGCTCCTGGCGACCTTCTCGGCCACCCACTCCGAGCGGTCGAGCAGCCAGGCGAAGTTCGTGGTGGCGGCCTCGGTGAGGTTGTCCTCCAGCCAGGACTCGAACTTGTCCCAGCCCAGCGCCGGGTCGGCGGTCTCGAACGTCTTGTCCACCTCGCGCATGATCTTGCGGGTGCGGTCGCGCAGGTCGTACTCGATGTCGGAGACCAGGTCGGCCATCTCGTCGGCCAGCACGGTCTGCCAGCGCGCGGACCGGCGGCGCAGCTCGTCGATGCGGCGCTGGGCCTCGTTGAGCGCGGCGATCGTCTTCTCCGGGCCCTGCGCGACCCCGGCGGTCAGCTCCTCGCGCACCGGCGCGACCAGCTGCTTGATCGCCGACGCGGCGGTGACCGCGACCGTGCGGCGGGCCAGCTGGTCGGCGGCGGCCACGATGTCCTGCCGCACGCAGGTGAGCAGCTCGGGGAAGCCGGACTCGGCGTTGAGCGCCTTGTCGCCGGTCTTGGCCGCGCGCAGGCGCAGCGCGGCGGAGACCGGGACCAGCTTCGCGGTCACGCCGGCGCGGGCCAGGTGCGCCCGGTTGCGCTCGACCACCCGCCGCCACTGCGCCGCGATGTCGATCTTGGTGAGGACCACGATCACGTTCGGGCACGACGTCATGACCTGCTTGAGCAGCTCCAGCTCCGACCCGGTCAGCTCGGCCGTCGCGTCGGAGACCATGAGCACGGCGTCGGCCTGGAGCAGCGCGGCGAACGTGCTCGCCGTGTGCGCGGGCCGCAGGTCGCCGACGCCCGGCGTGTCGATCAGCACCAGGCCCGAGTCGAGCAGGGCTCGGGGGATGCCGACCTCGGCGCGCACGACGTCGCCGCCGTGGTGCCGGTCGGCGCTCACCCGGCTGGCGAGCTGGTCGAGGGGCACGGGGATGCGTTCGGTGGGCGTGTTCGCGATGGACGCGCCGCGCACGAGTGCGGCCGACGGGGTCTCCGCGTGCTGCACGAAAGTGGGAACGGTGGTGGTGACGTCATCACCCACCGCGCACACCGGGGCGTTCACCATCGCGTTCACGAGCTGGCTCTTGCCCTGCTTCGGCTCGCCGATCACGAGCACGCGGAGCTTGGGGTCCAGCTGGCGGGCGCGCTTGTCGCGCAACCGTTCGGCCAGGTCGGGCCGGTTGTGCGCAGCGCAAGCCCGGATCGTGTCGTCGAGCACGTCGAGCCAAGGCGCGGACATCACCCGGCAGAGTGTGCCGGTAAAACCCGTCCGGGTGAAAGTCCGGGGACGTTCCGGGCATGTTCCGGGCACAAGGCGAGGGCCGGTCCCGTCGCGTGGACAGGACCGGCCCTCCGGTGGTGGATCAGTCTCAGAAGAGCAGGTTGTCCACGCCGAGCGAGTCGACGACCGGCAGGTCGAGGCTGTCGACCGTGCCGGTGACGTTGCTCACGACACCGCCGACGCCGGCGGTGTCCGCCACGCCCGAGACCACACCGGTGACGTCGGACAGGGGAGCGGCGCCGTGGGTGTCGAACTCGGCCGAGCCGTGCGCCGAGCCGGACACGCCGAGCGCGTCGCCGAGGCCCGCCACGTTGCCCAGGCCCGCCACGTCGCCGAGGCCGGCCACGTTGCCGAGGTCGCCGACGGGCAGCGAGCTGGTGAGGCCACCGGTCACGTTGCCGATCACGCCGTTGAGCGTGTCGACGGCGCCGAACGCGGTGCTGGTCAGGCCTTCCGCGCCCGGCAGCGAGCCGGTGACCCCACCCGCGGTGGCGACGGCACCGTCCAGCGTGCCGGTCGCCGTGGCGGTCAGGTCCGAGACCTGACCGGTGGCGGTGTGCAGCGTGCCGTCCAGGGTGTCGGTCACGTCACCCACCGCGGAGAAGTCGCCCTCGACCGTCAGCTCCGCCGAGGCGGCGCCGTCGAGCAGGTCCCAGCTCGACACGCCGCCGAAGACCGACAGGCCGTCGGCGTCCGCGCTGAGCGTGCCCGCCACGGCGGCCTTGACGTCGCCGGCGCCGGTGGCACCCGACACCGCGAGCTGGTCCGTGACGGCCTTGAGCTGGAAGATCGCGCCGGCCTGGCCTGCGTCGACCAGGTCGAGCGGCAGGTCCTCGAGCAGCGAGCCGTCGAGGGCGGGCAGGCCCCCGGTCGGCACGTAGTCGAGCACCAGCGGGATGACTTCCTGCACGTCCAGGGCGCTGATGTCGCTCAGGCCGGCCCTCGCCAGGGTGCCCTCGGCGTCGGCCTGGAAGTCGGCCAGCGCGGTCGGGTCGCTGAGCAGGTCGAGAACGAAGTCGTGCAGCGTGTTGGGGCTGGAGCCCATGATGGATGTCTCCTGGTCGAGTAGGACGCGGGTAGCCGGCCCGGCAGGGGTGGGGTCCGGCCTGGTGATCAAGGTATGGGCGGGGGGATCACCGGCCATCGGGGATTACTCCCAGTAGATGCCGCAACCACGATGGGGTGGTTCTCGTTCACTCCCTAGGGGATTAGGGGATGGCCTTGTGACCATCTCGTAACCCGTGTAGGTACTGCCGGTAGTTCGTTCAGGTGAGTGAAGGAGGCTCCGAGTTGCCGTACGTCCTCGGGGTCGACGTGGGCACCACGCGCACCGCCGCCGCCGTGTGCCGGTTGGGCGGGACCGGGCGCGCCGAGCCCGAGGTGGTCGGCCTCGGCGGTCCGGGCGGCGGGGTGGCGTCGACGCTGCAGCTCACCCCCGACGGCGCGTTCGCGGTCGGCGAGCCGGGCGACCCGCGGTGGACCGCGACCGGCTTCGGCCGCCGGGTCGGCGACGCGGTGCCGGTCGTGCTGGGGCCGGACCCGCTGTCGCCCGGTTTCAGGGACGCGGACGCCGAGCGGTGCCCGGCGGAGGAGCTCACCGCGCTCATGGTCATGTGGGTGGCCGACCAGGTCGCCGCGCGGGAAGGCGAACGGCCCGCGCACGTCGTGCTCGCGCACCCGTCCGGCTGGGGCGCGTACGCCAAGGGCCTGATGCACCGGGCGCTGCGGGCGGTCGGCGTGGAGGCGTCGCTGGTGCCCGAGCCCGTCGCGGCGGCCGAGAACCACGCGTACAGCCGGTCCTTCGCCGGGTCGCTGGGCGTGTTCAGCCTCGGCAGCCACGGGTTCGCCGCGTCCGTCGTCGGCCGGGGTTTCGAGCTGGTCAAGACCGTCGAAGGGGTCGACCAGGCCGCCGGCGTCGACTTCGACGACGCGGTCTTCTCGCACGTGCGGACCTCGCTCGGGCGGGAGCTGGCCGAACTGGACGCCGACGACCCCCGCACCCGCGGCCTGTTCGGCAGGCTGCGCCGCGACTGCGAGGCGGCCAAGCGGGTGCTGTCGGGCACGCTGGAGACGTCCATCCCGGTGCACCTGCCGTCCGGGCCGGTGGACGTGCCGATCACCCGCGCGCAGTTCGAGGACCTGATCCGCCCGGACGTGGAGCAGGCCGTGGCGGTGTTCGAACGCGTCGTGTCCGGCGGCGTGGAGATGACCGCGCTCGTCGGCGGCAGCGCCCGCATCCCGCTGATCGCGGCGTCCGTGCCCGGCCGGGTGGTGCTGGAGGCCGCGCCCGAGACGTCGGTGGTGAAGGGCGCGGCGCTGGCCGCGCGCAGGCTCGTGATCGGGCCCGACGCCGAGCCCGAGCCGATCGAGACCTCGGTCATGGTGCGCGACGACGACCCGTCGCTGAGGTTCCCCGTGGGTGGCTTGGAGGCGCCGGACGCGGAGCCCACCGCGCCGCCGCCCCGCCCGCCCGTCGACATCACACCGCTCGACCTGCCGGAACGGCGCACCGTGAAGCGCGTCGTGCGCGGGCTCGTGCCGACCGGTGGGCGCCGTGCCCGTGACAGCGAGGATGGCCGTTGAGCCCGAGCACGACCGCGAGTCCAGTGTTGTCCCAGCAGGTCACGCAGGTCCTGGACGCCGTCGCGGCAGCAGCCGTCGGCTCCGGGCCCGTGCTGCGGCTCGGCGTGGTCGCGCCCGGCGGGTACGGCAAGACCACCGTGCTGCGGGAGATCACGCGGGCGTTCGGTGACGCGGGCGCGTCGGCCTCGGTCGTGGACGACGCGCACCTGCTGCCGGACGCCGAGCTGCTGGCGCTGCGCTCCCTGGTCGAACGGGGTGACGAGCACGTCGTGGTGGCCTACCGGCCGTGGCCGCGGTCGCGCGCGCTGGCGGCGTTGGCCGAGTCGTTGGGCCGGGCGCGGCCGTCGTTGATGCTGGAGCCGTTCACGCGGGAGCAGGTGCGCGCGGTGCTGCCCGCGTCCGCCCGCGGCCTGGTGGACTACGTGCACCAGCAGACCGGCGGCGTGCCGCGGTTCGTGCGGCGGCTGGCCGGGCTGACCGCGGCGGAGCTCACGCCGGAGGTGGTGGCGTCGTTCCGGGCCGACCTGGACTGGCTGGACGCCGACGTGCGGAAGTACCTGCTGGCCGCCGAGGCGGGTGCGGCGCTGCGGCTGGACCTGCTCGGCGGGCTGCTCGGGGTCGACGCCGACGCGGTCGGCGACGTGATCGAGGCGGGGCGGGCCACCGGCCTGGTCGCGGCCGACGGGACGTTGCTGCCCGTCGCCCGGCAGGCGGTGGCGTCGCTGAGCCGCACCGACCGGCGGATCGCCGTGCGGCAGCGGCTGGCCGAGCTGCAGCTGGCGTCCGGCGGGCCGGTGCTCGACCTGGTGCGGCCGTTGATCGGCGTCGGCGGGACGGGCAACCAGGCCGGTGTCGTCGGACCGGAGATGGCGCAGGCGTTCCGGGCGGCGGCCGAGGAGGCGCTGGCCACCGACCCGGCGCTGGCGGCGCGGCTGCTGGCCGCCATCGGCACGGCGGGCGCGGACGTCGCCGTGCGGCGGGCGGTGGCCTCGGCCATGGCGGGCGACCTCGACGCGGCGATGCGGCTCGCGGACCAGGTGATCTCCGGCGGCGACGTCGAGCACCGCGGCGCGGCGGCGGAGGTGGCCGCGATCGCGCTGGCGCACCGGGGCCAGCTGGCCCGCGGCACGGAGCTGCACCGGTGGTCGCCGAGCTCGACGTCCTCGGCGTTCGCGGTCATCGGCCAGGTCGGCACGGGACGGCTGCCGACCGAGCCGCTGCCCGTCGCGCCGCCGACCATGCTCGACGGCGGCGCTTCCCTGATGGCGCAAGGCGTGGTGGAGTCGGTGACGTCGTCCGCGACCACGGCACTGTCCACTTTGGTGCGTGCGGCCGGGTTGCTCGAACCGGCCGGGCGGGCCGTGCTGCTGCCGGACACGCCCGCCGCGCTGGCCGCGCTGGTGGCGTTGCACAGCGGCGAGCCGGGCGTCGCGGAATCGGTGCTGGACCGGGCGATGGCGACGTCGTCGGGCGGCGCGCTGATGGTCGTGCGGCACCGGTTGCTGCGGGCGTGGATCGCGATGCAGCGCGGCAACCTCGCGCAGGCCAGGGAAGCGCTGGTGGCGCTGCGGAAGGTCGGCCGCCCGCTGGAACCGCGGGACTGGCTGTTCGCGGTGGCGCTGGAGATCGGCGTCGCGCGGCGCAACAGCGACCTGGCGACGTTGAAGCGGACGTGGGAGCAGGCGCACGAGGCGGTGCTGAGGCACCCCGTGGACCTGTTCACGTTCCTGCCGCTCGGCGAGTTCGCCACCGCCGCCGCGCGGCTGCGCGACCAGCACCGGCTCGCGCCGCACCTCACCGCCGCGCGGGAGGTGTTGCGGGACTTGGGTGAGCCGAGCCTCTGGGCCGTGCCGCTGCACTGGAGCGCGCTGCACGCGGCGATCATCGCCGAGGAGACGTCCGTCGCCGAGGAGCACGCGGCGTCGCTGGCCGCGTGCCGGGACCGCAGCCGGTACGCCGGGATCGTGTCGGCGGCGGCGGAGAGCTGGCTCGACGTGGTGGCGGGCAAGGTGGACGCCGACCAGGTCGAGGAGTCCGCGCGCGGCCTGCAGGCCGTCGGCCAGTGGTGGGACGCGGCCAGGCTCGCCGGCCAGGCCGCGATCAGGACGTCGGACCGCCAGGCGATGGTGCGGCTCCTGGACTGCGCGCGACTGCTCCAGGGGCGCACCGCCACGACCGCGCGCAAGCAGCCCGAACCGGCGGTGGAGGCCGACGCGGGCAAGCTCAGCGACCGCGAGCGCGAGGTGGCCGAGCTGGTCGTCGGCGGGCTGACCTACAAGCAGGTCGGCGACCGCCTGTTCATCTCGGCGAAGACGGTCGAGCACCACGTGGCGCGCATCCGCCAGCGGCTGGGCTGCACCAGCCGGGCGGAGCTGCTGGACCAGCTCCGCCAGATCGTCGGCTGATCGCACCTCACCTGACCTGCGGTTTCCACGCGACCGCGCACGATCTTGCTCAGCCGTGCTAACTTTTGCTCATGCGAGCAAAGTCCGTGACCGAGCAGGCACGACGGGCGCAGATCGTCGCCGCGGCGATCGAGGCGCTGGCCGAGCTCGGCTACGGGGCGACCTCGTTCAAGCAGATCGCCGCCCGCGCGGGCCTGAGCAGCACGGGCCTGATCTCGTACCACTTCAAGGGCAAGCAGGAACTGGTGGACGAGGTCTACGCGCAGGTCAGGCGGACGTTCGCCGCGTTCGTGCTGGAGCGGATGGACCACAGCGCCACCGCGGCCGGCGAGCTGCGGGCGTTCCTGAGCGCGAACCTGCGGTTCATGCGCGCCCACCGGGCCCACATGGTGGCGTTGGCACAGGTCCGCCCGCACGTGTCCGAGGTGGACACCGCCGACGACGACCACCGCGCGATGGCCGACCTGCTCCGGGAGGGGCAGCGGCGCGGCGAGTTCCGCGGGTTCGACGCGGACACCATGGCGATCTTCGTCCTGGCCCTGCGCAACGGGGTGCTGGCCAGGGCGGCCGATCACCCGGAGGTCGACCTCGACCTCTGCGAACGCGAGCTCGTCACCGCGGTGGAGCTCGCCACCACGAGGGGGTGACCCATGCGTCGGGGGACGCGAGCACTGATCACGGCGACGACCGCCCTGGTCGTGACGGCATGCGGGGGGAACGACGTGGGACCACGCGACATCGCGAAGGTGGAGAACGGCGAGGTGCGCGGCGTCGCGCACGCCGACCACACCGTCTTCCAAGGCATCCCGTACGCGGCGCCGCCGAAGGGCGAGCTGCGCTGGCGGTCGCCGCGGCCGGCGGCGGACTGGGACGGGACCAGGGACGCCACCGAGCCGGGCAACCCGTGCCCGCAGGTGGGCTCGTCCTACTCGGACACCAAGGCGACCGACGAGGACTGCCTGTTCCTCAACGTCACCACGCCGTCCACCACGGGCCGCAGGCCGGTCATGGTCTGGGTGCACGGCGACGGCGCGATCGGCGCGGGCCACCACTTCGACGCCGCCGCGCTGGCCACCAAGGGCGACGTGGTGGTCGTGACGCTCAACTACCGGCTCGGCGTGTTCGGCGGCTTCGGCCTGCCGGGCCTGGCGGGCTCCGGCGCGTTCGGCCTGCAGGACCAGCGCGCCGCGCTGGAGTGGGTCAGGCGCAACGTCGCGGGCTTCGGCGGCGACCCGGGCAACGTCACGCTGTTCGGCGTCTCCTACGGCGCGTCGGCCACCGCCGCGCACCTGATCTCGCCGAAGTCGCGCGGCCTGTTCCACAAGGCGATCATGCACAGCGGGTTCGCGCTGGTCGACCTGCCCGCGGAGGCGTGGTACCCGGACCTGGGCGCGCTGCCGTGGCTGGCCTGGCGGGACACGGCCGAGATCGAGGGCATCGGGCAGGGGGTCGCCGCCGAGCTCGGCTGCGCGGACGTCGACTGCCTGCGCGGCCTGCCCGCCGAGCGGCTGCTGGACCACCCGCAGGTGATGAACATCTTCCAGCCCTTCGGGTACGGCAACGAGGACCTGCCGGCGCTGCCCGTCGAGGCGTTCGCCGCCGGCGACATCGCGAAGGTGCCCGTGCTGGCCGGCAACACGCGGCACGAGCACCGCGGCATCGTGGAGATCTTCCGCGGCCCGGTCGCGGCCGAGGACTACCCGCGGCTGCTCGCGGCGGCGTTCGGCGACCGCGCGGCCGAGGTGGAGCGGGAGTACCCGTTGAGCGCGTTCGAGAGCCCGAGCCGGGCGTGGGCGGCGGTGCTGACCGACCGCGTGTGGGCGCGACCGACGTTCCGGCAGCACGAGCTGCTGTCCGCGCACACGCCCACGTTCGCGTTCGAGTTCGCCGACCCGGCGGCCTCCGAGCAGGGCGCGAGCCACAGCACCGACATCGGCTACCTGTTCCCGGAGGAGGAGTTGGCGGGTCCCCGGCGCGACCTGTCGGACGCGATGATCCGGTACTGGACGGAGTTCGCCCGCACCGGTGACCCGAACGGCGACGGCGCGCACGGCCTGCCGCACTGGCCCGCGTTCACCGAGGGGCGGCACGTGCAGTCGCTCGTGCCGGACGCGATCACCGGTGTGGACTACCGGGCCGAGCACCGGCTGGACTTCTGGGAGGACGAGTAGGGGACCGCCGGACCGGAGACCGCCACGAGGGGAGGCGGCCTCCGGTCCGGGGTGCGGACGGGGGGAAGGTCAGTCGCGCTTGCCCGCGTGCAGCAGGACGAGGCCGAGCGCGGCGATCACGAAGTTCTGGAACGCGGCCGACAACCCGTTCCAGTCCTTGGACTGCCACATCACGAACCACTCGCCGCCGATCGCGATGAAACCGCCACCGAACAGCAGCGCCTGCATCACCCAGCCCGTGGACGACAGCCGGCGCGCCACCTCCTCGCGGCGGCGCAGCCAGGCCACCAGGCCGGCCAGCAGCACCAGCGCGGTGACCGCCTCCCAGGTGATGATCAGCACGTACGCCGCGGTCACGACGGTCGGGTTCGTGATCGCGCGCCACGTCGTGGTGGGCGAGCCGAACGTGGTGTCCATCGCGAACACGTGCTGGACGAACGCGTGGTTGGTCTCGTAGTCGGTGATGTTCCCGAACACCACCAGACCCATGTAGAGCGCGGTGATCCCGGTCAGCGCGGTGATCGCCGCCTTCAGGCTCCCCACCCCGGCAAGTAAACGCATGATCTGTAGAACGTAGTCACGATCGACCGGAAGTCCATGAGCGGATTTCACTTCCACCGGCCCGCGCCGGGTCCGGGAGCACGTCGAACCGGCAGGTCGGCGCGGGTGGTCGCCCGGGAGGGAACGCCCACGTCCCGGATGCGGTCTGGACCACTCGGAGGTTCGGGGTGGACGTCGCTCAGGGGCAGGGCGGCTCGTACTCCAGCTGCGGCAGGTGCTCGACCCACCGCTCCTCCGGCAGCACGCCCTTGGTCTTGAGGCAGAGCCGCCCGATCACGTGCGGCAGGTCGAGGTCCCACACCCGGACCGTGCTGTCGGAGCTGGTGGACGCGAGCCGGCGGCCGTCCGGGCTGAACACGACGTCCCGCAACCCGCCGTCGTGCCCGGTCAGCACCTGGCCGACGGGGACGGGCCGCTGGAGGTCGTGCACGTCCCACAGCCGGATCGTGCGGTCCTCGGCGCCGCTGGCCAGGGTCCGCCCGTCCGGGCTGAACGCCACGGTCACCACCGCCTCGACGTGACCGGTCAGCGGCTGGCCGAGCTGCTTGACCCGGTTGGGCACGGTCAGGTCCCACAGCCGGACCGTGCCGTCGTCGCTCGCGGTGGCCAGGGTCCGGCCGTCCGGGCTGATGTCGCCCGCGCGCACCGCCAGGCTGTGCCCGCTCAGCGGGTGCCCGATCGGCTGGGCGGTGGCCGGGTCGGTCACGTCCCACAGCCGCACGGTCTTGTCCGCGCTCGCCGTGATCAGCGTCTTGCCGTCCGGCGTGAACCCGACGTAGTGCACGTACCCGCCGTGGCCGACGAGCGCGCCTCCCAGCGGCTTCGGGTGCTCCGGGTCGCCGAGGTCCCACAGCTGCACGGAGCTGTCGTCGGAACCGGTGACGAGGACCTTCGCGTCGGGTCGGAACGCCACCGGCGAGCTGTAGCGGGTGCCCACCCCGATCGGCTCGCCGAGCGGTCTGGGGTCGTGCGGGTCGGTGAGGTCCCACAGCCGCACGGTCTTGTCGCTCACGCTGGCCAGCGTCCGGCCGTCCTCGCTCAACGCCAGCGACCACACGCCACCGCCGTGCGAGAGCACGGTCGGCGACGTCGGCCGGCGCGGGTCGCTGGTGTCCCACACCCGGATCGTCCCGTCCTCGCTGGCCGACACCAGGTGGTGGTCGTCGGGGGTGAAGCGGGGCCCGATGGTGCGCGCCGAGTGCCCGATGAGCACGCTGTGCGGCAGGGACCACAGCCGCACCACCGAGTCGTGGCTGCCGGTGGCCAGGGTGCGGCCGTCCGGGCTGAACGACACCGCGTAGACGATGCCGTTGCGGCCGGTCATCGGCCGGCCGAGGGTGGTGGCGTGCGCCGGGTCGGTGATGTTCCACAGCCGCGTCGTGCCGTCCGCGCCGGACGCCGCGAGCACCCGGCCGTCCGGGCTGAACGCCACCGACCACACGCCCTCGGCGTGGTCGGTCAGCGGCCGTCCCACCGGCCGCGGCGACGCCGGGGCCGCCACGTCGAACAGCTGCACGGTGTGGTCCTCGCTGCCGCCCGCCAGCAGGCGGCTGTCCGGGCTGAACGCCAGCGAGTGCACGGTGTTGTCGAACCCGGTGATCGGCTCGCCGACGCGCCGGGGGTCGCGGGGGTCGCGCACGTCGAACAGCACCACGGTCCCGTCGTCGCCGGCGGTGGCCAGCAGCGCGCCGTCCGGGCTGATCGCGACCGCGCGCACCTGGTCGGTGTGCGCGCGCAGCGGGTCGCCCAGCCGCCGCGGGTCGGTCGGGTGGCTCACGTCCCACAGCCGCGCCGTGTGGTCGGCGTTGGCGGTGACCAGCGTGCGGGAGTCCGGGGTGAACGCCACCAGGTAGATGGTGCCGTTGTCGCCGCGCAACGGCTCGCCGAGCGAGCGCGGGCGTTCCGGGTCGCTGACGTCCCACAGCCGCACGGTGGTGTCGTCGCCCGCCGTCGCCAGCGTCCTGCCGTCCGGGCTGAACACCGCCGAGGTGACCCAGCCGCGGTGCCCGGGCAGCGGCGAGCCGAGCGGCTTGGGGTCGTCCGGGTCGCGCAGGTCCCACAGCCGCACGGTCTGGTCGAAGCTCGCGGTGGCCAGGAACTTCCCGTCCGGCGAGTAGGAGGTGAGGTACACCGGGCCGGTGTGCCCGATCAGCGGCACCGCCAGCGGCGTCGTCTGCGTGGACAGCAGCCGGGTCTGCACGTCCCGGTCGTCGGGCCGCATCCGGTGCGCCACCAGGGCCAGCTGCGCCGACAGCGACGGGTCGGACTCCTGCAACCGGTCCGCCTCGGCCACGACCTGCCGGAACACCGCGTCGTCGCGCTGCCGCACGGCCAGCACGGCGGCGGTCGCGGCGATGAGCGCGAGCACGGCCACGCAGGCCACGGCCGCCCGTCTGCCCCACGCGGCGCGCCTGCGGTACTGCATCGACACGGCGAGGAAGTCCTGGGCGGTGCCGGTCAGCCCTTCGGGGCCCGCCGCGTCCGCCCAGTGCCGCGCGGTCTCCAGCCGCGCGCCCCGGTAGAGCAGCGACGGGTCGCGGTCCTGGGCCGCCCACGTCGCCGCGTCCTCCTCCAGCCGCTGCCGCAGCAGCTGGCCCTCCCGGTCCTGGTCGATCCAGCTGCGCAGCCGGGGCCACGCCTGCAGCAGGGCCTCGTGCGTGATCTCCACGGAACCCGCGTCGAGCGTGACCAGCCGGGCCCGCGCCAGCACCTCCAGCGCCTCCTCGCCCGCGGCCCGGTTCGCGGCCTGCTCGACCAGCTCGTGCCGGGTCGAGCGGCGGCGGGTGTCCTGGGTGTCCTCGCCGACGCGCACCAACCGCAGCAACAACGGCCGCGCGGCCTGCTGCGCCTCCGGCGCGAGGTCGGCCCACGCCCGTTCCGCGGTGGCCGCGACCGCGCCCTGGATGCCGCCCGCCGAGCGGTAGCCGGAGATGGTCAGCTTGCCCGCGGCGCGGCGCTGCCAGGTGGCCAGCAGGGCGTGCGACAGCAGCGGCAACGCGCCCGCGTCGTACGCGCCCTGACCCGCCCGCGCCTGCGCGCGCCCGCTGCGCACGCCGAGGTCGCGCAGCATCAGCTCGATCAGCCCGGGCTCCAGTTGCAGGCCGGCCGCCTTCGCGGGCCGCGACACCGCCTCGCGCAGCTCCGCCGACGTCATCGGGCCGAGCACCATCTGCCGGTCCTGCAACGCGTCGGCCAGCTCCGGGAACGCCAGGCAGCGGCCGTAGAAGTCGGCCCGCACGCCGACCAGCACCAGCGCGGGCGGCGTGCCGCCGGGCGCCGCGGGCGTGCACGCCACGTGCAGCGCCTGGACGAACACCTGCAACCGGTTCTCGTCCGAGGACAGCGTGAACGCCTCCTCGAACTGGTCGACCACGACCACCACCCGGTCGCCGCCGTGCCGCGCCGCGTACGCCGCGAACGCCGCCCGGATCTGCGCGGCGAACCGCAGCACGCCCATCAGGGTCTGCCCGAGGAACGTGTCCGGACCGTGCCCGGAGGCCACCAGGTCCTGGTCCATCCCGTCCAGGGTGAGCGCCATGTCCAGGATCTCGGCCAATTCCGGGACCTGCCGGATCAATTCCTTCACCGGGTCCGCGCCGGGCGTTATGACGACCGACGGCCAATTCGTCGAGCCGGCCACGCCCAACGCGCCGGCACGAATGGACGGAATGACCCCGGCGCGCACCAGCGACGATTTTCCGGCACCCGAGGCGCCGACCAGCATCACGATTCCGCCGGTATCCGCGGCATTGCCCAACCGGGACACCAGCGCGGCCGTGCTGCGTTCCCGCCCGAAGAACCAACCGGAATCCTCGGGTTGGAACGCGGCCAATCCCCGATAAGGGCACACACCGATCTCGTCGGAGCTCGGCGGGTCCTCGTCGTCGGGCGAGGACACCGGGCTGGCCAGCGCCTCCTCCCACAGCGCGCGCCACGCGTCGAGGTCGTACAACCCGGCCACCGGCGGCTGCGGACGTGACTTCCTGGCCTCACCGATCAAAATTTCAAGTACTACCGAGAGTGCCGAGAACCGGGCGGGCACGTTGCGGCCACGACGCCAGTCGCTGACCCGTTGCGCGGTCGCCCGGATCGGTCTGCCGCGCTCGTCGGCGCGCCGCGCGCGGCCGACCGACTCGGTCACCTTCTTCAGAGGTGGATCGCCCGCCTCCGCGTAGAGCAGTGCGAACCGCTCCGCGAACACGGCACGGGGACCTGACCCCTGACCGGAACCAGCCATCCGCGGCGTGCCTCCTAGAGGTCCGGTGTTCCGGACCGGAAAACCGGGTGTGAGCGCGTGAACAGGCCGTTTGTCGACCGGTGGTGCTCTTCTCGGTCCACCCTAACGACTTGCGCTGACAAGCTGAGCGGGACGTTCCGGTGACGTCGACGAGTTGTGCGAAGGGACCGGTCAAAGTGGTTTCGCAGGCAACTACCGCGAGTGGCGGCTCGATCGTCGCTGAGGGGTCCTGGGGGTCTTCTCAGCGATGCGCGCCGAACCGACCCGCTCGGTGGAACGGCGCGGCGACCTGCCGCGCCGACCGGAGTTGACCCGGTGCGGACCACCCGTCAGCCGGTCACGGCCCGTGAGGACCGGGGAGTCCCCGGTGAAGCACGGGTCTGCCCGATCCTGAGGACGGTGCTCGACGCGCACGGCCGCGACGGGGCCGAGGTGAGGCTGGACCTGCTGGCCCGCCTCGCCGCCCCGGCGCACAGCTAGTCGGTGTCCGGCCGAAGGGCGTCGCCGCCCTCCGGGAGCGCCGCACAGCGCGGTGCGGCGCGACCGGCCCGGCGGCGTTTTCCACCATGTCGCATTTCCGCCGGCCACGGGCCCCCGCTTTGACCGATGCTGGTGTCGTGCACGAAGACGCGGAACGTTGTGTCCGGGCCGTGCGGTCGAAAGACGCCCGGTTCGACGGGTGGTTCTTCACCGCGGTCCTGACCACCCGGATCTATTGTCGGCCGAGTTGTCCGGTGGCGCCGCCCAAGGTCGAGAACATGCGGTTCTACCCGAGCGCGGCGGCGGCGCAACAAGCGGGATTCCGGGCGTGCAAGAGGTGCCGGCCCGACGCGTCGCCCGGTTCGCCGTTGTGGAACCACCGCGCCGACTCGGTGGCGAAGGCGATGCGGTTGATCGCCGACGGCGTGGTGGACCGGGAAGGCGTGCCCGGCCTCGCCGTCCGCCTCGGCTACAGCGTGCGGCAGGTCGAGCGGCTGCTGCTGGCCGAGCTCGGCGCGGGGCCGTTGGCGCTGGCCAGGGCGCAACGCGCGCAGACCGCCCGGCTGCTCATCGAGACGACCGCGCTGCCGATGGCTGAGGTCGCGCCGGCGGCCGGGTTCGCCAGCGTGCGCGCGTTCAACGAGACGGTGCGCGAGGTGTTCGCGCTGTCGCCGACCGACCTGCGCACCCGCAGGCGGCCCCCCGCGCCCGACACGCCGGGCGTGCTGTCGCTGCGGCTGCCGTTCCGCGCGCCGCTGCGGCCGGACAACCTGTTCGGCCACCTCGCCGCGACCGCCGTGCCGGGGGTGGAGGAGTGGCGCGACGGCGCGTACCGGCGGACGCTGCGGCTGCCGCGCGGCCACGGCGTGGTGTCGTTGACGCCGCAGGAGGACCACGTGGCGTGCAAGCTGGCGCTGAGCGACCTGCGCGACCTGTCGATCGCCATCGCCCGGTGCCGCCGGATGCTCGACCTCGACGCCGACCCGGTCGCGGTGGACGAGCAGCTGCGCTCGGACCCGCTGCTCGCGCCCGTGGTCGACGCGGGCCCGGGACGGCGCGTGCCGGGCACCGTCGACGCCGCCGAGTTCGCGGTGCGCGCCGTGCTCGGGCAGCAGGTGTCCACGGCCGCCGCCCGCACGCACGCCGGTCGGCTGGTGCGCGCGGCGGGCGACCCGATCGCGGACGGCGGGCTGACGCACCTGTTCCCGACGCCGGAGGCGCTGGCGGCGTTGGACCCCGCCGTGCTGGCCGTGCCGCAGGCGCGCCGGACCGCGTTCCGCGCGCTGGTCGAGGCGTTGGCCGGCGGCGCGATCGACCTCGGCGTCGGCGCGGACTGGGCGAAGGCCCGCGCGGACCTGCTGGCGCTGCCCGGGTTCGGGCCGTGGACGGTCGAGGTGATCGCGATGCGGGCGCTCGGCGACCCGGACGCGTTCACCCCGACCGACCTGGGCATCCGCGTCGCCGCCCGTGCCCTCGGCCTGCCCGACACCCCCGCCGCCCTGGTGCGGCGAGCCCAGGCGTGGCGCCCATGGCGCGCCTACGCCGTCCAGTACCTCTGGGCCACCGGTGACCACGCGGTCAACCGGCTGCCCGCCTGAAAGGACCTCGCACCGATGAGCCACACCACCGTCGACAGCCCCGTCGGACCGCTCACACTGGTCGCGCACGGCGACGTGCTGTCGGGCCTGTACATGACCGGGCAGCGATACCGGCCGGCGGACGACGCGTTCGGCCCGGAGGACCCCTCGCCCTTCGGGGACGTGGTCGTGCAGCTGGCCGAGTACTTCGCCGGCACGCGCACGGCGTTCGACCTGCCGTTGGACCCGATCGGGACGCCGTTCCAGCGGACCGTGTGGCGGGCGTTGGCCGAGATCCCGTACGGCGAGACCGTGACGTACGGGGAACTGGCCCAGCGGCTCGGCCGGCCGTCGGCCGCGCGGGCGGTCGGGCTGGCCAACGGCCGCAACCCGATCGGGATCATCGTGCCGTGCCACCGGGTGGTCGGCGCGAACGGCGACCTCACCGGGTACGGCGGCGGGCTGGAGCGCAAGCGGCAGCTGCTCGACTTCGAGCAGGGCTCAGACGACTACCGGCTGCCGATCTGACCTGTCCGCGCGGCGGGCGCGGCGCTTGCGGGCGTCGCCCCGCTCCAGCCACCACTCGGCCACCAGCAGCGGGATCACCCAGCCGAGCCACGCGGCCATCCCGGAGATCGCCTGCAGCAGGGCCACCTCGCTGCCGCCGAACGTCGTGTCGAGCTGTGGCGAGAGCGTGATCGTCGCGACGACCCCCCAGATCCGGTTGGTCATGATCGACGCGGTGAGCGCGAAGCTGCGGATCATCCACCGGCGGTGATCGACGAACCGGCGTTGCCGGGCCATCCGGAACCCCACCGCGGTGAACACCAGCCACAGCGAGCCCATCAGCACGTTGCCCGCCTGGTTGAGCGGCCCGAACGGCGACACCGCGCCGATGGCCAGCGCCGTCACCCCGGCCGGCAGCACCCCGCCGAGCACGTAGACCCGGCCGACCCGCCGGTGCGCCACCGGGTACCGCTGCCGGAACCAGGGCCAGACCTGCACCACGCAGGTCAGGATCGCCACGGACCCGAACACCACGTGCGCCACCAGCACCGGGAAGTGCCACGGGTGCGCGGGCGGCTCCGGCACCCGTGACAACGCCGGGTCCAACGTCAAGTACGGCGGCAACGAGAACGCCACGAACACCAACACCAAGAACGCGAACGGCGCCACCCAAGGCCGCCGGAACCACTTCGTCTTCCCCATGCCCCCACCCTCCCCACCACCGCGCACCACCCCCGCACCAACCGCGCACCACCACCCCTCCCACCGGGACCGACAAGAGAAGTTGTCTTGACAGAAGAAGTTGTCGGTGAGAGGGTTGGCCCATGCTTGACGTGGCAGTGATCGAGGACCCGGCGACGGCCGAGGTCTCGTTGGACCCGGTGCGGGCGAGGTTGTTGGCCGAGTTGGCCGAGCCGAGCTCGGCGACCATGCTGGCGGCGAGGATCGGCCTGCCCCGCCAGAAGGTCAACTACCACCTGCGCACCCTGGAGCAGCACGGGCTGGTGGAGCTGGCCGAGGAACGCCGCAAGGGCAACATGACCGAACGGGTCATGCGCGCCACCGCCGCGTCCTACGTCATCTCGCCCACGGCGCTCGCCGCCGTCCAACCCGACCCGGAACGCGCGCCCGACCGCCTGTCGGCCCGCTGGCTCCTGGCCGTCGCCGCGCGGCTGGTCCGCGACGTCGGCAACCTCCTCACCGGCGCCGCCAAGGCCGACAAGAAGGTCGCCACCTTCGCGCTGGACGGCGAGGTCCGCTTCGCCACCGCCGCCGACCGCGCGGCGTTCGCCGAGGAGCTGGCCACCGCCGTCACGACCCTGGTCGCCAAGTACCACGACGAAGCCGCCACCGGCGGACGCCCGCACCGCGTCGTCGTCGCGGTCCACCCCAGCATCCCGAAGGAGTGACGATGGGTCACGCGTTCGAAGGCGTCAACGAGGTCGAGCTGGACGGCGTCACGCCGGAGCAGGTCTGGGAGGCCATCGCCACCGGCCCCGGCATCGACTCCTGGTTCATGGGCGCCAACGAGGTCGAGCCGGGCGAGGTCGTCCGGCAGGCGTTCGGCGGGTACGAGCCGACCCACCGGATCACCGCCTGGGAACCCGGCAAGCACCTCGCCTACGGCGGCGACCCGGCCCCGGACGGCCGGTTCATGGCCTACGAGTTCCTGGTCGAGGGCCGCGAGCGGGGCAGCACGGTCCTGCGCATGGTCGCGAGCGGCTTCCTGCCCGGCGACGACTGGGAGGACGAGTTCGAGGCCATGACGGCGGGCGGCGAGATGTTCTGGCAGACCCTCGTCACCTACCTCCGCCACTTCGCCGGGCGCACCGCCCGACCCGTCACGGTCATGGGGCCGCCCGTCGCGGACTGGACCGCGATGTGGCCCCGCCTCGGCCGCAAGCTCGGCCTCGACGGCGCGCCGAAGACCGGGGACCGCGTCGACCTGGACGACGGCGTCGTCTACTTCGCGAACTCCCAGACCGTCGGCATCCGCACGGAGCACGCGATGTACCGCTTCTTCCAGGGACACCCCGGCGCCCTGATCGCCATGCACCACGTGTTCGCCGACGACCACCGCGACGAGCGGACCTGGTCGACCTGGATGGGAGACCTGGCATGACCACCCTGCGGCACAACGACACCAGCACCGGCGCCGGCGCCCGCACCGGCGCCCGCACCCAGACCACCAGGCTCCTGCTCGGCTGCGGCGTCCTGGCCGGCCCGCTCTACCTCGTCACCGGCTTCGCCCAGGCGTTTACCCGCGAGGGCTTCGACCCGACCCGCCACCCGTTCAGCTTCCTCTCCCTGGGCGAGGGCGGTTGGCTCCAGATCGCGAACTTCGTCCTCACCGGGCTGCTGTTCCTGGCCGCCGCGGTCGGCGCGCACCGCACGGGCGCGGTCGGCCGGTGGGCGCCGGTCCTCATCGGGGTCTTCGCGGTCGGCATGGTCGGCGGCGGCGTGTTCGTGGCCGACCCGGCGTTCGGCTTCCCGGCCGGCGCGCCGGAAGGCCAGGCGGCGGCGCTCTCGTGGCACGGCGTGCTGCACGGCGTGGCGTTCTTCCTCGCGTTCCCCGCGCTGGTCGCGTCGTTCTTCGTGCTGGCGCGGAAGCTCACCGGGCCGTGGGCGCGGGCGAGCGTGGTCGCGGGCGTGCTGTCGCTCGCGCCGATGCCCTTCCTGGGCACGGGGTTCGGCACGGTCCTGCTGTACGGCGGCGCCGTGGTGGGTTGGTTGTGGGCGTCCGCCGTCGCGGCGAAGCTGCGCTCCGGGATCTGAGGGGACGGGCACATCATGGGACAGGTCGTTTCGAAGGACGGCACCGCGATCGCCTTCACGCGCATCGGGTCCGGGCCGGCGTTGATCATCGTGGACGGCGCGCTGTGCTACCGGGCCTTCGGCCCCTCGACGGCGTTGGCCGAGGCGTTGTCCGAGCACTTCACCGTCTACACCTACGACCGCCGCGGCCGGGGCGAGAGCGGCGGCGGCACCGCGCCGCACGAGGTCGGGCGCGAGGTCGAGGACATCGCCGCGCTGATCGAGGAGGCGGGCGGGTCGGCGCACCTGTTCGGCATGTCCTCCGGCGGCACGCTGGTCGCCGAGGCCGCGCACCGGGGCGTCGCCGCCGAGCGGATCGCGATCTACGAGTCGCCGATGATCGTCGACGGCACGCACGAGCCGATGCCCGAAGACCTGCCGGCCCGCGTGGCTCGCGCGGTCGCGGAAGGGCGCCGGGGCGACGCGGTCACGCTGTTCATGCGGTACGTCGGCACACCGGGCCTCGTCGTCGCGGTCCTCCGGCTCATGCCACCGTGGAAGAAGCTCAAGGGCGTCGCGCACACGTTGCCGAACGACTTCGCGCTGGTCGGCGAGTTCCAGCGGGGCACACCGCCGCCCGCCGACCGGTGGTCGCGCGCGGACGCGCCCGCGCTGGTGATCGCCGGTGGCAAGAGCCCGGAGTACATGCGCAACGCGCAGCGGCACCTGGCGTCGGCGCTGCCGCACGGCGAGCTGACCGTCCTGCCGGGACAGACCCACATGGTCAAGCCCAAGGCGACGGTCCCGGCACTCGTCGACTTCTTCCACCGCGGCGAGGGCTGAGCAGGCGCGCGGAACCTGGTGGTGGGCGAGGACTTCCTCGTCCACCACCGTCGCGCGCGACGGCTTCAGGGCTTGCGGCCCACCGCGCCCGCGATGCAGTAGCTCACCGAGTCGAGCTCCTTGAGCCGCGGCCCGTCCGGCCACCAGTCCGCGCAGATCACCAGCCCCGGCTCGACCAGCTCCAAGCCGTGCAACAGCTCGTGCATCTCACGCCTGGTGATGAACCGCCCGCTGCCCATCGGCGAGTGCAGGAACGTCTCCTCCATGCGCCGCGCGATGGCGGAGTGCTCCTCGGTCTCCGGGTCGAGGAAGTGGGAGATCGCCACGTACGAGCCGGACGGCAGCGCGTCGATGTACTCGGCCATGATCTCGGCCGACGTCGGCGCGTCGCCGTTGTAGTGGTGCAGCGTGCCCATCTGGAACAGCGCGAGCGGCTCGGTGAAGTCGATGTGCTTGCGCACGACCTCGTCGTTGAGGATCTCGCGCGGCTTGAAGATGTCGGCGGCCGAGAAGTGCGTCCGGTCGTTCTCCTCGAGCAGCGCGCGGCCGTGCGCCAGTACCACCGGGTCGTTGTCGACGTACACGACTCGGGCATCCGGGTTGACCCGCTGGGCCACTTGGTGGGTGTTCTCCGCGGTCGGCAGACCGGACCCGCAGTCGAGGAACTGGTTGATGCCCGTCTGGCTCGCGACGAACCGGGTGGCGCGGATCAGGAAGCTGCGGTTGTCCACCGCGAGGGTGGCCGCCTCGGGCGCGATCTGCTGCACGCGACGCAGCACCTCGCGGTCGATCTCGTAGTTGTCCTTGCCGTTGAGGAACGCGTCGTAGACCCTGGCGATGCTGGCCTTGGTGGTGTCGATGTAGACGGGGGCGGCGGCGTCCGAGGACGTACCCGGCATTGTGGTGACCTCGCATTACGGGGGTGGGAGTGATGTTGTGTGCACCGCGTCACAGTCCGGTCAGCGTAAGGGTATGGGCTCAACGCGCGAGTGAGCCTCGTGCATCTGACCGGGCAAGATCATGGGTGTACGTTCAGTGACGATGCGAGTAGGCCCTCCTCGGGCGCAACCGCTGTTCGGGTGGGACGGGCACGACGGGCGGGAGGATCGGCTATGGCGGCGGACGAATCCACGCCGGAGCGGGACAGCGGTCCCACCGCGCTGCGCATCGTGCTCGGCGCCCAGCTGCGCCGCCTGCGCGAGGCGTCGGAGATCACCCGGGCGGACGCGGGCTACGCCATCCGCGGCTCGGAGTCGAAGATCAGCCGGATGGAGCTCGGGCGTGTCGGGCTGAAAGAGCGCGACGTGAACGACCTGCTGACGATGTACGGGGTCGACGACGCGGGCGAGCGGGCGAAGTTCCTCGACATGGTCCGCCGGTCCAACTCGCCGGGCTGGTGGCACCGCTACACCGACCTGATGCCCGACTGGTTCCACGACTTCGTCGGCCTGGAGGAGGCGGCGTCGCGGATCCTGATCTACGAGACGCAGTTCGTGCCCGGCCTGTTGCAGACCGAGGACTACGCGATGGCCATCGCGAGCCACGGCCGGCCGGAGCTGGTGACGCCCGACGTGCGGCGGCGGGTGTCGTTGCGGATGCAGCGGCAGAGGATCCTGTCCCGGCCGGGCGCCCCGAGGGTGTGGGCGGTGATCGACGAATCGGTGCTCTACCGGGCGATCGGTGGCCGCGAAGTCCTGATCAATCAGCTCGACCACTTGCTCAGCGTGACCAAAGATGGGCCCGTCACTCTGCAGGTAGTGCCATTTCCCTTGGCCGGTTACGCGGCGAAGGGTCCCTTCGCGATGTTGCGGTTCGGCGAGCCCGACCTGCCGGACATCGTGTACCTCGAACACCTCGCCGGTGCCCTCTACCTGGACAAACTCGAAGAGCTGGAGATCTACAGCCGGGTCTTCGATCGCCTCACGGTGGACGCCGAGACGCCGGACCGGAGTCGACAAATGCTCGCAAAACGGCGGGCTGAGCTTTAGTTGTCGTCCGACCGGGTGGGATTCACGCTCTGCATCTGCACGTGCATTTACCCGTGCACCAGCCGGTGCTACGGTCCGTGCACAACCGGATGCACGTGCAGATGCATCTCTGGCTCGGAAGGTGAGTCGATGGCCACCAAGGTTCACAACGGCATGTCCGCGGCCGACCTGAACGGCGTCACGTGGACCAAGAGCTCCTACAGCGACGCGATCGGCAACTGCGTCGAGTTCGCCGTGGTCGACGGCGGCGAGATCGCGATGCGCAACTCCCGGTTCCCCGAAGGCCCCGCGCTCGTCTACACGCGAGCGGAGATGGCCGCGTTCGTGGCCGGGGCCCGGGACGGGGAGTTCGATGACCTCGTCGACTGACCACCCCTCGCGGACGACGTTCCAGCTTCGCGAGTTGATCGCGCGGGGGTTCCAGTTCCTCCACCCTCGCGACGCCAGGGGAGAACTGGCGGCGGTGGTGGGGGTGCGGGCGCACGACGCGGTGATCGACGTCGTGCGACTGCACAACGAGGACGACGCGGTGGCGATGCGGATGCCCGCCGACGAGGTGAACGTCCTGTCGCCGAGCCGTTTCTCGTGGCGCCGTCGCGGTCCGGCCACGCACGTGCTCGAAGAGCTGCTCGACCTGCCCGACGAGGACGAGCGGACCGCGTGAAGGCTTCCCGTCCACATCCGCGGTGGTGGACGGGACGAGAGGGGAGAGCCCTCTCACCGGCGAACCTGACCTGGAGACGCAGCGGGAGTCGACTCCGCGCCGGACAAGGCGTCGACACCACGCTCGGAGCGCAACTCCGTGTTCGTCGCGTTCGGTGCGGAGGCCGAGGTCGGCTTCGGCCTCCGCACTGGCCACTCCCCGGGCGGGGGTGGCGGTTCACGGGCGGCGCAGGCCGCTCAGCACCACGTCCAGGCCGCGGCGGAACTCGATGTCCGGCGGGATCACCCGGGCGGTGCCCGCGGTCTCGGCCAGGAGCGGGTACTCCTCGCCCATCCGGGACATCGCGTCGGTGCCCAGGCCCGACAGCGGGCTGCGGTGCTCGGTCTCGGTCGCGCCGATGAGGTAGCTCAGCAGCGCGCGCAGGGCGAAGACCCGCTGCTCCCCGGTGAACCCGGCCTCGGTCAGCACCACCAGCACGGCCTCCGCCCAGCGCAGCAGGCTCGGGCACCGGTGGCGGTGCGCCATCGTGAGCGGCACGGCGTTGGGGTGCGCGGCGATCGCCGCGCGGACCCGTTCGACCAGGACCGCGAGCTGCTTGTCCCACAACGCCTTCGGCGGCACGGTGTCCACTCCGGACATCGCCTGCTCGACCGCGAGCGCTTCCAGCTCGTCGCGGTCGGCGACGTACCGGTACAGCGACATCGTGCCCATGCCGAGCTCGGCGGCGACGGCGCGCATCGACAACGCCGCCAGCCCGTCCCGGTCCAGGACGGCGAGCGTGGCGGCGGCGAGCGCGGATCTGGTCAACGACTTGGGGCGGGGCATCGCCTTGACAGCGTACAAGTTACGCGCATAACTTGCGTAGGCGTACACCGCACGCTTACGTCGAGGGGGATGCCGTGAAGGTCAGCGCACGTGAGTGGGAAGCCGTGCTCGGTGGCACGGTGCGGGTGCCCGACCCGCGCAACCTGGTCCACCTGCAGTTCCGCCGCTTCGCCGGCTGCCCGGTGTGCAACCTGCACCTGCGGTCGATCGTCCAGCGGCACGACGAGATCACCGCGCACGGCGTCACCGAGGTGGTCGTGTTCCACTCCTCGGCGGCCGAGCTGCGCCCGCACGCCGCGGACCTGCCGTTCGCCGTGGTCGGCGACCCGGAGAAGCGGCTGTACGTGGAGTTCGGCGTGGAGTCCGCGCCGCGCTCGGTGCTCGACCCGCGCGCGTGGGGCGCGATCGTGCGCGGCGTCGTGCGCGACCTCGGCCCGGTGCTGCGCGGTCGGCGCCCGCTGCCCAAGCCGGAGGGCGGGCGGCTCGGCCTGCCCGCCGACTTCCTCATCGCGCCGGACGGCGAGGTCGTCGCGGAGAAGCGTGGACAACACGCGTACGACCAGTGGTCGGTGGACGAACTGCTCACCCATGCACAGGCTCTGACCAGCAAGAACTGAGTTGTCCACAGGGTTGTCCCCAGTTGTGGACGGATCGAACACGCGTTCGATCAACGACGAGGCCCCGCCCGTCGGCCAGGGCGGGGCCTCGTCGGACCAGGGCTCAGCGCGACGGGTCGCGGTTGAACAGGACCCGGGCCCTCGCGTACCCGACGGCGCTGAGGACGAGGCACCAGCCGACCGCCCAGTACCCGCTGTCGCCGATCGGCGTGCCGATGAGCAGCCCGCGCAGGGTGTCGGTGATCGGCGTGAACGGCTGGTGCTCGGCGAACCACGCCAGCCCGCTCGACATCGAGTCGGTCGGCACGAACGCGCTGCTGACGAACGGCAGGAACTGCAGCGGCAGCGCGGAGCTGTTGGCGCCGGCCACCGTCATCGCGCCCATGCCGAACGCGATGCCCAGCCAGGTGAACGCGAACGCGATGAGCACCAGCAGCCCGGCCGCGGCGAGCCAGCCGGTGAGGCCCGCCGACGGGCGGAACCCGTTGAGCAGGGCCACCCCCACCACCAGCGCCAGGCTGAGGACGGTGTTGAGCAGGCTGCTCAGCGCCTGCCCGGTCAGCACCGAGTAGCGGGAGATCGCCATGGTGCGGAACCGGGCGATGATGCCCTCGCCCATGTCGGTGTTGATGTTCACCGACGTCCACGCGGCGCCGGCGCCGACGGCCATCACCAGGATGCCGGGCACCAGGTAGTCGACGTAGGACGCGCCGCCGGCGATCGTGGTGTCGAGCGAGCCGCCGAAGACGTGCACGAACAGCAGCATCATCACCACCGGCATGCCGATCGTGCCGATCGACATCATCGGGAAGCGCTGCATGTGCCGCAGGTTGCGGCGCAGCATGGTGGTGGTGTCGCGGATGGCCATGGTGCTCATCGCAGCACGGTCCTCTCGGTGGTCAGGGCGAAGAAGACGTCGTCGAGGTCCGGCGTGTGCACGGACAGGTCCTGCACGTCGACCGCGGCGTCGTCGAGCCGGTCGAGCAGGGCCCGCAACTGGTGCACGCCACCGTCGCCGGGCACGTCGAGGGTCAGGCCCTCGTCGTCGCGGGTGGCGTCGCCGATCGCCTTGGCGGCGAGGTCGAGCGTGTGCGCGTCGGCGAACCGCAGCCGCACGTGCCCGCCCGGGATCAGCCGCTTCAGCTCGGCCGCGGTGCCCTCGGCGACGAGCCGGCCGCCGTTGAGCACGGCGATCCGGTTGGCGAGCTCGTCGGCCTCCTCCAGGTACTGGGTGGTGAGGAAGATCGTGACGCCGTCGGCGACCAGGCCGCGGATGACCTGCCACATGGCGTGCCTGCTGCGCGGGTCGAGGCCGGTGGTCGGCTCGTCGAGGAAGATCAGCTTTGGCCCGCCGACCAGCGTCATCGCCAGGTCGAGGCGCCGGCGCATGCCGCCGGAGTAGGTGGAGACGGGCTTCTTCGCCGCCTCGAGGAGGTCGAACTGCTCCAGCAGCCGGGCGGTGCGGCGTCGTCCGTCCCGGCGGTCCAGGTGGGCGAGGTCCGCCATGAGCCGGAGGTTCTCCTCGCCGGTGAGCAGGTTGTCCACGGCGGAGAACTGGCCGGTAACGCCGATGGCCTCGCGGACGCCGGCCGGGTCGCGGGCGAGGTCGTGGCCCGCGACCTCCGCCCGGCCGCCGTCGGCGGTGATGAGGGTGGACAGGATCTGCACGGTCGTGGTCTTGCCCGCGCCGTTGGGCCCGAGCAGGGCGAACACCGTGCCCGGCTCGACCCGCAGGTCGAGGCCGTCGAGCACGACGTGGTCGCCGTAGGACTTGCGCAGACCGGTGGCGGTGATCGCCATGGTCGTCTCCTTCTAGTCGGTGAGCAGCGGCAGGGACCGCACGCCGGTGAGGTTCGGCGACGGCATGAACGTCGGCCGCCGGTCGGGGTCCGTGCGCAGCTTCGGGAAGCGGTCGAGCAGGACGTCCAGCGCGAGCCGCCCCTCCAGCCGCGCCAGCGGCGCGCCGAGGCAGAAGTGCACGCCGCGGCCGAAGCCCAGGTGGGGGTTGGGGTCGCGGGTGACGTCGAGGACGTCGGGGTTCGCGAACTGGCGCGCGTCCCGGTTGGCCGCGCCGACCCACAGCATCAGCAGCTGGTCGGCGGGGATCTCGACGCCGCCGAGCGTCTCGGGCTTGTTCGTGACCCGGGCGAGCACCGCGAACGGGGTGAGGAACCTCAGCGACTCCTCGATCGCGGCCGGGATCAGCGCGCGGTCCCGGCGGACCTCCTCGAACTGGTCCGGGTGCGCGTCGAGGGCCAGCACGGTGTTGCCGAGCAGCATCGTGGTGGTGATGTGGCCCGCCACCAGCAGGACGGCCGCGAAGTTCACCACCTGCGCGTCGGTCAGGCGCTCACCGTCCACTTCGGCCTGGACGAGGTCGTTGAGCAGGCCGGGGCGCGGCGAGCGGCGGCACTGCGCGGCGTGCTCGCCGAGGTAGTCCATCAGCGGCCGGATGGCCTCGACGCTGTCGCGCAGCTCTTCGCGCTGCTTGGCCTGGTCGTCCTTGAGCGAGAACTGGTTGGTGCTCTCGAACATCTTGTCGACCCACACCTTGAACAGGTCGCGGTCGCTGCTCGGCACGCCGAGCAGTTCGGCGATCACGATCACCGGCAGCGGGTAGGCGAGGTCGCGGACCAGCTCGAAGTCGTCGCCGCTGACGTCGTCGAGCAGTTCGCCGGTGAGCTCGGTGATGCGCGGTTCGAGGTCGGCGACGACCTTCGGCGTGAACGCGTGGCTGACCAGGCGGCGCAGTTGGCGGTGCTCCGGCGGGTCGATCTGGATGATGTTGCCCTCGGTCAGCGACGCGTCGTCCACCGGGAACAGCCGCGTGGTGTCGGACGAGAACCGGGCCCAGTCGCCGAGGACCTCGACGGACTCGGGGTGGCCGTAGACGTTCCAGAAGCCGAGCTGCTCGTCGTACTCGACCGCGTGCTCGGGTCGTTCTCCGCGCAGCCAGAACTGCTGCGGGTTGGTGTCCCACATTGTCGTTGTCCCCCAATGGTGTTGTGTTTACGCGCGGTGGATGACGATGTCCCCCAGCGAGGTGCGAGCGCGCACCTCGACCCGCTCTTCGGCCTCGCCCGGGGCGTCGGCGCTGGTCAGCTCGTTGCGCACGCGGCCGGTGACCGCGCGCACGTCGAGCCAGGCGGCCGTGCCCTCGCGGATGCCGACCTCCAGCTCGCCGGCCGAGGTCTCCATGACCACCGTGCCGCGCACGACCTCGTCGAGGCGGATGCGGCCGTTGGCGGTCTTGGCGTGCACGTCCCCGGCGGCGTGGCCGACGAAGATGTCGCCGTTGGCGGCGCCGATCCGCACGTCGCCGGTGACCTCGCCGATCCGGGTCGAGCCGTTGGAGTTCTTCACGGTGCCGGAGCCGTCGAGCCGGTCGACGCGCAGCTCGCCGGAGCCGGTCGACAGCTCGGCGCGGCCGGTGACCGACTCGACCGCCACGTCGCCGTGGGAGGTGGCGGCCTTGAGCGCGGCTGTGTCCTGGAGCCTGATGTGGCCGGCGGAGGTCTTGAAGCGGCACTCGCCCAACGCGCCCTCGGCGCGGAAGTCGGCGAGCGAGCCGTGCGCGACGACGTGCGAGCCGGCGGGCAGCCGCACCACCACGTCGACCGTGCCGGATTTGCCGAAGATGCTGCGGGACCTGGGTGTCCGGACAGTGAGGCGGCCGGCGGCGAAGTCGACCGAGGTGCCCTCGGCGGCCGTGACGTCCTTGCCGTTGTCCGCGTCGGCGGGCTCGACCTCGACCACGGTGTCGTCCCGGTCGGAGGCGGTGATGAGGACGCTGCCGGCGACGATGTCGAGGTCGAGCGTGATGGTCTCGGGCGTGGCGAAAGAAGGCATGGCTGTCCCCTGGGAGTGTGTCTGGTCGGCGTTTGCGCTGGTGTCGGGCTCGCTGCCGGTTGGCCGGTGGCGGTTGGCTGGTGCCGGTGTGGCTAGCGGACCCAGCCGGTGTAGCTCTGGCGCGAGGCGGAGCGGCCCGCCGGTCGACCGCCGTGCCCGAGCCCGGCCGCGGCGGCCCGCACCAGCCAGGCGTTGACGGAGACGCCCTCGCGGCTCGCGGCCTCCTCGACCCGGAGCTTCAGGTGCTCCGGCAGCCGCAGGTTGATCCGCGCGACCGCACCCTCCTCGGAGACCACCGGTGGCAGCTCCGTGGCATCACCTTGGCTCGGCGTGGCATCATCCGGCACCGAGACGACGAACTCGGGGTCACGGCCACGCAGCCGCACGTCGACCGATCCCGGCGCGAGGTCGCGTGTGATCTCGTCCACGGCCGTGGAAAGGGCTTCCAGCAGCGTCAACCGCACCGCTGACTCCAGCGGGGCCACGAGTCGTTCGGCCAGTGCCCGTGCCTCCGCGCCGCCCGCCTCGGCGGCGGTGGCGAGCTCCCGGCGGAGGTTGTCGACGTACGGCGTCAAGTCCATGGCACCACTATGGCACCACTGTGGTGCCAATGCAAGTCCGGCTGGTGCCACGGCGGTGCGTGGTGGCTCCGGGCTCGTCGCCACCCGATTGGATGAAATTGCGGTTCAGGGAGACCAGTGGTCCATTTCGGAACGTGACACGATGCCGTGATCGTTTTCCGGCTTGGTCGCGTCGGGTGGAATAACGCTGCTCCCGGCCGAGCGTGCGGGAATCACCGACGGTCGTGATCGAATGGCGCTAGCATGGGTCCTGAGCTGGTCATATGTCCCGATCGTGGGTGGTGATCCGTAATTTTGCGGACGTCGACCACAGTGTTGACTCGAATGGCCTAATCGAGCTATCCGGATGGATGTGTAGTGAAGGGCTTGCTGACTTCACATCGGTTGAAGAATGCCTTGCCAAGGCGTCGGCCGTCGTGGAAGTCTTCCGCCCATGAATTTCCGCCCTCTGCCTGACGGGCAGTGGTCGCCGGTGCCCCACCTGCCCGGCATCCCCGAAGCACTCCGGCGCGAAGGCGCCTACCTGCCACCGCCGCTGCCCTCGGACCTGCAGCTGCCGGTGTCGACCTACCGCCGGTGCGCCGAGGCCGAGCACGCGCTCGGCCGGCTGGACGAGGCGGCGGGCCGGCCGAACGTCCGGCCCGCGCTCGTCCGGGCGACGCAGGTCCGCGACGCGAACAGCTCGGCCGGGCTGTCCGGTGTCGCCGTCGGTCTGCGCGAGACGTTCGCGGCGGACCTGCTGGCGTCGCAGGACGGGGCGCCGCCGACCGACAGCGCCGCGCCGTCCCAGCTGGTGGCGCCGTTCCTGCGGGCGTACGACCACGGCCTGGCGCGGGTCCGCGACGGCGCGGCGGTCGACGCCGAGGTGGTCGGCGAGGTCGCCGCGATCATGACCGGCGGCACGCCCGGCCGCCGCCTGACGGACGTGCTGCGCGACGCGCCCGGCCGGTTGGGCGTCAGCGACGCGCGGGCCTACCTGCTGACCGCGACCGGCGCGCACCTCGTGGCGCTGCTGGAGCAGTGGTCGACGTGGGTGCGCGAGGAGGACGAGCAGCCGCGGATCGCCAAGGTCGCGCTCGCGCACTACCAGCTGGAGGTGCTGCAACCGTTCCCCACGGCCAACGGGCACGTCGCGCGCACGTTCTCGACGTTGGAGATGGTGCGGTGCGGGCTGGTGCGCGACCAGGTGCTGCCGCTGTCGGTGTGGCTGGACACCGCGTTGGCCGAGTACCAGCGGCAGCTCCGCGCGGTGGTCGACACCGGCCGGGTGGACCGCTGGGTCGAGTTCTTCGCGACCGCCGTCCGCGACCAGGCGCTGGCGCAGCTGCGGCTGATCGGTCACCTGGAGGAGTTGGCCGCCGAGTACGCCGCCCGGTTGCCGCGCAAGGGGAAGCTGCCCCTGGTGGCGGCGGAGCTGATCGGCTTCCCCGTGGTCGACAACCGGTCGCTGCGCACGCGCTACGGCGTCTCCGCGAAGGCCGCCACCGACCTCACCGCCCGCCTGGTCGAGCTGGGCGTGCTCGTCCCGTGGGAGTTCCTGCCCTACCGCCGGGTGTTCCTGTGCCGCGACGTGCTGCGCCTGCTGGCCGACCACCCCGACACCACCGCCTGACCACCGTCCGACGACCCGGAAAGAGACGCGACGACGACGATGAGCGCACTCCCCGACGAACCGTCCCCCCGATGCCGCCGCACCGGCTGCCGCCGGCAGCACTGCCGCCGCCGACGCCACCGCTCACGGGGCCTGCCGCGGGTCCGCCTCGTGGTCGGCCTGCTGATCCAGGTCGGCGTCGCCCTGCTGCACTGGTTCCGCGACTGACTCCAGTCCGGCCACCAGGTCGCGCACGCGCTGCGCCGCGTCGTCGTCGACGCCGATGAGCAGCGCGAGCGCCCGGTTGAACCGCCGGTGGGCGACGGCGCGGTCGCCGGAGAGCCACAGCGCCCGGCCGAGCGCGGTCAGGGTGCGCGCGCGTTCGACGGGGTCGGGCAGGTCTTCGAGGATCTTGTCCGCCCGGGACAGGTACTTGATCGCGGAGTCGGGCCGGCCGACCTCGATCATCAACTCGCCGAGGTGGGCCAGCGCCCGCGCGGCGCCGGGCCGGTCGTCGTGCAGCAGGTAGAACTCGAGCGCCTCGTCGGCGCACCCGATGACCTTGTGCATCCGGCCCTCGGCGCGGTAGGTGGCGGCCAGGTCGTGCAACGCGCCCGCGGCGGCGTCCGGGTCGTCGTCGCGGAGGCGGTGGACCGCCAGTTCGCGCATGCCGGCGACGGCGGCGAGGCGGAGCGCTCCCCGCCCGCGTAAGTGCGCCGCGGCCCGGCGGAAGCCGGTGGCCAGCAAGAGGGACGTGGGCAGCGCGGCGGCGAGCTCGGCGCCGACGTCGAGCAGGTCGCGCGACCACGCCTCGTCCACGTCGGCGGGCAGCGCGGGCCACACGTCGGCGAACAGCGCGACGGCGGCCTCCGGCTCGGCCAGCGCGGCGCGCAGCGTCGCCGGCAGCTCGTCCCGGTGCGCGTCGAACCAGTCGTGCCCGGTGGTCCGCAGTTCCCGGCGCAACCGCGCGACCTCGTGCCGTGGCTCGTCGCTCACCTCGTGCCGTCCTTCCGCGTTCCCGTGCCGAACCGACCCCTGGTCTCATCGCCCCGCGACGTCACTTGATCACGAGTGTCAACCAGACGGGTGAGACCGCACACCGCTGGAAGTGGCCGACTGTCGGCGGACCGGGTCACCCGCGCGCACCACGCACCGTCATCACCGCTGGCCGGGGGCGATCTCGAAGAGGTCGTCGAACTGCATCGGCGCGAGTGCCGTCAACGCGCCGCCGATGAACGCCGCCCCGGGCTGGAGGTCGCCGCCGAGGACGCGCGCGACGGTGGAGCGGTTGACGTCCATCGCCTTGGCCAGCGCGTAGTCCGAGCGGAACCCGGCGAGCCGTGCGGCTTTCGTGAAGACATCGGTGCGGAGCTTGATCGTGTACGGCATGGCCTGCCTCGTGTTGTGCACGCCCAACGCATGTTGTGAGGCCACAACGCTAGGCACTTCGTTTTGTATGCGCAACTAATGTTGTGCGTGAACAACGTGCAGGTCAGCGGCCGCCTGGGGGGAGTGCCCAACCAACGTTGCGTGCGCGCACGTACCATGTCGGAGTGACCAAAGCCGAGAGTGCGGACTCGTCCTGGTCGGACTTCGTCCAGAAGCAGATGGACGACCGCGGGATGAGCACCGGAGAACTGACCGACAAGACCGGCTTCGACCGGAGCAGGCTGACGGCGTGGCGCAAGGGCGAGCGCCCGAACCTCGACACCGCCCGCGTGGTGGCCAAGGCGTTCGGCATGAGCCCGCTGGAAGTCATGGTGGCCGCGAAGCTGATCACCGCGGAGGAGGCGGACCTGAAGGGCGTGTCCAGCCCCGATCCGGGCGCGCTGACGGATCAGCAGCTGGTGGCCGAGCTGAGCCGCCGGCTCAAGAACCGGTCCTGACCCTCGGTCAGCCCGCCGACGACCGGTCCGGAAAGACCTCCGGGCCGGTCGCGGCGTCCAGGGCGGTGGGTTCGCGCAGCGTGCGGATCACGAGCCAGCCGAGGGCGGGCAGGACGATCAACGGGGTGAGCGCCGTCCGCAGGGAGGTGTGGTCGGCGAGCGTGCCGATGAGGGGGCTGGTGATGCCGCCGATGCTGACGGTCAGGCCGAGGGTGACGCCGCTCGCCGTGCCGACGCGGCTGGGCAGGTAGTCCTGGGCGAGCGTGATCTGCAGGGAGAACGGGACGTAGAGGCCCGCGGAGGCCAGGGCGACACAGGGGTAGAGGGCCGGGCCGGGGACGAGCACGACACCCGCGACGGCGCCGACCGTGATCAGGTACGACCACCGCACGATGGTGATCCGGTCCCAGCGGTTGGCGAGCCTGCTGCCCACGACGGTGCCCGCGGCCCCGCCGAGGTAGAGCAGGACCAGCGCGGCGGTGCCTGCCGCCGTGCCGCCGGTGGTCCGTTGCTGGGCGTGCAGCGCGATGAACGCGCTGAGGCCGACGAACACGACGGACCGGCAGACCACGGCCAGGGACAGCTTCAGGAACGAGGCCTTGTCGTCGCCGGCGCGGTGGCTTGCCGCGGTCGGGGTGGTGCGGACGGGGTCGGCGAGCGCGCGCAGGACGGGCAGGCACAGCACGCTGCCGGCGAGGGCCGGGACGATGAGCAGCGGGGACCACCGCAGCCCGCCGACGGCCACGACCGCGGCGACCAGGACGGGTGCGGCGGCGAGCCCGAGGTTGCCGCCGAGGAGGAACCAGCCCATCGCGGTGTGGCTGCCGCCGCTGACGGCTCGCGCGGTGCGGGCGGCCTCGGGGTGGTAGGCGGCGACGCCGATCCCGGCCACCGCCACGAACGCCAGCGTCAGCGCGTAGGAACCGCTGAGGCCGCTGAGCGCGATGCCGAGCCCGGCGAGCACGGTGCTCACGGGCAGCAGCCACGGCAGGGCCCACCGGTCGGTCAGCGCGCCGAAGAGCGGTTGTGCCACCGAGGACAGCAGGGACGCCGCGAGCACGATGCCCGAGACCGCCGCGTAGCCGTAGGCGCGTTCGGCGACGAAGAACGGCACGAGCGAGGCGACCGCGCCTTGGTAGACGTCGACGCACGCGTGGCCGACCGAGAGCAGGGTGATCGATCTTCTGCGCGACACCACGCCATGCTCGTGACCGAGGGAGGTGTCGCGCTTCCGATAACCTGCCGTTCGATGACGGAAATCCGCCACAACCCCAGGGCGCCGACCCAGGCGCGGACCCTGGCCCCCGGCGCGGGGATCGACGCGCACCGGCACGACGACCACCAGCTCGTCTACGCCGCCAGGGGAGTCCTGGCCATCACGACCGACCGGGGTTCCTGGGTCGCGCCGGCCAACCGCGCCGTCTGGGTGCCGGCCGGGACCGTGCACGCCCACCAGGCGCACGGTGAACTTGAACTGCACCTCGTGGGTCTGCCCGCGACGGACAACCCGCTGGGGCTGGTGGAGCCGGGCGTGCTGTCCGTCGACCCGTTGCTGCGCGAGCTGATCCTCGCCTACACCGGCTCACCGCACGACGACTCGCCCGAGCGGCAACGGTTGCGCGCCGTGCTGCTGGACCGGCTCCGGGTCGCGCCGCAGCAACCGGTCCACCTGCCCGTGCCGACCGATCCCCGACTGGCGGCGCTGTGCGCGATCCTGCAGGCCGACCCCGCGGACAACCGCACGTTGGCGGCCCTCGGAGCGGTCGTCGGCGCCAGTGACCGCACGCTGACCCGTCTCTTCAAAGCGGACCTGGGCATGACGTTCCCGCAGTGGCGCACCCAGCTGCGGCTCTACCACGCCCTCGTCCTGCTGGCCGAGAGCACCCCGGTCACCACCGTGGCCCACCGCTGCGGCTGGTCGTCCACCAGCGCGTTCATCGACGTCTTCCGCCGCGCCTTCGGCCACACCCCGGGAACCCACAACCGCTGACGCCCGCCCCCGCTACCCTGGTCTCGGCTGCAATCCCGGTGCTGCAACGACGGGCGACCGGACGACGGCCACCGGGACTTCCCGCCGTTCGCGCCCGTACCAAGCCCGCGAAGGTCCTCGGTCGCCTTGACCGGGGACCTTCCGCTCGGGTGCCTGCCGGCGTTCAACGGTCGGTCGCGAATCCCTCGACGAAGTAGCTCACTCCAGGGGCCGGCGGTCCGCACCGGAGCAAGGCTTGGACACGGGGCCAGACGTCCGCCGAGACCGGGTAGGAGTCGGCGAACCAGAGATCGCCCGCCACGTCGAAGAACGGCCGGAGCCGGATCAGCTGCTCCCGCGTGACGGCGTGCTCGCCGACCGCCTCCTCCGTCCGGTCCGAGTAGCCGACCAGCGCCCATCTCATGTCGTCGCCGTTCGCGTACCTGCGCGGGTCATCTCTCACCGGCTCAGTGTGTCCACCCCGACGACCGCAGCCAACCGGGTTCGCCAAGGGCCGGGCCCCGACTGACGGCTACTGCCGGAAAAAAAGATCAAGCCCCGAGCGCGTTGCCGCAGCTCAGGGCCTGATTCACCCGGCGAAAGGTGAGTGCCCCCGGCAGGATTCGAACCTGCGACACACGGTTTAGGAAACCGATGCTCTATCCCCTGAGCTACGAGGGCGCGGTGGTGAGCGTACCCGGTCGGGGATCCGGCTTCCGGTGGTGGGGTTGTCACTCGGTGGGCCTAGGAACGTGCACCTTGGGTTAGGGGGTGGGCCTCACCGGGTCGGCTGTCCGGGGGATGTGGGCGACCGCACCTGTTCCGCATCGGTCCAGTGAGGTACAGAAGGGGCCATATCCCCCTCCGACGAAAGCCATCCCATGAGCAGCCGACCCTGGCCTGACTTCCGTCCCGGCCCCCTGGGCTCCGTCGGCGCGTGGTGGCGGCGGCTCCGCGCCCGCCCCAACGCCGAGCAGTACACCTTCGTCCCGGCCTCGACCTCCCACCAACACCCGTTCGAGTCGCCGCTGCCCAGCGCGGTCTACGGGCTCGACTTCCACGCCAAGATGACGATCCACTGGCGCGTGGACCTGACGACGGGCGCACGGCACAACGCACCGCGCAGCGCCGCCGTCAACGACGTCATCCACCGGGCCAAGGCCCTCACCGAACGGGCGATGCTCGTCCACCACGCCCCGCTCCAGCACCAGCTCGGCGCGGAACTGGCGGCCGAACGGCAGGTCGAGGGCACGCACGTGTGGGCCCGCGCGGACGCGGTCGAGCTGACCGTGGACGAGCACGACCTGGCGATGGCGCGCAAGCACATCGAGCTGCTCCAGACCACCACGATGCGCCAGGCCGAACGGGACGCCGAACGCGCCGAGATCAAGTACCTGCGCGACGAGGTGCTGACCGACCTGTCCACCGCGACCATCTGGTGGCTCGTCCGCAACGGCTACGAGGTCGAGCAGGCGGTGGTGCTGAGCAGGCACCTGGCCGAACTGGTCGGCATCGCCTCGCAGCGCCGCGACCGGCACTGGGCCGACACGCTCGTCACCTCCTTCGAGAGCGCCCTGCCCCGCCTGGACGACGGGCACCGCGCCGACGTCCGCCTCCACCTGGCCAAAGCGCTCGGCATCTACGGCGGCTCGACGGTCGCCGCGGAGTTCGCCGAGCAGGTCGGCCTGCCCGCCCAGCTCCAGCAGAACCAGAACGGCGCCAAGCCCCTGACGTGATTCCCTAATCTGGTCCTCGTGACCCACAACCTGACCGAGGTGCGCGGCGCGGCCGTGGCTGGCGCGTTGCGCGTCCTCGCCCGGCTCACGCCGTTCGTCGAACCCGAGTTGATCGGCCTGCGCGAGGTGGTGCGGCCCGGAGACGTGTGCGTCGACGTCGGCGCCGCGCTCGGCCTCTACACCGTCTCGCTGTCCCGCCTCGTCGGTCCACACGGGACAGTCCACAGCATCGAGCCGCTGGTGTTCGCGCACCCCGCGCTGTCCTACCTGCTGCGCCCGCGCGAGGGCCGCAACATCGTCCGGCACTCCGTCGCGCTGGGAGTGAGCGAGGGCCGCCAGGTCATGAGCGTCCCGGTCCGGCACGGCACACCGGTCACCGGCCGCTCGTTCCTCACCGCCGGCGCGGACGGCCTCGGTTCCAACGCCGAGTTCGCCGAGCACCTCGAGGTGCTGGTCCGCACGGACACGTTGGACCGGTTCCGCGCGGCCAACGCCATCGACCGGCTGGACTTCGTCAAGGCCGACGTGGAAGGCGCGGAACTGCGCGTGCTGGAAGGCGGAGCGGAGACCATCGAGAGGTTTCGACCGAAACTTCTCCTGGAGATCGAGGAACGGCACGTGGCGCGATTCGGCTACCGGGCGCGCGACGTGCAGGACTGGCTCGCCGAACGCGGCTACCGGATGCACGCCTGGCACCGCGACACGTGGCGCCAGGTCGACCGGATCGATGATCGCGTGCGCAACTACCTGTTCGTCGCACGGTGACGGTGACGGCGGCGCGGCGGTCGGAGTGCCGGGTGGAGTGCGTGACGGAGCGCGGGATGGGGCGCGGGACGCGGTGCTGGTCGCGGCGGCGCGGCGGCGGTAGGTAGGCGCTGGTCAGGCCCGGAACAGCGGAAGACCCCGGTCCCTGGGGGTGGACCGGGGTCTTCCTGTGGGCCGGTCTACAAGGCGTAGACCTCAAGTTCGTAAATCGAGTATCCGTATCCGGTGGCCCGTTGGATACCCGTCATTCGTACGAATCGTGCCGCATCAGGGGCGAAGGACGCAAGATCCCGGCCACCATCTCCCGCGGAAGTCGTGTACGCGGTCCGCCACGTGCTGCCGTCGGTGGACAGTTCTATGCGATATGTCTTGGCATAAGCCGCTTCCCAGGAAAGCACGACGCGGCCGACGGTGCGCGTCGCGCCCAGGTCCACCTGCACCCACTGCTGGTCGGACCAGTCGCTGGCCCAGCGGGTGTCCGGCTTGCCGTCCACGACGTGCGACGGCGGTGAGCTGAACCAGCCGCGCTCGTGGCTGCTGGCGGTGGCCGCGGCGCCCGCGGCGAGGTTCGCCAGGTTCGTGCCGCGACGGGACGGGAACTGCACGACCTGCTGGTAGGTGGGCCGGTTCTGCCAGTGCACCTTGTCGTGCGTGATGCCGCCCATGGCGCGGTGGATGATGGTGTCGGCGCACCACTGGTCACCGGCGGCGCACGAGTCGTCGCCGGGGTAGACGGTGGACGGTGGGACGGCGGCGGCCGCGTTCAGGGTGTCGAGCAGGACCTGGCGGCAGGCCGCCACGTTCCCGTTGCCGCAGTAGCGGGCCCCCAGGGCGCCGTCCACGCGATCGCCGAGCACGGCGCGCAGGTCCTTGTCGACGTAGCTCCACCAGCCGTTCTGGAACGACGAGCCCTTGTGCGGAGCCGCGCCGTGCGTGTCCGAAGGTGGTTCGTCGATCTGGAGTGCGCCGGTGAGCCGGCCGTAGAGCGCGTCGCCCAGGCCGGGCTTGAACTGCGCCTCCACCAGGCGCGGCCACCACGCGTCGAGCAACCGGATGGCGTCGGCGTGCGCGTAGGCCTTGCTGCCGCGCGAGGTCTCCTTGCGCAGCGACCCGGATCGGTGCCAGTCGCGGAGCTTGGTCACGGCGGCGGCGAGGGCGGGATCGGTGATCGGCGTCGTGTCGATCACGCGGAGGAGGTCGGGCAGGACCTGTTCGGCGCGGAGGTCGGCGACTCCCGCTTCGGCCATGGCCTGGGTGAGGGAGGTCCGGGTGACCTTGCCGCGGGCGATGAGCGCGCGCACCCGGTCGTCGAGCAGGTCGCCGCGGTGCACCGAGCCCATGCCGTAGCCGGACGCGGAGTAGTCGAGCGCCTGCTTGTTGTTCCAGCTGATGTAGTAGTCCTGGTTGACGGAGTTCGGGTGCTGCGCGAACGGCGTGTACGCGGCCGTGTTGCGGTCGGCGTCCCAGCCCTCCCACTCGTACGCGGCCTCGGCCTTCACCGGGAGGTGCGGGTCGACGGTCGCCTTGCGCACGGGGTTCGCGCCGGAGTTGAAGTACGCGGTGTCGCGGGAGTCCACGTAGAACCAGTTGAACGCGTAGCCGATGTGCTCGGCCGCGCGCTGGAAGTCCGCGGCCGACTTGATCGCGTCGGGGTCGTTGAACTCCTGGAAGCCGATGATCGAGTCGACCTCGTGCAGGTAGGTGGAGCGCAGCGAGGTGTACGCGACGAACTTGCCGTCGACCGCGGCGCGGCTCTGCACGAGGCCGTACTTGGTGCGGTGCATGACGAGCGTGTACGAACCGGCGGGCGTGGGGTCGGCGACGGTCGGCTTCCACGCGTTCTTGCGCTCGAGGCGTTCCATCGGCAGGCACTGGCCGTGGTAGCGGTAGTGCAGCGACGCGGCGGTGGGCGTGCCGTTGCCGGGCTCGCACAGCTCGACGGCGTAGGTGTCGGTGATGTCCTGGCCGGCCGAGGTCGCGCTCCACGAGTAGTCGACGCCGCGCCCGAGCTGCACGTACATCGACACGCCTGCGAACGACACTCCGCGTGCGCGCAGGCCGGGGCCGTGCAGTTCCTGCAGCATGAGGAGTTGCGGCGCGAAGTAGCCGGTCTGCGGGCCCCACACGGCGATCGGGTTGCCGGTGTCGGTGTGCCGGCCGGACACCGCCAGCGCGTTGGACATGCCGTGCTTCTTGGTGAGGAGGTCGGGCGGGAGGACGCCGTCGGCGAAGAGGCCTTCGAGGGGCTTGAGGTCCGGCGGCGTGTCCACTGTGGAGTGCGCGGTGGTGGTCTGGTCGTGCACCATCGGTTCGGGCGTCACGACGCCGTTGTCCGGCAGTGCCACGCCCTGGGGTGCGGTGGGCGTCGTGCCGTAGGGGAAGCGCCGGCCGTCGTGCAGGGTGAGCACGGCTTCGGGGTCGTTCTGCTCGCGGAACGACCGCCACACCTGGTCGCCGACGGTGGCGCCGTACTTGTTCTGCGCGGCCAGCTTCACCAGGGCGTTCTGCACCTCGCCGCCGCCGCCCGCCCCGAACAGCCCGCCCACGACGGCGGCGATCGCGACCAGGTCGGTCGGCTGGAACGGCTTGATGTCGTTCCAGTTGGTGATCGCGTCGGCGTGCCCGGTCAGGACGTACTCACCCGGGAACGTGCGGTTGGCGATGGACTTGGCGATGTAGGCGTTGATGCCCGCGATGTAGTCCTTGACGTCCTGCAACGCCTGCGCGCCGCGCGGGCCCTGCGCGGCCACCTGGTCGATCTGCGCCTGGAGGTCGGCCTCGGTGTAGGGGATCTGGTTGTAGAAGCTCTGCTCCAACGCCCGGTTGCCCTCGGCGCCGCCGGCGAACCCGGACAGCTGGCCGCGACCGAGGTGGCGGAACAGGTCCATCAGCCAGAGCCGGTCCTGCGCGGCGGCGTAGCCGGCGCCGAACTCCGTGCCGGAGCGGGTCGTGCCGTAGATATGCGGCATGCCGAGCGCCTTGTCGCGGACGATCGTGACGTCGGCGCGCGGTTTGACGGTGCTCTCGACCTGGTCGGCCGCGACGCCGAAGGAGGCGTCGTTGAAGAACGTGCCCAGCTGCTCGTTGGTCAGGCCGCCGTAGCCGGAGACGAGGGAGTCGTAGCGGCCCAGTTGGTCGGCGGAGTGCGCGGGACGGGTGCCGAGCGCGCGGTGGGCCAGGATCTCGGCGAGGGTGGCGTTGCCGTTCTGGCCGGGCGGCAGCAGGTCGTGGCACTGGCCGAGGCAGTGGTCGTCCGGGGTGAAGGCGGTGGTCCTGACCTCGGTGGCGGTGGCGGTGGGGGTGGTGATCGGGGTGGCGGCCGCGGCGGTGAGGAGTGCGACCACGGCTAGCGATCGGGCGGCTCTCCGCATGACGCGAAGCTCCTTCCAGGCAGGGATCGTGTGACGCACGTTACTGGCTGGTCAAGGATTCGCGAAAGAGCTTCGCGTTTGAGGTGGGTGCGGTTGGTGGTCTTCGCCCGTCCGGGTGTGGAGTCTTGACCTATTGGCCTGATATTGGGAAAAAGGTCAACATGATGCGACGTCGATCGCTGCTCACCGGTCTCGCCGGCGCGGGGGTGCTCGTTGGTCTGGGCTCCTCGCCGGCCCTTGGCTCGCCCATCCTGCCCATCCGCAGTTGCGCCGACTGGGGCGCGAGGCCGCCGGCGCAGCCGACGAGCGTTGTGAACGAGCGGCCCGTGCGGATCCTCATCCACCACACCGCGTCGGCGAACGTGACCGATTACTCGCAGGCGGCGGCGTACGCCAACGCCAGGTGGATCCAGAACCTCCACATGGACACCAACGGCTGGATCGACTCCGGCCAGCACTTCACCAACAGCCGCGGTGGGTTCCTCATGGAGGGCAGGCACGGCAGCCTGGCGGCGTTGCGGGCCGGCGACCGGGTCGTGGTGGGCGCGCACTGCCCCGGCCAGAACACCGCGGCCATCGGAATCGAGAACGAAGGCCTCTACATGGACGTGGAGCCGCCCAAGTTGCAGTGGGACTCGCTGGTGTCGTTCTGCGTGTACACGTGCGAGCAGTACGGCATCCCGCCGTCGTCGATCCAGGGCCACCGGGACTACCGGGACACCCTCTGCCCGGGCGACAAGCTCTACGCCCTGCTGCCGCGACTGCGCCAGGAAGTTGCGCAGGTCCTGAGCTGACCTCGGTTATTTCCTGGCAACTGTGAACAGGCTGAACCCGCGTCTTTCCGTGGTGAGATAACGGGGAATTAACGTCAGCTTGCGTGTTCGTGCACGAGGCTGGGCGGGCACGGACACGAAACGCCAACGCGGGGAGGCGTCGTGATCAAGGTGATGCTGGCCGATGACGAAGACCTCGTCCGGTCCGGCCTTCGCATGATCCTCAGCAGCGCAGGCGACATGGAGGTCGTGGCCGAGTGCGACGACGGGCACCTGGTGGCCGACCTGGCACGCCGGCACCGCCCGCACGTCGTGCTGCTGGACATCCGGATGCGGTCGTCCGACGGGTTGATGGCGCTGCGCAGGCTGCGTGCCATCCCCGACCCGCCGAAGATCGCCATGCTGACCACGTTCGACGTGGACGAGTACGTGTCGGAGGCGCTGCGGTTGGGCGCTTCGGGGTTCCTGCTCAAGGACACCGAGCCCGAGCAGCTGGTGCGGGCCGTGCGCGACCTCGCGCTGGGCGGAGCGGTGCTCGACCCCGGTGTGGCGGCGCGGGTGCTGGCGGCGGTCGCCGACGGTGAGCGGGCGGCCGAGCCGGCTCGGCGGTTGCTGGCGTCTTTGTCCGAACGGGAGCGCGAGGTGTTGGTCCTCATCGGACAGGGGATGTCGAACGCCGAGATCGGTGGGACGTTGCACCTGTCCGAGGCGACGGTGAAGGGGTACGTGTCGTCGGTGTTGGGCAAGATCGGTGCGGTGAACCGGGTGCAGGCGGCGTTGGTGGCGTTTCGGGGTGGGTTGATCGCGTGAGGGTTGGGGCGGGGTTTCCGGGCGGGGCGGTGGTGGTCTCGTTCGGCTCGATTTGACATGGGGCCCTTACGGGTGCCCCAGGCAGGCCAAAGCCGGGCAGGCCTGGCGGGAAAAGCGTCCGCCAAGCCTGCCCGGCTTCGACCAGCCTATGGCACCCGAACCCATGTCAAATCGGGCCTCGGTGGGGCGGTTCCGGGTCCGTTGTGGGCGGGCTGGGTGTGGTGGACTCGGTGGGTGAGCTGCGGGTCCGTTGTGGGCGGGTGGGGGATGTTCCAGGGTGCCGGTTACGGGGCTGTTGGGGGGCAAGTGGTCTCAGTGGGTGCGGTGGCCGCGGAGGGAGCGGCTGCCGGCGTATTCGGCTTGTGAGCCCAGCTCCTGCTCGATGCGGATCAGTTGGTTGTACTTGGCGGTGCGGTCGGAGCGGGACAGGGAGCCCGTCTTGATCTGGCCGCAGTTCACCGCCACGGCGAGGTCGGCGATGGTGGAGTCCTCGGTCTCGCCGGAGCGGTGGGACATGACGACCGAGTAGCCGGCGCGGAAGGCCGTGTTGACGGTCAGCAGGGTTTCGGTGAGGGTGCCGATCTGGTTCACCTTGACCAGGATCGAGTTGGTGATGCCGAGGTCGATGCCCTTGCGCAGCAGGTCGACGTTGGTGCAGAAGACGTCGTCCCCGACCAGTTGGCAGCGGTCGCCGAGGGTGTCGGTGATCAGCTTCCAGCCGTCGAAGTCGTCCTGCGCCATGGCGTCCTCGATCGAGACGATCGGGAACTTGTCGACCAGTTCGGCCAGGTAGGCGACGTGCTCCTCGACCGACCGCTTGAGGCCCTCGCCCCGGTAGTCGTACACGCCTTCGGCGTAGAACTCGGAAGCGGCGGGGTCCAGCAGCAGCGCCACGTCCTCGCCGGGGGTGTAGCCGGACTTCTCGATCGCGTCGACCACGAAGGACAGCGCCTCGTCCGCGGAGTTGAGGTTCGGGGCGAAGCCGCCCTCGTCGCCGACGTTGGTGTTGTGGCCGGCGTCGTGCAGGCTCTTGCGCAGGGTGTGGAAGACCTCCGAGCCGACCCGCACGGCCTCCTCGAAGTTCTCCGCGCCGATCGGCGCGATCATGAACTCCTGGAAGTCGATGGCGTTGTCGGCGTGCGCGCCACCGTTGATGATGTTCATCATCGGCATCGGCAGCACGTGGGCGAACACGCCGCCGACGTAGCGGTAGAGCGGCTGGCGGTGCGCCGCGGCGGCGGCCTTGGCCACCGCGAGCGAGACGCCCAGGGTGGCGTTGGCGCCGAGCCTCGCCTTGTTCGCGGTGCCGTCCAGCTCGATCATCGTCTGGTCGATGACGGCCTGCTCCTCGGCGTCCAGACCCTTGACCGCGTCGGCGATCTCGCCGTTCACCGCGGCGACGGCCTTGCGCACGCCCTTGCCGTGGTAGCGGGACCGGTCGCCGTCGCGCAGTTCGACGGCCTCGTTCGTGCCGGTCGACGCGCCCGAGGGCACCGCGGCGCGGCCGAGCGAGCCGTCCGCCAGTTCGACGTCGACCTCGACGGTCGGGTTGCCGCGGCTGTCCAGGACCTGTCGTCCCACGACGCGCACAATCGCGGTCATGTCGCTCCTCAAGGCAGGTGTATCGGTCAAGACACATCCTGCACCGACCCGGCCCCGTCGAGCCACCCCGGCGGGTGGCTAGTTGCCGGAGACGGTCTCGGTGACGACCAGGTGGGGTTCGACCTCGACGCGGTTGCGGCCGTGGCGCTTCGCGCGGTACAGGGCCATGTCGGCGGCGGCGAAGAGCTCGTCCAGCTTGGCCGGGCCGGCGGCGACGCCGATGCTCACGGTGGGGTGGCAGGTGGCGCCCAGCACGACGGTCCAGTCGTGGCCGTCCACGGCGGCGCGGATGCGCTCGGCGACGGTCGGGCCCACTTCGACGGTGCTGCCGTCGGCGTCGCCGAGCAGGACCACGAACTCGTCGCCCGCCCACCGGGCCACGAGGTCGGCGGCGCGGCACTCGCGGCGCAGCAGTTGGGCGATCTCGCGCAGGGTGGCGTCGCCCGCGGCGTGGCCGGCGTCGTCGTTGACGCCTTTGAAGCGGTCGACGTCGACGAGGACGAGCCAGGGCACCCGGCCGCGGGCCGCGGTGCTCTCCAGCAGGCCCGCGGCGGCGCGCTCCAGGCCGAGGCGGTTGGCCAGGCCGGTGAGCGGGTCGCGGGCGGCGGCTTCCTGGGCGGCGACGGCCAGGCGTTGGGCCTGGACGGCGACGCGGCGTTGTTCCAGCGCTTGGCCGAGTCCTTCCTGGAGGGTCTCGGTGGCGGTCCGGCTCGCCGCCACGGAGCAGCGCAGCGCGGTGGCCTCGCCGACGTGGTCGCCCATCTCGGCGCAGATGTCGGCCAGGTCGAGGGAGAACCGCAGGAGCAGGGACGGGTCGTTGATGGACTCCGAGGCGGCGACCGCGCGGCTGGCGAGGGTGCGGGCGCTGACCAGGTCGCCCTGTTCGCGGCGGACCACCGCGAGGACCCAACCGGCCACGGCGGACGCCCACTTGTCACCGGCCTCCTGGGCCTGGCGCAGCGCCTCTTGGGCGTTCTCCTCGGCCTGGCCCAGCTCGCCGACGCCGGCCAGCGAACGGCTGTACGCGGCGAGCAGGGCGCGCCGCATCTGCTTCTCCTCGGCCAGGTCGAGGCCCTCTTTGAGGTAGCCGCGGGCCTCTTCGAAGATCGCGCGGGCCCGTTCGGGCGGTGAGGAGATCGCGCGGAAGTTCAAGGTGCCGCCCAGGCCCTGCAGGCAGTGGCCCAGGACCTCGACGGCGGACGGCGAGCGCTCGGCGGCGCGGCGGGCCACCTGGACGGACAGGCGGAGCATGTCCACCGCGGCACGGCGGTTGCCGATGCCTTCCAGCAGGTAGGCCAGGGCGTGCATCGCCTGGGCGGCGGCCGGGTTGTCGCTGTGCTCGCCCTCGAGGTCGGTCCAGCCCTCGGCGGCCAGCTCCAGCGCGAGCGGGATGCGGCCCAGGCGCCAGGCGAGCTTGGCGCGGTTGACCAGCACGGCGGAGCGCTGCCAGCGGTCGGCGCCCGGAGGCACGCGGCTCACCACCTGGTCGAACAGGGTGTTGGCCTCCGGCAGGCGGCCAGCGTTCAGCAACGCCTTGACCTCGAGGTCGAGTTGCGGAACCTGTCCGGCTACCAGCCGATCTCGCTGCTCCACTCGTGCTGACACTCCATTCCGACTCGGCGATGCGGTACGCGGTGACCGCTCGCCGCCGGCACGGCTACCACAGGCTACCGGCCCGAACGCCGGGTGTACCGCTCCTCGTGGAGCACTGCCTCCAGGGGCAGCCGGTTGCGCCAGCCGTGCCGCTCCAGGTCGGGCGTGTCCGGCAGGCACTCGACGGGGCCCACGCACAGCCAGGCCACCGGGCGCAGGGGCGGCGGGATGTCGAGCATCCGGCGGAGCACGTCCTCGCGGTAGAAGCTGACCCAGCCGACGCCGAGGCCCTCGGCGGTGGCGGCCAGCCACAGGTTCTGGATGGCCAGGCACACCGAGTACAGCCCGGCGTCGGCGATGGCGTGCCTGCCGAGCACGGCGGGCGAGCCGCGGTCGGGGTCGTAGGTGACGACGATCCCGACCGTGGACTCCAGGATGCCCTCGACCTTGATCCGGGAGAACAGCTCGGCCTGCCCGGCGTCCAGTTCGGAGGCGAAGACGCTGCGCTCGGCGTGGACGTGGTCGCGGAACGCGCGGCGGGTGTGCTCGTCGCGCACGACGATGAAGTCCCACGGCTGGGACAGGCCGACGCTGGGCGCGGCGTGCGCCGCGGTGAGCACCCGGCGCAGCACGTCGGGCGGGATCGGGGCGCCGGTGAACTCGCCCCTGGTGTCCCTCCGGCGGTGCAGGACGTCGTAGAAGCTCATTCGGACGATCGTGCCTCACGCGTTCCGGTGAACCTGACCGGGAGAGGGTGGCGTGCGTCTCAGCTCGGCGTTGAATGGCCGGTCATGGTCGGAACGGTGCACGGGTCCGCGCTGGGTTTCGCGGGCGGAGTGGTGGTGACCGCGCTGGCGGGGAGCTGGCCGGTGTTCGCCCTGCTCCTGCTGGTGGTGGTCGTGGTGGTCGTCTCGTGGTGGACGACCGTGCTCGGCGCGGCGCTGACCGCGGTGCAGTGCTGGGGCCTGTACGGGAGCTTCGTCGTCGGCGAGGAGGGGCACCTGGTGGCGGACTGGCCGGCGTTGGCGGTGCTGGCGGTGGCGGGCACGGTGTCGCTGAGTGGACTGGTGCGCGACCGCTCCGCCATGGTGGATTCCGCGGTCGGTTGACCTTCACCCCGGGTGAAGCCGCACGGTGGTCCCAGCCGGGCCGTCGGGGTCCGGCCGGGGGAGGGGTCGTGCAGCTGCTGACGATCGGCGCGTTCGCGCGCGCCGCCCGCCTGTCGCCGAAGGCGTTGCGCCTCTACGACGAGCTGGGGCTGGTGACGCCGGCCAGGGTGGACCCGAGGTCGGGCTACCGGCTGTACTCGCCGGACCAGCTCGAGCGGGCCCGGCTGGTGGCGTGGTTGCGCCGGCTCGGGATGCCGCTGGCCCGCATCCGAGGGGTGTGCGAGCTGGCGCCGGCGGACGCCGCGGCCGAGGTGCGCGCCTACTGGGCGCGGGTCGAGGCCGACACCGCGGCACGGCGGAGCCTCGCCTCCTTCCTCGTGGAACAGCTCTCCGGGAAGGACACCACCATGACCGTCGCGCTCAGGTACGCGGTGCGGACCGACCGAGGACTGGTGCGGGACTCGAACCAGGACGTCGGCTACGCGGGCGAGCGGCTGCTGGCCGTCGCCGACGGGTTCGGCGCCCGCGGCGAGCCGCTCAGCTCCATGGCCATCGACACGCTCGCCCCGCTGGACACCGCCATCCCCGCAGGCGAGTTGCTCAACACGCTGGCGGACGCCGTGCACCGGGCCGGCGCGGCGGTCGGCGAGTACCTGTCGGCCAACCCCGCCGACGAGTGCAGCGGGACGACGTTGACCGCGCTGGTGCTGTCCGGCTCACGGCTCGGCCTCGTGCACGTCGGCGACGCGCGGGTGTACCTGCTGCGCGGCGGCCGGCTGTTCCGCATCACGCACGACCACACGGTGGTGCAGTCGCTGATCGCCGAGGGCCGGCTGACGGAGGAGGAAGCGGTCAGCCACCCGCAGCGGTCGATGCTGCTGCGCGCCCTGCACGGCAAGGCGGTGGAGCCGGACCTGGCGCTGCACGACGCGCTGCCCGGCGACCGGTACCTGCTGTGCTCGGACGGCCTGCACACCGTCGTGCCCGAAGCCGACGTGCGGGACGTGCTGGCGTCGGAGCGCGAGCCGGAGGAGGCGACGCGGCGGCTGGTGGAGCTGGCCAACGCCGGTGGCGGGCCGGACAACGTGGTGTGCGTGGTCGCGGACGTCGTGCCGGGCTAGCCGATCGGTCCCTGGGTCTCGCCGTCCGGGGACTCCCGCCACTGGTCGAACGGCCGGTCCAGGCGCCACGCCCGGCCGTCGTGGGTCAGGACCCGGTCCTCGCACGTCTCCAGGTTCGACAGCGACTCGAACAGCTCGATGCTCCACCCGAACAGGCGGCGGCACAGCAGCCGGATGGTGAGGCCGTGCGAGACGACCAGGACCGTGCCGGGGTGCGCCGGGTCCCGCATCCGGGTCTCCAGGTCGGTCAGGAACGCGGCCAGGCGGTCGTCCACGTCCGCGCCGGACTCGCCGTTGGGCAGCCGGAAGAAGAAGTGCCCGAACGCGTGCCGCTGGTGCTTGAGCACCTCCTGCCGCACCGGGTCCTGGAGGTTGCCCCAGTCCTGCTCGCGCAACCTCGGCTCGGCGACCGTGCGCTCCAGCTGGTCGCCGAGGCCGAGGTTGCGCAGGGTGGCCCTGGTCCGCACGTACGGGCTGACGTACCCGGCCGCCCGGTCGCCGCCGAGGAGCTCCTTGATCCGCGGCCCGGCGGCCCGGGCCTGCTGTTCGCCCAGCTCGGTCAACGGGAGGGCGTGGTCGGGTATGCGGCAGTACGCCAGCTCGTCGACGTTGCCCAGGCTCTGTCCGTGGCGCAGCAGGATGATCCGCACCGCTCCATGGTGCCGGTGTTACATTCGCAGGCGAAACCGGACGGAAGGTGTCACATGGTCAAGTACGTCGCCCTGTACCGGAAACCGGCCGACGTCGAGGCGTTCGACGAGGCCTACTTCGCGTCCCACCTGCCGTTGGTCGACCGGACGCCGGGCCTGCTGCGCGCCGAGGTGGCGAAGGTCTCGCGCGTCTTCGCGCCCGGTTTCCTCGGCGAGCACGAGCCGCACGTCGTGGCCGAGATGTACTTCGAGTCCGCCGAGGCCATGAAGGAGGCCTTCCGCTCGCCCGAGTGGCAGGCCGCGGGCGCGAACCTGGCCGAGATCGGCGGCGTCGAGCTGGTGGCGATGTTCGCGGCGGAGGTCGTGGACCGGTGATCGCGGTGGTGATCGGCGGCGGCACGATGGGCGCCGGTGTCGCCCACCTGTTCCTGGCCGGCGGGCACGAGGTGGTGCTCGTCGAGGCGGGCGCCGACCGGGCGTCGGCCGCGCGGCGCGCGGTGGAGGCGTCGCTGGCCAAGGCGGCCGACCGGGGCAGGCTGGACGCCGTGCCGCACGAGCTGCTCCAGCGCCTGACCGTGGTCGAACGGCTCGACACGCGGGTCGGGCGTGGTGCCGCGCTCGTGGTCGAGGCCGTGCCGGAGGACCTCGGGCTGAAGCGGCAGGTGCTCGGCGACGCCGCGCGGGCCTGCCCGGACGCGGTGCTGGCGTCGAACACGTCGTCGTTGTCGATCTCGGCGTTGGCCGAGGGCCTGCCGGGCGAGCGGGTGCTGGGGATGCACTTCTTCAACCCCGTGCCCGTGCAGCAGCTGGTCGAGCTCGTGCACCACCCCGGGGTCGCCGCCGACGTGGTGGCGCGGGTCCGCGGGTGGGCCGAGGAGCTGGGCAAGACCGTCATCGAGGTGCGGGACGCGCCGGGGTTCGCCACGTCGCGGCTCGGGGTCGCGGTCGGCATGGAGGCGATCCGGATGCTCGAGGACGGCGTCGCCTCCGCCGAGGACATCGACACCGGCATGCGGCTCGGGTACGGGTGGCCGATGGGGCCGCTGCGGCTGACCGACCTGGTCGGGCTGGACGTCCGGCTGGCCATCGCCGAGCACCTGGCGGCCGAGCTGGGTCCGCGCTTCGAGCCGCCGGCGTTGTTGCGGGAGAAGGTGGCGGCCGGTCAGCTCGGCCGCAAGACCGGCCAGGGGTTCTTCACCTGGTGAGGAGGACGGCGTGCGGATCCGCGAGCTGACCCAGGACGACGTCGGCGAGGCCGACCGGCTGCGCCGGGTGGCGTTCGGCGGCATCGGCGAGCCGTCGTTGCGGCCCGGTCGGCGAGGGCTGCTCGCCGAGGTCGACGGGCACGTCGCCGGCCTGCTCACGATCAAGGACTTCCACCAGTTCTGGGGCGGCACGACGGTGCCGATGGGCGGGGTCGGCGGCGTGGCCGTCGACTCCTGGGCGCGGGGGCGCGGGGTGGCCGGGGCGCTGCTCGACGCGGCGTTGCGGGACCTGCGCGAACGCGGGCAGGTGCTGTCCGCCCTGTACGCGACCGTGCCCGCGGTGTACCGGTCGCGCGGCTGGGAGCGGTCGGGCGTGTTCGAGTGGCTGGAGTTCCCGCTGGACCGGATGCCCGCGGGCGCGCGGGCCGCCACCCGGCCCCTGGTCGAGGGCGACCTCCCGGCGGTGCAGGCGTGCTACCTCGACGTCGCGTCCACCGTGGACGGGCTCGTGGACCGCAGCCCGCCGACCATCGCGGTGGACGACCTGCTCAAGGAGACCGTGGTGTCGGTGGTGCCCGGCCACGACGGCGAGGTGCGCGGGTACCTGGCCGCCGAGCGCGACGCCGACGGGCTGCGGGTGCACGACCTCGTCGCCCGGGACGTGGCGACCCAGCTGGGGCTGCTGCGGGAGCTGGGCGGCTGGGCCGGGGTGCTGGACCGGGCCCGGCTGCTGGTCACCGACCCGGCCGTGACCGGCCTGCTGACGAACCAGGCGATCGAGCACACCGTGACCACGTCCACCTGGCTGCTGCGCGTGGTCGACCTGCCGGCGGCGGTGGCGGCGCGCGGCTGGCCGTCGGCGGCGTGGCTCAAGCCCGCCGCGGTGGACCTCGACGTGGTCGACGAGCACGCGCCGTGGCACGCCGGGCGGTGCCGCCTGGTGGTCGAGGACGGCGCGGTGCGCGTCGAGGCGGGTGGCACCGGCGCCGTGCGGCTGCACGCGCGTGCGCTGGGGCCGTGGTTCAGCGGGATGCAGAACAGCCACGCGCTGCGCCGCGCCGGGCTGCTCGACGGTGACGGCGCGCTGCTCGACCGGGTGGTCGGCGCACCTGGCGTGCCGCGCCTGGCCGACTACTTCTAACCTGACCAGCCGTGCTGCTCGCCGCGCTGGAACTGGTCGGCATCGCCGCGTTCGCCGCCTCCGGGGCGGTCGCGGCGGTGCGAGCCCGGCTGGACGTGTTCGGGGTCATCGTGCTGGCGCTGACCACGGCGTTGGGCGGCGGGATCATCCGGGACGTGCTGCTGGGCGTGCACCCGCCGGCGGCCTTGGTGAGCTGGCCGTACCTGGCGGTGGCGGGGGTCACCGGATTGGTGGTCTTCTGGTTTCACCCGACCGTGGCGAAGCTGTGGCGGGCGGTCCTGCTGCTGGACGCGATCGGGCTCGGCCTGTTCGTCACGGCGGGCACCACGACGGCGCTCGGGCTCGGCGCCCCGCCGTACGCGGCGTGCCTGGTCGGGATGACCACGGGCATCGGCGGCGGCGCGCTGCGCGACGTGCTGCTGCGGGAGATCCCGCTGGTCCTGCGCCGGGAGATCTACGCGGTGGCGGCGCTGTGCGGGGCGGTGGTGGTGGCGTTCGGCGACTACCTCGGCCTGCCCGCGGTGCCGGTGACGCTGGTCGGGTCGGCCGTGATCGTGGGCCTGCGGCTGCTGGCGCTGTGGCGTCGCTGGAACGCCCCGGTGGCCCGCGACGGGCCCGGCGCGTGACGGGGCGCGAAAACTTGACGGGTAGCTCACACCGGCTTCTCAGGCGGCTCTCAGGACCAGCGGCAAGACTGACCGCATGCGCATCCTCGTTGTCGACGACGACCGGGCCGTGCGTGAGTCGCTTCGTCGCTCACTGCAGTTCAACGGCTACCAGGTCGACCTTGCCGGCGACGGCCAGCAGGCCCTCGAGTCCGTCGTCTCCCAGCGCCCCGACGCCATGGTGCTGGACGTGATGATGCCCCGACTCGACGGGTTGGAGGTGTGCCGCCGGCTGCGCAGCACCGGCGACGACCTGCCGATCCTCGTGCTCACCGCCCGTGACGCGGTGTCCGACCGGGTGTCCGGGCTCGACGCGGGCGCCGACGACTACCTGCCCAAGCCGTTCGCGCTGGAGGAGCTGCTGGCACGGCTGCGCGCGCTGCTGCGGCGGGCGGCGTCGGACGCCGAGGAGCCCGCGGGCGCGGTGCTGCGGTTCGCGGACCTGGAGCTCGACCCGAGCACCCGGGACGTGCGGCGCGGCGAGCGCCCGATCAGCCTCACCCGGACCGAGTTCGCCCTGCTGGAGCTGTTCCTGGCGCACCCGAAGCAGGTGCTGACCCGCGGCCGGATCCTCGAGGACGTCTGGGGCTACGACTTCCCCACCTCGGGCAACGCGCTGGAGGTCTACGTCGGCTACCTGCGCCGCAAGACCGAGGCCGAGGGCGAGACCAGGCTGCTGCACACGGTGCGCGGTGTCGGCTACGTGCTGCGGGAGACCCCTCCGTGATCGGTGCCGCCAACGGGCGGCTCCAGCGGGTGTCGCTGCGGGCCCGGGTGACCCTGCTGGCCGCGTTCTGCGTGGCCGGGGCCGTCGCCGTCGTGTCGCTCGGCGCGTACATGACGGTGAGCCAGAACCTGCACGACCAGATGGACTCCAACCTGCGGCAGCGCGCCCAGGCCGCGGTGAACGCGCCGAAGGTCAACAACGACGTCACCGAGATCCCCGGCGCCTTCCTGGCCGCGGGCGACATCCGGATCGGCGTGCTGGACGTGACCGGGCAGATCCTGTACCCGAAGGGCACGGTCGCGCCGCCGACCCAGCCCGCGGACCTGGACGTGGCGCGCGGGTCGCGGCTGGAGAACATCTGGACCGACCTGCGCACCGACTTCCGGGTGATCGCGGTGCCGTACGGCGACGGCCAGGCGATGCTGATCGCGCAGTCCACCAAGCCGTTGAACGTCACGCTGGGCAAGCTGTCCGTGGTGCTGTTCGTGATCAGCGGGCTGGGCGTGCTGGTCGCGGCGGCGGCGGGGACGGCGGTGGCGCGGACCGGGCTGCGGCCCGTGCAGCGGTTGACGGAGGCCACCGAGCGGGTGGCGTTGACCGGCGACCTGCGGCCGATCCCGGTGTCGGGCGACGACGAGCTGGCGCTGTTGTCGCAGCGGTTCAACGCGATGCTGGGCGCGGTGGCGGACTCGCAGGAGCGGCAGCGGCGGCTGGTCGCGGACGCGGGGCACGAGCTGCGGACGCCGTTGACGTCCATGCGCACGAACCTGGAGCTGCTGCTGGCCTCGGAGCGGCCGGACGCGCCGACGTTGTCCGACGAGGACAAGGCGGAGATCAACGCCGACGTGCGGGCGCAGCTGGACGAGCTGACCACGTTGATCGGGGACCTGGTGGAGCTGGCGCGTGAGGACGCGCCGCAGGTCGTGCACGAGCCGGTGGACCTGGTCGAGGTGGTGGAGCGCGCGCTGGATCGCGCGAAGCGCCGTGCGACGGACGTGGACTTCGTGGTGGAAGTGCAGCCGTGGTCGCTGCTGGGTGACTCCAGCGCGCTGGAACGTGCCGTCCTCAACCTCCTGGACAACGCGGTGAAGTTCAGCCCGGCGCGCGGCGTGGTCCGCTTGTCCCTGAAGCAACTGGGCGACGGCAGCGCGGTGGTCGAGGTGGCCGACTCCGGTCCGGGCATCGCCGACGCCGACCTGCCGCACGTCTTCGAACGCTTCTACCGCTCGTCCGAGGCCCGCACCCTGCCCGGCTCGGGCCTCGGCCTGGCCATCGTCAAGCAGGTGGCCGAACGCCACGGCGGCCTCGCGTACGTCGGCCGCGCCCCGGAGGGCGGCGCGATGTTCACCATCCGCCTCCCCGGCCGCCCAGAGCCTGTCGTGCCGCAGTCGGTCGCGGGGTTCTGAGGGGCAGGTCCGGGTTCGGCGGACCTGCCCGGCGCGGTCAGGACAGGGCGGCGAAGACCATCGGGCGGGTCGAGGCGGGCCGGTACTGCGTCGTGACGTTCTCGTTCGGGCCCCACCAGTGGCCGGTGGGCACGTCGTCGGACCCGGTGCTGATGAAGATCCAGCCGCGGCCGACGCCGGTGTACTCGGTGGCGCCGACCCGGCGCGTGTCCGGGAACAGGTGGACCGGCGACCCGGCCCACGTGCTGGGCACGCCGTGCGGCTCCTTGGTGCTGTCGATCACCGGCACGGCGTACTCGCGGGTCGAGGTGTCGCCGTCGCGGTTGTAGAGCTGCGGCGTGCCGGCGACCACCATCACGTGACCGGTCGCGTCACCGGTGCCGCCCGCGGCGTCGAGGTACTCGACCGCGATGACGTCGCCCTGCGCCAGGCTCGGCACCGTCGTCTTGACCGTGAAGTGGTCGGCGCCGGCCTGAAACCCGTCGTGGTACTGCGCGGAGGTGGGGCTGGTGCTGCCGAACTCGGTGGTCAGGTAGCTGTCGGTGGCCCACGCGAACGCGTGCCGCAGGGCCAGGGTGAGCAGGGGCGCGCACTTGGTCTTGCTCTCGTACGTCGTGGGGCCGCCCGGCGTGCCCCACACGGCGGTCGACGCGCCGTCCGGGTGCCCCAGCTCGCCGGGGTAGTAGTTGTAGGTGTCCTGGTCGGGCCAGGGCAGGGAGTTCAGCTCGGCGGCCAGCTCGTCCACCTCGGCGTAGAGCGTGGCCGAGGTGGCCTGCGCGGGCGGTGCCGCCGCGAAGCCGACGGCTGTCGCGGCGGCGCAGGCGACCAGGATCCGACGGGCGAGCATCGGGACGTCCTCTCGACGGGGTGGTGGGTTCCTCGGACAGGGATCACCGCCGGGGGACCTGGATACCGCCGCGGTCGCGGACCACCCCAACGGCCTAGCCCTTGGTGGAGCCCAGGGTCAGGCCGCCGATGAACTGGCGTTGCAGGGTGAAGAAGACGACCAGGGTCGGCAGGGCGACGAGGAGGGAGCCGGCGGCGACCAGGTTGTTGTCCACGAAGAAGGTGCCCTTCAGGTTCTGCAACGCCGACGTGATCGGCATCTTGTCCCCGGTCTGGATCAGGACGAGCGCCCACAGGAAGTCGTTGTAGATCCACGTGAACTCCAGCGTCGCCAGAGCCGCCAGGGCGGGACGGCACAACGGCAGGATCACCTGCCAGTACTGCCGGAACACACCCGCGCCGTCGACGCGCGCGGCCTCACCGAGCTCGTGCGGGATGGTCTTCATGTAGTTGCTCAGCACGAACACGCAGAACCCCGACTGGAACGCCACGTGGATCAGCACCAGCCCCAGCTGCGAGTCCAGCAGCAACCCGCTGTCGCTCAACCACGACGGCAACGGCGTCAGCAGGTACAGCCGGTACAACGGCGTCACGATCACCTGCTGCGGCAACAGGTTCCCCGCCGTGAACAGCACCAGCAGCACCAGGTTGAACCTGAAGCTGTACCGCGACACCCCGTAGGCCACCATCGAGCTGAGCAGCAGCACGAGCACCACCGCCGGCAACGTCACGATCAACGTGTTCAGGTAGTAGTGCGGCAGGTCCGCCTGCGTCCACGCCGACGCGAAGTTGTCGAGCGTCAGGCTCTCCGCGATCGAGAAGTACCCGTTGCGCGCCGTGTCGTCGTACGTCCGCAGCGACGCGTACAACGCCCACAGCAGCGGGGCGAGCGTCGCCAGGCACGTCAGGACCAGGAACACGTGCAGGGCGATGCGCGCCGGTCGGAAAGCGAACGTCACGTCCGGTCCTCCTCGCGGAACACCTGGAACAGGTAGGTGATGATGAACCCGAGCGAGATCAGCAGCAGGACCACGGCCAGCGCCGAACCCCACCCGATCCGGCTCGACTCGCCGATGATGTTGTCCGTCACCAGCACGGACAGCAGCTCCAGCCCGTTGCGCCCCTTGTTGATCACGTACACGATGTCGAACGCCCGCAGGCCCTCGATCACGGTGACCACGAGCACGACCACGTTCACCGGCTTGAGCACCGGGAACGTCACCCGGAAGAACGTCTGCCACGCGTTCGCGCCGTCCAGCGCCGCGGCCTCCTTCAACGCCGGGTCGACCGACTTCAGCCCGGCCAGGTACAGCAGCATGATGTAGCCGGTGTGCCGCCACCCGGCCGCCACCAGCACCGCGTACAGGTTGATGTCCGGATCGCCGAGCCAGTTCACGGGGTCCGACGCGGCGGTGCCGAGCACGTTGTTCAGCAACCCCTGCTCGGGCTGGTAGATCAGCTGCCAGATGAACCCGACCAACGCCAGCGACAGCACCATCGGCAGGTACAGCGCGCTCTGGTAGATCCGCCCGAACCGCAGTTGGCGGTCCAGCAGCACGGCCAGCAGCAGCCCGGCTACGGTCGGCACGACGAGCAGGAACAGCAGCCAGATCAGGTTGTGCTGGAGCGCGGGCCAGAACCGGGGGTACCGGGTGAAGATGTCGACGTAGTTCTGGAAGCCGACCCACTCGATGTCGGCGAACCCGCCGATCCCGTCCCACGAGCTGAACGACAACCCGACCGAGCCGAGCGTGGGCACCCACACCAGCGCGATGTGCGCCAGCGACGGGATGCCGAGCATCAGCCCGAGCACGAGCTTGTCGCGCGGGGCCAACGCGGTGGCGCGGCGACGCCTGCCGCGCCGGGACGTCGGGGAGGGGGCCGACGTCCCGGCGGGCTCCGGTGGGGACTGCAGGGCGGTCACGGCGTCACCCGGTGAAGATCGTCTTGGCCTGGTCGGCCATGCCCTTGAGGATCGAGTCGAGGTCGTCGGGGTTCTGGATGAACGCGTTGAGCCCGTTGGTCGCCGCGTCGCTGGCGAAGCGCGGGTCGGTGTCCCGGTCGAGGAACTGCGTGATGTGCGCGGCTTCCTTGATCACCTGCGCCGACTTCTTCTGCAACGCGTTGTAGCCGGTCGTCTCGGCCTTGTTCGACGCGGCGACCTGGCTCGGGTCGGCCTTGACGTAGGCGAGCTGCGCGGCGGGCGTGGACAGGTACTCCAGCAGCTTGCGCGCGCCCTCGGGGTTGGCGGGCTTGCGGGACATCATGAAGCCGTCGATCGGCGCCTCCACGGTGTCCTGGCCGTGCTCGGGGTTGATCTCCGGGTAGGGGAAGAAGTCCAGGTCGTCCACCTCGGCGCCCTTGAACTGCTGCGCCACGAACGAGCCGAGCAGGTACATGCCCGCCTTGCCCTGCTGCAACGCCTGCGCGGCCTCCTGCCACTCCCGGCCCAGGGCGTTCTCCTGGTGGAACGGCAGCAGCCGCTTCCAGGTGTCGAACACCTCCCGCACCTTCGGCCCCTGCCAGTCCTCCTTGCCCGCCATGAGGTCGACGTGGAACTGGTAGCCGTTGAGCCGGAAGTTCAGCTGGTCGAACGTGCCCATGCCGGGCCAGCCCTGCTTCTGCGCGAACGCGATCGGCACCAGCCCGTCCGCCTGCATCCTCGTGGACAGCGCGACGAGCTCGTCCAGCGTCTTCGGCTGCTCGTACCCGCGCTGCTGCCAGACGCTCTTGCGGTAGAACACGCCCCACGGGTACTGGATGAACGGGATCAGGTACTGCTTGCCGTCCGAGGCGGTGGACGCCTCCTTCAACGCGGGCTCGTACCCGGCGGAGACCTTCGACCACACCTCGCTCAGGTCGCCGGTCAGGCCCTTCTCGGCGAAGAACCGCATCCGGTAGCCCGCGAACCACGCCAGCACGTCGTCCGGCTTGCCCTGCAGGTAGTTGTTGATCTGCTCCTGGTACTGCTCGTGCTGCTTGGTGTTGATCGCGACCTTGAGGCCCGACTCGCCCTCGAACGCCTTGAGCACGGCGGTGATCGCGTCCTTCGGCACCTGGTCGGACTGGTTGTTGCCGAACGACACGGTGTCGGTGGCGGCGGCCCCGCCGTCGGAGCCGCACGCGGCCAGGCCGGGCACGGCCGCGACGCCCGCGCCCGCGACGATCGCCCTCAACAGCGCGCGGCGGCCCAGCAGGGGGTGGGTGCTGGCGGAGAACCTCGTCATCGTCGCTCCTCCGGGTGACACTCAGCGGAAGCCAAGTGAACAAAGAGTCAACAAGAGGCCTCACAATGTGGGCTGCGCCACACGGAATGTCAAGCTATCCGACGGTTCTTGTTGGACTGTGTTGACGTTTTCGCCGCAAATCGACCACTCTTGTGCCATGACGACTTGGCCCACCCGCGTGCGAGGCCTGGCCTGGGGCGCCGACTACAACCCCGAGCAGTGGCCGGAGGACGTCTGGGACGACGACGTCGAGCTGATGCGCCGGGCCGGGGTCAACCTGGTGAGCGTGGCGATCTTCTCCTGGGCGCTGCTGGAAGTGGAAGAGGGCCGCTACGAGTTCGGCTGGTTGGACCGCGTGCTCGACCGTTTGCACGCGGGCGGCATCCGGGTCGACCTGGCCACCGCGACCGCCGCGCCGCCGCCGTGGCTGACCACCGCGCACCCCGAGATGCTGCCGGAGACCGCCGAGGGCGTCCGGCTCGTGCACGGCTCGCGCCAGTCCTACTGCCCGAGCTCGCCGGTCTACCGGACCAAGGCCGTGGCGCTGGCCCGCGCGCTGGCCGAGCGCTACCGCGACCACCCGGCGCTGTCCGCGTGGCACGTCAACAACGAGTACGGCTGCCACGTCCCGCGCTGCTACTGCGACCGGTGCGCGGTGGCGTTCCGCGCCTGGCTGCGCGCCCGCCACGGGACGCTCGACGTGCTGAACGAGGCGTGGGGCACGGCGTTCTGGAGCCAGCGCTACACGTCGTGGGACCAGGTCCTGCCGCCGCGGGCCACGCCGGCGCTGCACAACCCCGGCCAGCTGCTCGACTTCGACCGGTTCTCCTCCGACGCGCTGCTCGAGCTGTACAAGGCCGAGCGGGACGTGCTGCGCGAGGTCACCCCGGACGTGCCGGTGACCACGAACTTCATGGCCGCCGCGTTCTCCGGGCTCGACTACTGGAAGTGGGCCGCCGAGGTCGACTTCGTCTCCAACGACCACTACACGTTCGGCGAGGACCCCGACCGGCACGTCCACCTGGCGTACTCCGCCGACCTGGTGCGCGGCCTCGCGGGCGGGCGGCCCTGGCTGCTGATGGAGCACTCCACGTCGGCGGTGAACTGGCAGCCGCGCAACATCGCCAAGCTGCCCGGCGAGCTGCGCCGCAACTCCTACGCGCACCTGGCCCGCGGCGCGGACGGCACGCTGTTCTTCCAGTGGCGGCAGTCGCGGGCGGGCGCGGAGCGCTACCACTCGGCGATGGTGCCGCACGCGGGGCCGGACACGAAGGTGTTCCGCGAGGTCGAGCAGGTCGGGGCCGAGTACCAGCGGATCGCCGAGGTCGTCGGCTCCACGGTGGACGCGCCGGTCGCCGTCGTCTTCGACTGGGAGTCGTGGTGGGCGCTCGGCCAGTCCGCCCACCCGACGGAGGACTTCGCCTACCCCGAGCACGTCCTCGCGTACTACCGGGCGCTGTGGCGGGCGGGGGTGACGGTCGACTTCGTGCCGCCGGGCGCGGACCTGTCCTCCTACCGGCTGGTCGTGCTGCCGGCGCTGTACGCGGTGGACGACGCGACGCCGTACGAGGAGTACGTCGCGGCGGGCGGGCACGTGCTGGTCACGTACCTGTCGGGCGTCACCGACACGCGCGGCCACGTGCACCTGGGCGGCTACCCCGGCGCGTTCCGCGAGCTGCTCGGCGTGCGGACCGAGGAGTTCCACCCGCTGCGCGCGGGGCAGACCGCTTCGCTGGACGACGGCTCGTCGGCCGCCGTCTGGACCGAGCACCTGCACGCCCGCGGCGCGGAGGTGATCGCCTCCTACGCCGACGGCCCGCTGCCCGGCGTGCCCGCCGTGACCCGCAACGAGCGCGGCGGGGGCGTCGCCTGGTACGTGGCGTGCGGCCTGGTCGGCGACGGGCTGGAGCGGCTGGTGCGGACCGCGCTCGACCAGGCGGGCGTCCCGTCCGGGCCGGGCGGTGACGTCGAGGTGGTGCGTCGGCGCGGTGAGGTGGCCGGCTCCGCCGTATCGTGGCTGGTCGCGGTCAACCACTCCGACGGCGACGCCGAGCTGCCCGCGGTGGGTGTCGAGCTGCTGTCCGGCGCGCGTGCGTCCGGCAGCGTGGTCGTGCCCGCCGGCGGCGTGGTCGTGGTCCGGGAAGAAGAGGTGTGAGGTGCTGGCACGCCAGCGACAAGCGGTGATCCTGGAAGAGGTCCGCCGCACCGGCGCGGTGCGGGTGAGCGACCTGGTCGTCCGGCTGGGCGTCTCGGACATGACCGTGCGCCGCGACCTGGACGTGCTGGCCGCCCGCGGCCTGGTGGAGAAGGTGTACGGCGGCGCCACGTCCGTGGTCGGCCGCAGCACCGACGAGCCCGGTTTCGAGGCCAAGTCGGTGCGCCAGCTGCCGGAGAAGGAGGCCATCGCCGCGTTCGCCGCGGGCCTCGTGCGCCCCGGCACCGCGATCGGCCTGTCGGCGGGCACCACCACGTGGACGCTGGCCCGGTTCCTGGACGACATCCCGGACCTGACCGTGGTGACGAACTCGATCCGGATCGCCGACGTGCTGCAGCAGAGCGGGCGCACCGACCGCACGGTGGTGCTCACCGGCGGGGTGCGCACGCCGTCGGACGCGCTGGTCGGGCCGGTGGCCGTGCAGGCGCTGCGGTCGCTGCACCTGGACGTGGTGTTCCTCGGCGTGCACGGCATGGCCGAGCGCTCCGGCTTCACCACGCCCAACCTGAACGAGAGCGAGACCGACCGCGCGCTGGTCGACGCGGCCGGGCGGGTCGTCGTGGTCGCCGACCACACCAAGTGGGGCACCGTCGGCATCTCCACCATCGCCGCGCTGGACGAGGCGGACGTGCTGGTGACCGACGAGGGATTGGCCGAGCCGGCGCGGACGGTGCTCGGCGATCAGGTCGGCGAACTGGTCCTGGCGCACGTGCCGGGCCGCGGAGAGGAACTGGCGTGAGGCGCACGGCGGGGAAGCTTGCCGATGGTCGCGAGATCATCTACTTCGACGACACCCCGGACGCGCCGCCGCGCGACGCGGTCGACACCCGCGACCTGCCGCGCGCGCAGCCGCTGTCGGAGGTGCGGCGCGACCCGTTGACCGGCGAGTGGGTGGCGATGGCCGCGCACCGGCAGACCCGCACGTACAAGCCGCCGGCCGACCTGTGCCCGCTGTGCCCGTCGACGCCCGGCAAGCCGACCGAGGTGCCCGAGTCGTCCTACGACGTGGTGGTGTTCGAGAACCGGTTCCCCTCGTTCGCGCAGGGCGTGCCGGAGCTGCCGTCCACTGTGGACGGGATGCCGATGGTGGCGCGGGCGGCCGGGCGCGGCCGGTGCGAGGTCATGTGCTTCACGTCCGACCACGACACGTCGTTCGGCTCGCTGCCCGCCTCGCGGGTGCGCACGGTGGTGGACGCGTGGGCGGACCGCACGGCGGCGTTGAACGCGACCCCGGGCGTCGAGCAGGTCTTCCCGTTCGAGAACCGGGGCGAAGAGATCGGCGTGACGCTGTCGCACCCGCACGGCCAGATCTACGGCTACCCCTTCGTGACCCCGAAGACGGAACGGATGCTCGCCGTCGCGGCGGACTACCAGGCGTCACACGGTCGTCCACTGATGGGTGACATCCTGGCGGCTGAACGTGCGGCCGGGACCCGGGTTATCGCCGAAAGTGAGCACTGGACGGCGTTCGTGCCCGCCGCGGCCCGGTGGCCGGTCGAGGTGCACCTGGTCCCGCACCGCCAAGCGCCGGACCTGCCCGCGCTGACGGACGCCGAGCGGGACGACTTCGCGGGGCTCTACCTGACCGTGCTGCACCGCCTGGACGCCCTCTACGACCGCCCGCTGCCCTACATCGCGGCGTGGCACCAGGCGCCCGTGCGCACCGGCCGTGACCTGGCCTGGCTGCACCTGGAGGTGTTCTCGGTGCTGCGTGCGGCGGACAAGCTGAAGTACCTGGCCGGCTCCGAGTCGGGCATGGGCGTGTGGGTGAACGACGCCACGCCGGAGCAGATCGCCGAGAGGCTGCGCGGCTGAACCACGGCCCGGAAACCCGCACCGACTCACAAGGGATGCCCAGTTTCGTTTAAGGCTGCTCTCAGGCGGGCACCGCAGAGTGGTGGACATGACCGAAGACGAGCAGCCGAAGCAGCCACCGCAGTCTCAGCCGGCTCAGCCGCGGAGCCCGTGGGCGCGCGGGGGCGCCGGGCTCGGTCATGAGGACGCCGGCTCCCAGCAGCAGGGTGCTGGTCGGCCGGACAGCGACGACACCGGTGCCGTGCAGGGCGGCACCGGTGCGTCGTCGGAGTCCACCGGCGCGGGAGGTGCCTGGCAGGGAGCCTCGGCGCGGCCGGAGGACGTGACCGACGGGCCGGCGGTAGGGGCCGACCCGTCGGCGGCGGGGTCGGCCGGTGTTCCGCGGGGGAACACCGGCCACCCGGCCGACCTGTACCCGGACAGCGTGACGACGACCGCTGCCGCCTCGAACCCCGGCTCGCCGGCCGCTCCGCACGCGAGCGCCGCCGAGCCCGTGCCCGGGTCGCCGGACGCGTGGTCGCGTCCCGGTCGCCCGGATGACTTCGGCTCGCCGGCCGCCTCGCAGGGTGCCGCCGGCCAGTCGGGAACCGGTCAGGCCGGCGCTGTGCAGGGCGGCGCCGGCCCGACCGGAGCAGGTGTGGTCGGTGCTGTGCAGGGCGGCGCCGGCCATCCCGGAACCGGTGGTCCCGGCGCCGTGCAGGGCGGCGCCGGGCTGCCGGGATCCGGGCCGGAGGCCTGGCACGCGGGCTTCCACCGCCCGGAGCACGCGGGTCCGCACGGCGCTCCGCAGACCGGCGCCCCGGAACACCCGGGCTCGCCGGCCCACTCCCCTTCGGGGTCGGCGCAGCCCGGCGTGTCGGGCCCCTACTACGCGCCGCCCGGGTCGGTCGGCGCCGCACCGCGCCCGCCGCGGGGCCGCGGCAAGGTCGTGGCGGGCGTCGCCGCGCTCGTGCTCGCCGTCGGCGGCGTCGCGGGCGGTGTCGGCGGGTACGTCGGCTTCCAGGCCGCCGAGCAGTCCAGGCCCGTGACCAATGCGCTCAACCAGGCCCCGCCCGCCCAGCAGAGCACCGACGCCCCGGACGGCTCGATCGAGCAGGTGGCGCAGAAGGTGCTGCCGACCGTGGTGCAGGTGCAGGTCAACGGCGGCGCCGGGTCCGGCTTCACGCTCAGCTCCGACGGCTTGGTGCTCACCAACAACCACGTGGTCGAGAGCGCCGCGAACGGCGGGCCCATCGCGGTCCAGCTCCAGGACGGCCGCTCGTTCGACGCGAAGATCGTCGGCCGCGACCCGACGTCCGACCTGGCCGTGCTGAAGATGGAGGACGTCTCCGGCCTGCCCACGGCCGAGCTCGGCAACTCCGGCGACCTGCGGATCGGCCAGGACGTCGTGGCCGTCGGCTCGCCGTTCGACCTCAACGGCACGGTCACCTCCGGCATCGTCAGCTCGCTGAACCGCCCGGTGCGCGCCGGCGGCCAGCAGGGCGGCGTGGACACCGTGCTCAACGCCATCCAGACCGACGCCGCGATCAACCCCGGCAACTCGGGCGGCCCGCTGGTGAACATGCGCGGCCAGGTCGTCGGCATCAACTCGGCCATCTACAGCCCCAACTCCAGCCAGTCCGCGCAGGGCGGCTCGGTCGGCATCGGCTTCGCCATCCCGATCGACCAGGCCCGCCGCACGGCCAAGGAGCTGTCGGAGACCGGCAAGGCCACCCAGACCGTGCTCGGCGTCCAGGTGGGCGACTCGCCGCGGGGCGGCGCGGTGGTCCGCGACGTGACCGCCGGCGGCGCGGCCGAGGCGGCGGGCATCAAGTCCGGCGACGTGATCACCAAGTTCGGCGACCGGCCCATCGAGGCCTCCGACTCCCTGGTCGCGGCCGTCCGGTCCCGCGCGCCGGGCGAGAAGGTGCAGCTCACCATCGGCGAGGACCGCACCGTCGAGGTCACGCTCGGCAGCCAGCCCGTCGAGGTCCGCTAGCACCCGCGAGCCACCGGCTCCCGTGCCCCGAGCCGGTTGTGGAGGCCGCATGCCGACCCGGGTGACCGCCCCTCACCTGTCGGCGTGCGGCCTCTTGTGCCGTCGCACCAGGGTGACCGCGAGGACGCCCAGCCAGCTCACCCCGACCGCCACCAGCAGCCCGACCGAATAGTTCCGGTCGACCAGCCCGGGGTTGGGCCCGCCCGCGAACGGCCGCCAGAGCAGCGGCACGGCGAGCAGCACGAGCACGCCGGTGAACGTGCCGCCGACCACCACGGCCGCCCGCCACGGCTGCGGCACCCACCGGGCGACCAGCAGGCCGAAGCCGGCGAAGAGCGGCGCGAGCAGCGCGTCGTGCACGATCGGGCCCGCGACGAACCACAGCGCCAGGTCCACCGAGACCAGCGGCAGCACGAGGACCGCGCCCCACAGGCCCAGGACGACACCCACCGCGCCGATCACCCACCTCATCGCAGGACCTCCAGCCGGGTGACCCACTTGGTCTGCGTCACGCCCGGTCGGCTCGGTGCGATCAGCCGGCACGGGTAGCCGTGGTCCAGGGGCAGGGTCTCGCCGTTCAGCCGCAGCGCGAGCAGCGTCACCGGGTCGCGGGCGTGGGCGGCGGGCAGGGTGCTCGCGCGGTAGAGGCCGTCGCGTTCCAGCGACTCCACCCGGACGTCACCGGCTTCGAGGCCCGCCAGCGCCAGCAGGTCGCGCACGGGCACGCCGGTCCACCGCGCCGACGCGCTCCAGCCCTCGACGCACGCGATCGGCAGCTCGGCCGTGGTCTGCGGCAGGGCTTCGAGCTCCCGGCGGGAGAACCGGCGTTCGCCGACGGTCAGCCGCCAGTCGTCGTCCACCGCGGGCACGCCGGCGGCGGTGGCGGTGCGGTTGACGGGCAGTGCGGCCGACCGCGTGCCGAGGACGGAGGCGGTCCGCAGCCACGGCACCGTGCTGCCCGCCGTGGCCAGCACCGCGACCGCCGCCGCGCCGCCCGTGGTGAGCAGGAACCCGCGTCGGCTGAGCGCGCCTCGGCGGACCTCCTCGGCGGGCGTGCGCAGGAGCGGCAGCTTGACCGCGACGTGCACCAGCAGCGCGCCGACCGCGATCCAGGCCACGGCGTGGTGCGCAGTCGGGAAGAAGAACTGCCACGGGTAGTTCTGCGCGGCGTTGAACAGGCCGGTGACCAGCTCGAAGAACGACGCGCCGAGCAGCACGAAGATCGAACCGCGTTCCAGCGCGTGGGGCAGCGACTTCACCACCGGCCGTTCGAACAGCTTCGGGTAGACCGTCCACAGCTTCGCCAGGAGCAGCGGGATCGCGGCCACGCCCGAGGTGACGTGCACGCCCTGCGTGAACCGGTAGAGCCAGACCGGGCGGGTGGGCCAGGCGAACCACCCGGGCGGGTGCTGGAGGTAGTGGCTGAGCAGGCCGGTGACGAAGCACAGGCCGAACGCGATGCCCAGCCACAGGCCGATCCGGGTGGCGGTGTGGGGGCTGGAGGTGCGCTTCACGGCCGCACCAACTCGGCGAACCAGCGCCCGTCGCGCTCGACCACCCACCGCGGCTCCAGGCCCGCCCATGCGGCGGTCGGCACGACGGCCCGCGCGTCGACCCGCGCCCAGTCGAACCAGGTGCCACCGGCGACCCGCGCGCGTTCACGGCGCAGCCCGCAGCCGGGCGGCTCGACCTCGACCAGCGCGGTGCCGTGCCGGCGCAGGAGTTGGCGGGCGCGGCGGAGGAGCGCGACGGGGTCGCCGCCGATGCCGATGTTGCCGTCGGCGAGCAGCACGTGCGCCCACCGGCCCGCGCCGGGCAGCCGGCCGAACAGGTCGCGGTGCAGCGCGGGTCCGCCTCTCGCCCGGGTGAGGGCGACGGCGAGCGGCGAGTGGTCCACGCCCAACGCCACCACCCCGCGCCGGACGAGCGCGGCCACCATCCGCCCGGGGCCGCAGCCGAGGTCGACGGTCGGCCCGTGGCAGGCGTCGAGGAGGACGTGGTCGGCCCCGTCGGCGTCCTCGTGCCACCGGTCGACCGGCAGGGGCACCTGATCGCCGCCGGCCAGCTCGAGCCGGCACTCCGCACCGTTGAGGCCGACGTCGAACGCGGTCATCGCGGCGCTCCGCACACCTGACGCGACCTCCGGCGGTCGTGTGGTTCCGCGGCGAGCGGGGTTGTGCGGCATTGCGTATCGGGGTGCGTTTCTGCGGTGGTCATTGCAGTGCTCCCGAAGTCCGGCACGAAGTCGGACGTGCGTGGTGGGTTGCGTGTCGAGATGGGTACTGGCGGTGGTTATTGCAATGCTGCGTAAGTCTTGGGGCGCAGGCGGGTGCGAGTGTCGTGGTGAGCGGGTCCGGGCGGTGTTGCGGATCAGGGCGGGCGGTGGCGGTGGTCATCGCAGGGCTCCCAGGTGTGCGAGAGCGGCGGCGAAGCGGGTCGTCGGCACGGCGGCGGCGACGTCACGAGCGGTGGCCATGTCGTCCACATCGGACAGCACGGGCAGCAGGTCGATGTCCCGGCCGGCGCCGCCCAAGGCCCGCAGCGTCAACGCGCCCGTGTCCGACCGGGACATCGGCACGGAACGGAGGTTCGCGGCGACCGTCGGGTCGTCCAGCCCGAGCGCCCACCAACCTCCGTCGGCCGCCGGACCCAGCACCGCGCCCCGCGCGGCCAGCCGGTCGACCGACTCGGCCAGCAGCACCGGCGTGAGCTGAGGCGTGTCCATGCCGATCTGGAACACCGGCAGGCCGTGCGCCCGGTACGCGTCGGCGTGCGCGTTGGCCAACCGGTCGGCGAACGACCCGCCCCGCTGCGGCAGCACGGTGCACCGCCGCAGCACCGCCCGGATCTCGGCCGACCGCCGGGCGTCGCCGAGCGACCCGGTCACCGCCACCACCGGCCGGACGCCCGGCGTGCCGAGCACGGCGTCGAGCGTGTCCAGCAGCGCGGCGGCGGCGATGTCGGCCGCCTCCTCCGGCGTCGCGGGAGGGCAGAGACGGGTCTTCGCCAGGCCCGGCACCGGCGCCTTGGCCACCACCAGCAGGCTCGCGGAGTACGTCATCAGCGCACGCCCTCCTGCTCGACGCCCCGCTGGACCACCGCCGCCATGTCGCGCACCGCCCGCACGGTCCCGCGCACCGAGCCGGACACCTTCGACTTCGTGCCCGCCGCCCGCGGCCCGTACCGCACGTCCCGCTCGACCACCCGCCACCCGGCCGCCGCCGCACGCAGCAGCAGCTCCAACGGGTAGCCGAACGCCCGGTCCTCGACGCCCAGCTCCAGCAGGTCCCGCCGGCGGAACGCGCGCATCGGCGCGATGTCCCGCACCGCCAACCCCTTGCGCCGCAGCAGCCCGGCCAGCACCGCGTTGCCCGCCCGCGCGTGCCACGGCCAACTACCCGCCCCCGGCACCCGCCGCCCCACGGCCAGCTCCGCCCGCCCGAGCAACGCCACCAGCTGCGGCAGCTGGCCCGGGTCGAGCGAGCCGTCCGCGTCGAGCACGCACACCACTTCGGAGCGCGCGCGCTCGATCCCCGTGTGCACGGCCGCGCCGTACCCGGGCCGCGGCTCGTGCACCACCTCCGCGCCCAACGAGCGGGCGATCTCGGGTGAGCCGTCACGCGATCCGTTGTCCACCACCAATGGCCGGTAGCCGGCGGGCATGGCCCGCAGCACGCCCGGCAACGCCGCCGCCTCGTCCAGGCAGGGGAGCACCACGTCGATTTCGTCCACGCACCACAGCATGGGCCGTCGCGGGCGACCGAAAACCGTTGTGGCGCTTACCGAATCATGACGTGTGCGCCGTTTCTTACGGACCGCTGACGGATCCCGCCACGGGGCCTCCACCGGGCCTCCGCCGGCCTTACCGTGGGCGTGTGCTCCGTGTCCTGGCCGCCGCGGCCCTGGTCGCCTCGGCCGTCGTGGCCGGCGCGATCCTGCCCGATGACCGCGTCCACGCCCCCGCCCCGCCGCTGTTCGCCGAGTGGCTGCCGCACGTCGGCATCGGCACGCCGCTCGCCGTGCTGGTGGCGTTGGCGGTCGTGGTGTGGGGCCCGACGCTGGCCGGGCGGCTGTCGTGGCGCCTCGCCCTCGGCGCGGGTTACGCGACCGCGGTGGCGTGGACGTTCTCGCTGGCCCTGGTGGACGGCTGGGCACGCGGTTTCACCGGCCGGCTGACCACGGAGCACGAGTACCTGGACGAAGTCCCGGGCGTGACGGACGTGGGCGCGATGCTGCGCGAGTTCTCCTCCCGCATCCTGGACTACCAGCCCGACTCGTGGGCCACGCACGTCTCCGCGCACCCGCCGGGCGCGTTCCTGGTGTTCATCGGGCTGGACCGGGTCGGGCTGTCCGGCGGCGCGTGGGCCTCGGCGTTCGTGGTGCTGGTCGGCGCGCTGACGGCGGTCGCGGTGCCGGTGACGGTGCGCGCGTTCGTCTCCGAGGAGCACGCGCGGGCCGTGCTGCCGTTCGTGGCGCTGTTCCCCGGCGCGGTGTGGATGGGCGTGTCGGCGGACGGGCTGTTCGCGGGCGTCACGGCGTGCGGCATCGCGTTGCTGGCGACCCGGCGGGCGTTGGCCGGCGGGGTGGTGCTGGGCTTCGGCGTGTTCCTGTCGTACGGGCTGGTGCTGCTCGGTGTGCTGGCCCTGGTCGTGCTGTTGCTCCATCCTTCGGGGCGCGACTGGCGGCGGATCGGCGTGGCCGTGCTGGGCGCGTCGGCCGTGGTGGTGGTGTTCGCGGCGCTGGGGTTCTGGTGGCTGGACGGCTACCACCTGGTCGTCGAGCGGTACTACCAGGGCATCGCGACACCCCGCGCCTACGGTTACTGGGTGTGGGCCGACCTGGCCGCCGCCGCGTTCGCCTGCGGTTTGGCGCCGTTCGCGGCCCGGTGGCGCGGCAGCACCACAATGGCCAGGGGCGCCGTCACACTGGCGGCAGCGGCGGCGGTGGCGATCCTGGCCGCCGACCTGTCCGGCTTGAGCAAGGCCGAGGTGGAACGGATCTGGCTGCCGTTCACCGTGTGGCTGGTCGTGCTCGTGCCGGACCGGCGGCGGCTGTGGCTGGCGGCGCAAGCGGTGACCGCGCTCGCGGTCAACCACCTCCTGTTGACCAACTGGTGAGGCGCGGACATGGGTGAGACGACCGGGCGGGTGCTCGTCGTGGACGACGACGTGACCGTGCGCGACGTGGTGCGCCGGTACCTGGAGCTGGCAGGCCACGAGGTCGAGCTGGTCGGTGACGGTGAGAGCGCGCTGCGCCGGTTCGCCGAACGCGAGCCGGACCTGGTGGTGCTGGACCTGATGCTGCCGGGCGTCGACGGGCTGGAGGTGTGCCGCCGGCTGCGGCTGCGCAGCGCCGTGCCGGTGGTGATGCTGACCGCGTTGGGCGAGGAGGAGGACCGGATCGCCGGGCTCCAGCTCGGCGCGGACGACTACGTGACCAAGCCGTTCAGCCCGCGCGAGCTGGCGTTGCGGGTCACGTCGGTGCTGCGCCGGTCGCGGGTCGCGGCGGCGCGGACGGCGTCGGTGCTGAGCGACGGCGGGCTGCGGGTGGACGTCGGCGCGCGGTCGGCGTGGCTGGACGGGCGTGAGCTGTCGCTGACCACGCGCGAGTTCGACCTGCTGGTGTTCTTCCTGACCCACCGGGGCACCGCGTTCAACCGCGGCGAGCTGCTCTCGCGGGTGTGGGGCTGGGAGTTCGGCGACCAGTCCACCGTGACCGTCCACGTGCGACGGTTGCGGGAGAAGGTGGAGGTCGACTCGGCCCGGCCGGTGCGGATCGCCACCGTGTGGGGCGTGGGCTACCGGTACGACGGCGGTGCGTGATGCTGATCGAGATCTACCACATCCTCCCGTACGCGGTGCTGTTCTCGCTGCCGCTGGCGCTGCTCGGCGCGGTGCTGCTGCGGCGGTTGCAGAACGGGTCGCTGGCCACGGCGCTGACCGTGCTGGCGATCGTGCCGGTGGTGGCGACCATCGGCGGCGTGCTGGCGGTGAGCGGGTTCATGTTCACCCCGATCCTCACCACGACCGTGCTGGTGTGCCTGCTGGTGGCGTTGGTGACGGTGCCGACGGCCGTGCTGCTGGGTCGGGCGCTGGCGCGGCGCAGCGTGTGGGAGAGCGAGGCGCGGGAGCGGGAGCGCGCGGCCGAGGCGTCCCGGCGCGAGCTGGTGGCGTGGATCAGCCACGACCTGCGCACGCCGTTGGCCGGGATCCGGGCGATGGCCGAGGCGCTGGCCGACGGCGTGGTGTCGCGGCGGGACGAGGTCGCCGGGTACGCGGGGCGGATCTCGGCCGAGGCGGAGGCGTTGTCCGGGATGGTGGACGACCTGTTCGAGCTGTCCCGCATCACGGCGGGCGCGCTGAGGCTGACGTTGTCCGAGGTGCCGCTGGCCGACGTGGTCAGCGAGGTGGTGGCGGCGGAGAGCCCGGTGGCCTCGCGCAAGGGCGTGCGGCTGCGCGCGGACGCGGCGACGTGGCCGGTGGTGCTGGGCAGCGACCCCGAGCTGGCCCGGGTGGTGCGCAACCTGCTGTCTAACGCGATCCGCCACACCCCGCCGGACGGCACGGTGGCCGTGCGGGTGGACGTGGACGGGCCGTCGGCGCTGCTGCGCGTGGACGACGGCTGCGGCGGCATCCCGGAGGCGGACCTGCCCAGGGTGTTCGACGTGGCGTTCCGCGGCGCGCCGCACCGGCAGCCCGTCGGCGGCGGGCTGGGGCTCGCGATCGCGCGCGGCCTGGTGGAGGCGCACCAGGGCACGATCGACGCCCGCAACCACGGTCGCGGCTGCCGGTTCGAGGTGCGGTTGCCGCTCAGCGCAGGCGGTCCGTTGCCAACTGCTTGACCCCCGCGGCGAAGGTCGTTGCGGCGTCGAAGCCGAGGAGCTCGCGGGCCCGGGCGGGGTCGGCGACGACGTGCCGGACGTCCGCCGGGCGCGCGCCGCCGACGATGCGCGGCCGCGGACCGCCGCACGCCTCGGCCAGGTGGGTGGCGAGGTCGCCGACGGTGTGCGGCTCGCCGGAGCAGATGTTGAGCGGGGTGAGCGTGCCGGGCTCGCCCGGTCGGCTCAGGGCCAGGGCGTTGGCCCGCGCCACGTCCGTGACGTGCACGAAATCGCGGCGTTGGCGGCCGTCTTCGAGGACGGTGGGCGCCTCGCCGCGTTCGAGCGCGCTGCGGAACAGGCTCGCCACGCCCGCGTACGGGGTGTCCTTGGGCATCATCGGGCCGTACACGTTGTGGTAGCGCAGCGCCCACACCGAGCCGCCCGTCTGCCGTGCCCACGCCGCCGCGTAGTGCTCCTGGGCGAGCTTGCTGGCGGCGTACGTGCTGCGGGGGTCCAGCGGGGCGTCCTCGGGGACCAGGCGTGGCTCCAGGGGGCTGCCGCAGTGCGGGCACGGCGGCTCGTAGCGGCCCTGGTCGAGGTCGGCCTGGCGGCGTGGCGCGGCCCGGACGACGCCGTGCTCGGCGCACTCGTAGCGGCCCTCGCCGTACACGACCATCGACGACGCCAGGACCAGGTGCTCCACGCCCCGCTCGTGCATCGCGGCGAGCAGCACGGCGGTGCCGAGGTCGTTGTTGCGGGCGTACAGCGGCGCGTCGGACGGGTCGAGGCCGTGGCCGACGACGGCGGCCTGGTGGCAGACCGCGTTCACCCCGTCGAGCAGTTTTTTCACCGTGTCGAGATCGGTGACGTCCTGGGCCGTCGGTGGGCGGTCGCGGTGGGCCTGGGGCAGGTAGGCGTCGAGCACGACGACGTCGTGGTCCTGGGCGGTCAGGTGGTCGGCGATGTGTGAGCCGATGAACCCGGCCCCGCCGGTGAGGAGAACGCGCACGTCACCGAAGTTAGGGGTCCTCCGGCGGGAGCGGGCGGTGCGACAGCGTGACGTCACGGAACCGTCAGATCCTCCGATTGGCTACGGTGGCGCTCATGGAACGCAGCGCGCAGCGACTGGGACGCGCCCTTGTCGTGATCGTGGACGACCGGGTGGCGCACGGTGAGCACGACGACAGCACAGGACCGCTGGTCACCGAGTTGCTGGAGGAAGCAGGGTTCATCGTCGACGGGACGGTCGCGGTGGAGGGTGAGGTCGTGGGCATCCGCGCCGCACTGAACACCGCGGTGATCGGCGGTGTCGACCTGGTCGTCACCGTCGGCGGCACAGGTGTGTCGCCGCGCGACGTGACGCCGGACGCCACGCAGGGCGTGCTCGACCGGCCGATCAGCGGCATCGCCGAGGCGCTCCGGGCTTCGGGGCTGGCGGCGGGAGCCGTCGACGCGGGCATCTCGCGAGGGCTGGTCGGCGTGTCCGGCAGCACCCTCGTGGTGAACCTGGCCGGGTCGCGGTCGGCGGTGCGCGACGGCATGGCGACGTTGTCGGCGCTCGTGCCGTACGTGATCGAGCAGCTCTCGGGGTTGGACGAGGCATGACCGAGCCGGCTGACGACGCCGACGCCGCTGCCGCCGCCGCTTCGGCCGCGGCGGAGGCGGCGCGGCGTCGTCGGCTGGCCGAGGTGTTCGGCGACGTGCTGCCGGAGGGCTCGTCGGACGAACCACGACCGACCGGGCGTGACGACCGGTGGTACGAGGAGAACCGGCCACCTCACCACGGCGGGTAGTGCTCTTCACCGGACCGCGGCTGACCGGGCGCCGCCAAGGCACGCCCGGTCACCTCCGCATCACCCGACCGACCGCTTCCACCGCCGGCGGCTTCACTGCCGGCCGCTGCACCGCGAGCCGCTTCCGACCCGCCGATCGCTCTCGACCGGCCGTTCTCGACCGGCCGTTCTCGACCGCCGGCCCTTTCACCTCCGGCCGATCCCGGTCCGGCGCCGCGGCACGGGTCGCGCCGAGTCCCGTCACCAGTGAGCCCTGGCGCGGTCGGTGCCGGCGCGAGGACCGTCGGGCCGTCCATTCGGGCCGTCCACTCGCGCTGTCCGATCGGGCCGTCCGTTCGCGACGTTCACCTGTCCATCGTGACCGTCGCGGCTGTCCTGTCCGTCGTGTCGGTCAGTCCTGGCGCTGGCGCTGCGAGGCGAGGAGGTCGCGGATCTCCTTGAGCAGCTCGACGTCGGTCGGCTCCGCCGGGCCGGGCTCCTGACCGCGCTTGCGCCGCTCCTTCAGCTTGGTCATCGGCAGCACGAAGATGAAGTAGACGATCGCGGCCACGATCAGGAAGTTGATCACCGCGGTGATGATCGCGCCGAAGTCGATGATCGTCTTGTCGCTCTTGCCCAGCTGCACGGCCAGGCCGTTGACGTTGTTGCCGCCGAACAACGCGATGAGCGGGTTGATCAGGTTCGTGGTGAACGCGGTGACGATCGCGGTGAACGCGGCGCCGATGACCACCGCCACGGCGAGGTCGATCACGTTGCCGCGCATGAGGAAGTCCTTGAAGCCCTTGATCACGGTTGGCTCCTCCGTTCGGGGGTATGGGTGGGGTCAGCGGAGGGTAACGGGTCAGGGCCTGGTCGGTGACGCTCCGGGTACGTGTGTCGCGGGGAGTCCGAGCCGTTCGAACGTCGAGGGCCCGAACGTGGTGATCTCCGCGATCCGGTCGTCCTCGACGCGCAGGACGTCCAACTTGAACGCCCGGAACACCGTGTCGCCGTGTCGGCGCAGGTAGCTGGCAGCGGTCGGCATCCGGTTGGCCCAGGTCGGCACGAGCAGCCAGTCGCCTTCCCGGTCGGGGCCCAGCGCGCGGCGCATCAGCGTCGCGACCTGGTCGAGGCCGTCGAAGCACAGCGGCGCGGGCGGCATGGTGACCCGCAGGTCCTCGGCGGCGATCGCCACCGCCGCCTCCGCGTCACACCGCTGGTGGGCGTCGATGAACCGGCTCAGCAACTCGCGTTCCCGGGGGTTCGGCTCGCGGGCCGTCCAGTCGTTGCGGTGCGACGGCAGGTGCTCCCGCATCGTGGCACGGGCGCGCTGGAGGGCGCTGTTGGCGGCGGCCACGCTGATGTCGAGCAGCCCGGCCGTCTCCTGCGCCGTCATGCCCAACACCTCCCGCGCGAGCAACGCCGCCCGCTGCCGTGCGGGGAGGAGTTGGAGGGCGGCCAGGAAGGCGAGTTCGACGGTCTCCCTGGCGACCGCGACCACGTCCGGCTCGTCGTCGGACGGCGCCACCTGGTCCAGCAGGCGGTCCGGGTAGGGCGTGAGCCAGCTGATCTCCGGCTGGGTCCGGGGCGTGCGAGCCTTGGCCCGGATCAGGTCGACGCACGTGTTGGTGGCGATCTTGTACAGCCAGGCGCGGACGTTGCCGCCGTCGAAGGTGTCCCACGCCCGCCAGGCGCGCAGGAACACCTCCTGCACGGCGTCCTCGGCTTCTTCGTAGGAGGCGAGCATCCGGTAGCAGTGGACGTGCAACTCGCGGCGGTGCTGCCGGGTGGCCTGCTCGAACATCAGCGGACGGACTTCCCGACCTGCTGGACGGCCCAGGTGTTGCCGTCGGGGTCGTCGAAGAAGATGAAGGAGTTGTAGTCGCCGCCGGCCGGGTCCGGTCCGGGCACCATCGTGCCGTTCTCGAAGTGCTGCGGCCCGGAGTTCACCACGCCGTTCGCTTCGAGGTGCGCGTGTGCCTCCTGGATGTCGGAGACGATCAGCTGGCAGCCCTTGAGCGAGCCGGGCGCGCCGCTGTCGCCGAGGCCCTTGCCGAAGACGATCGAGCACGCCGAGCCGGGCGGGGTCACCTGGATGACGCGGAAGGCGTCGCCGGAGCGGTGGTCGGTGTCGAGCGTGAAGCCCAACGTGTCGGTGTAGAAGGTCTTCGCGCGCTCGACATCGGACACGGGGACGATGACGACTTCCAGCTTCCAGTCCACAGTGCTCTCCTCGGTAACGGGGCCGAACCCCACCCTGCAATCCATGTACCGGGTGGAACGACAGGCGCGCCGAAAACTCATCGGTCCCGCGATGAAAACTTCGTCCTCCCAGCTCACCCACCCTCCAACCCCGCCCACCCCGCCCGCCGACGGCCCCACCTTCCTGCTGGCCGCGCCACGACCGCTGGTCAGGACGGAACAGGTCAGGGAGCCGCAACGCAGGTCCTGAGAGCCGGCGGTTGTCGAAGCGGTAGGCGAGGGGGCCTGGCGGGTCGGAAAGGGGCCAGCGACGGGTGGGCCGGTGCCTCGAGAGTCGCGTGGGCAGCCAGCAGCGGCAGCCGGCAGCCAGCGGTTGGCGGCGGGCCGTAGGCGCGCGGTGGTCGGAGGGCGGAGGCGGCGCGGGCAGTGGGTTGATGGGTGCGCGGCGGTTAGCGGCCCAGTGGTCGATTGCGGGCCAGTGGCCGCTAGCCGGGTGGTTGGCGTGGGCAGGGCGGTCGGGCGTGCGCGGCGTTCGGTGGGTGCGCGGCGTTCGGTGGGTGCGCGGCGTTCGGTGGGTGCGCGGCGTTCGGTGGGTGCGCGGCGTTCGGTGGGTGTGCGGGGGTTTGTGGTTGGCGGAGTGGCGGCGTGCGCAGGGCAACGTGGTGGGTGGCGTGCGTAGGCACGGTCGGTGGGTGGGCTGGTCGGTGGTGGGTGCGCGGGGAGCGCGGTGCCGGCCGTGGGTGGTGCGGGTGGTGACCGTGGTGTGAGTGCTGGTGGGTGAGTAGCGGATGGGGTGTGGTCGGTTAGCGCAGGATCACGGCGACTGGGCCGGCCAGGGTTTCGGCGGCCAGGCGGTGGGCGGCGGGGCGGTCGGCGGAGAGGACGACTACCTCGCCCTCCCGCACGGCGACCACCGAGGCGTCTGTGGCCAGCACGTCCGACTCCGGGCCGACGACGTCCACCCGGCTCCCCGGCCGCAGCAGCCCGACCACGCCGGCGTCGGCCAGGCGCACGGCCACCGACGACACACCCGGGTCGGCCGTCGTCAGGCGGGCGTCGGTCAGCGGTTCGCCGGAACGGGCCGCGCTCACCAGGCTGCGGCCTAACACGTCGCCCGGCGAGAGCGCGCCGGCCGGCGACAAGGACGGTGGGACGGCGACCACGCGCACGTCCTCCGCACCGAGCGGCACGCCGGGGGCAAGATCGCGCGCCGCCACCAGGACGTCGACCGTCGAGCCGTCCGGCAGCACGGCCACACCCACGGCTACCAGGGCCAACAGGCCCGCCAGGATCCTTCTGAGGTGGAGGAGCATGGTTGCGACGGTAGGGGCGGAACAGGGCTCAGGACAGCGTCGACCCCCGAGCTGTGGACAACTCGGGGGCCTGTGGACAACTCAGGCTCAGGACGCGGCGGCGGCCGAGGCGGAAGTCGTCGAAGAGGAAGACGAAGCAGAAGAAGACTCCGACTTGGCGGCTGCCGGAGCCGGCGTGGCCGCGGGAGCGGCGGAAGAAGACGAACGGCTGTCGGTCCGGTAGAAGCCGCTGCCCTTGAACACGACGCCGACCGCGCCGTAGAGCTTCCGCAGCCTGCCGGAGCACTGGGGGCACTCGGTCAACGCGGAGTCCGAGAAGGACTGCACCGCGTCGAACCGGTGGTCGCACTCGGTGCAGGCGTACTGGTAGGTCGGCACGGTGAGCCCTCCACGAGTCCGGGTTGGCACTCCTCCGTCACGAGTGCCAACACCGATGATGCGCCACCCGGCATATGTGGCGCAAACATCACAGGTCAACGTCACAGGCCAAAGCCGGATCGCGACGCCACAGGCCAAGGCCGGGTCACGCCGACGGCAGCCGGACCAGGCCCCGCCCCGGCGTGAGCACCGCGTCCACCCGCACGTCGTGCGGCTCCACCGGCAACGACGGCACGAACTCGTCGTCCCGCACCACCGCCACCACCGGCCCCGCGGCCGACCCCAACGCCCGGTCGTAGTACCCGCCACCCTTGCCCAACCGCACCCCGGAGTGATCCACCGCCAACGCCGGCACCAGCACCAACGCCGCCGACCCCACCGCCTCCGCGCCCAGCAACGGCCCCTCCGGCTCCCGCAACCCGAACGCGCCCACCCGCAACCGCCCGTCGTACACCGCCCAGTCCAACCCGTCCCCGACCACCACCGGCAGCAACACCCGCACCCCGTGCGACCGCAACGCCTCCACCATCGCCAACGACCCCGGCTCCGCCGCCGAAGCGACATAAGCGCACACGGTCCCACCAGCGGAAACACCGAAAGCGGCGACGGCGGACAGCACCTCGTCCACCATCTCGGGCATCACCGCGCCACGCCGCCCGGCCCGCAGCCGTGTGCGCAGAGTCGCCTTCCGATCACGTTCACGGGACGTCATGGCAGGTCACCCTAAGCGCGCCGTTACGCTCGCAGGCCATGAGCGCCTTCCAGACAGCAATCGTGCCGGCGGCAGGCCTGGGCACGCGCTTCCTCCCCACCACCAAAGCGGTGCCCAAGGAGTTGCTGCCGGTCGTCGACACCCCTGGCATCGAACTCGTCGCCACCGAGGCCGCCGAAGCCGGCGCGACGAAGCTCGTCATCGTGACCTCCCCCGGCAAGGACGCCGTCGCGGAGTACTTCCGCCCGCAGCCCGAGCTGGAGGCGACGCTCGAGGAACGCGGCAAGACCGACCTGCTCGCCAAGGTCCGCCGCGCGTCGAACCTGCTCGCCGTCGAGACCGCGATCCAGGACAAGGCGCTCGGCCTCGGCCACGCGGTCGCCTGCGCGGAGGGCAACCTGACCGGCGCGGACGAAGCCGTCGCCGTCCTGCTGCCGGACGACCTCGTGCTGCCCACGGGCGCGCTGGCGAAGATGGCCGCGGTCCGCGAGAAGCTCGGCGGCAGCGTGCTGTGCGCGTTCGACATCCCCAAGGAGCAGATCTCCGCCTACGGCGTCTTCGACGTCAAGGACACCGGTGACGACGACGTCAAGCGGGTCGTCGGCATGGTCGAGAAGCCCAAGGCCGAGGACGCGCCGTCCACGTTCGCGGCGGCCGGCCGCTACCTGCTCGACCGGGCGATCTTCGACGCCCTCAAGCGCATCACGCCCGGCGCGGGCGGCGAGCTCCAGCTCACCGACGCCATCGCGCTGCTGATCAACGAAGGCCACCCGGTGCACGTCGTCGTCCACCGCGGCGGGCGACACGACCTGGGCAATCCGGGAGGATTCCTCAAAGCTGCGGTTGACTTCGCACTGGAGCACCCCGACTACGGGCCCGAGCTGGGGGAGTGGTTGCGGGCACGCCTCGCCAACTCCTAAAACGAGGTCAACTTATGAGGTCAGTGGACGAGCAGCTCGCCAGGGTGGTCGCCGCCGCCGTGCGGCCCGCCCCCGTGCGGGTGGCGATCTCCGAGTCGCAGGGGCTGCTCTGCGCCGAGGAGGTCGTCGCCGAGCGCGCGTTGCCCGGTTTCGACCAGGCGGCGGTCGACGGCTACGCCGTGCGCAGCGTCGACGTGCAGGCCGCCAACGAGGAACCGGTCACGCTCCCGGTGGTCGGCGAGATCCCCGCCGGGTCCCGCCAGCCCAGACGGCTGCAACCCGGCCAGGCGGTCCGGGTCGCGACCGGCGCGCCGCTGCCGACCCTGGCCGACGCCGTCGTGCCCGTCGGCTACACCGACGGGCACGCGGCGAAGGTCACCGTGCGCCGCTCGGTGCCGTCCGCGGCGTTCGTGCGGCGCACCGGCGAGGACGTGCAGACCGGTGACGTCGCGGTGCGCCGAGGCGCGTCCATCGGCGCCGCCCAGGTCGGCCTGCTCGCCGCGGTCGGCCGCAACAAGGTGCTCGTCCACCCCCGGCCGCGGGTGTCGGTGATCTCGATCGGCGAGGAGCTGGTCGACGTCGACCGCACCCCCGGCCAGGGCCAGGTCTACGACGTCAACTCCTACGCGCTGGCCGCCGCCGCGCGGGACGCGGGCGCCGAGGTCAGCCGGGTCGGCATCCAGTCGTCCGACCCGCGTCGGATGCGCGAGGTCGTCGAGGGCAGGTTGCTGCTGTCGGAGATCGTGGTCGTCGCGGGTGGCGTCGGGGGCGTCATCGGCGACGAGGTGCGCGCCGCGCTGGCCGACCTCGGCGACGTGGACGTGACCCGGGTGGCCATGCACCCCGGTTCGGTGCAGGGCTTCGGCCGGCTCGGACCGGACGCGGTGCCGACGTTCCTGCTGCCCGCGAACCCGATGAGCGCCCTGGTCGTTTTCGAAGTGCTGGTGCGTCCGCTGATCCGGGCCGCGCTGGGCAAGCGCAACCCGTACCGGCGGGCGGTCAGCGCGCGGCTGCTGTCGCCGCTGACGTCCACGAAGGGCCGGCGCGGCTACCTGCGCGGCCAGCTGCTGCGCGACGCGGACAACGGCGAGTACCTGGTGCAGCCGCTGGGTACCTCCGGGTCGCACCTGCTGGCGTCGTTGGCCGAGGCGAACTGCCTGATCATGGTCGACGAGGACGTCACGGACGTGGCGGTCGGCGAAGAGGTCGTGGTCAGCTTCCTCGCCCAGCGGGGATGAGACCCCCGACGGGCCCGAGACACGGTGGGGATGGATGAGTTTCGCGGGTGACGGCGGTCGGCACCCCGGCTGGCCCGCGCGGCTCGGGCCGCTGAGGGTCCCCGCGGGCCTGGTGGAGCTGCGCCCGCCGAAGCTCTTCGACGCCTCGGCGTGGTCGCGGGCCAGGCTCCGCGACCGGGCGTACCTGGAGGACTGGGAACCCACCGCGGCCGAGGGGTGGCACGAGCGCAACGCGCCGCTGGCGTGGCCGCCGCAGTGGTCGTCGCTGAAGTCGCTGGCCCGGCGCGGCCAGGCGCTGCCGTTCGTGATCACCGTGGACGGCGTGCTGGCCGGGCAGATCACCGTGGGCAACATCGTGCGCGGCTCGTTGCGCTCGGCGTGGGTCGGCTACTGGGTGGCGGCCGACCGGGCGCGCGGCGGCGTGGCCACGGCGGCGCTGGCGCTCGTGGTCGACCACTGCTTCGGCGAGGGCGGGCTGCACCGGCTGGAGGCGACCGTCCGGCCGGAGAACCGGGCGAGCCTCCGGGTGCTCGCCAAGGCGGGCTTCCGGGAGGAGGGCCTGTTCCTGCGGTACCTCGACGTGGCGGGCGACTGGCGTGACCACCTGTGCTTCGCGATGACCGCCGAGGAGGCGTCGCCCGAGGGTCTCGTACGCCGGTTGGTCGCACAGGGATACGCCCGAACTGCCTGATCTGCAGGCCATGCGGCTTATTCGGATCACCCGAAAGTGGGTGATACACCACACTTTGGTACGTACGCCGGTCGGCGTGCCTCCGACACAGGTGTGACTGTTGTGACTAGCGTGGCATGTGCACCACCGAGCGCGCCGCGGGGTAGGGGGAGGTGACGGGGATGCCGAGCTCGCTGATCGTCGTGGGACTGGTCGTGGCCTGGTTGGTCGTCCTCGTCCCGATGGTCGCGCGCAAGCGCGCCGACGCGTCGCGCGGCAGCATGGAGGAGGAGTACGACGCCATGCCCGAGGCAGACACGGACTTCGACGAGTACGACGACTACGACGAGGTCGACGCCGACTTCGTCGAGCACCGACCGTTCCGCCCGGGTCGCGGGGGCTACGACCCGGAGACGGCGGCGATCGTGGCGCAGGCCAAGTACGCCTTCCGCCGCCGCGTCGTCGGCACGCTGCTGCTGCTAGCCCTGGTCACGGGCGTCGTGGCGGGCGTGCTCTACCCGCTCGTCTGGTGGGGCCACGCCGCCGTCGACGTGACGCTGGTCTCCTACCTCGGCTACCTGCGCCGCCAGGTGCGGATCGAGGAGGAGATCCGCGCCCGCCGCCTGGCCAGGCACTCCCAGTCGCGCCGCCGCACCACCGCGCGGCAGGCCCCGGACGCCCAGCCGCACGCCGCCGCCACGCCGTCGGCCGAGGCCGAGCCGTCCCGTGACCAGCCGGGTCTGCCCCCGCAACCGAGGTTCCAGCACCAGCCCCGCCCCGGCACGGTCGTGGTGGACCTGGACGACGAGGACCCGCTGTTCGTCGAGCTGGACGGCCCCGAGGCCCTCCCGTACCGACGGGCTTCGGGCGAGTAGAGGGGGGTGGCAAAACCACCCCCCGACTACTGATATGCTTCCTCCCGCACGACAACAGAACACGGGGCTGTAGCGCAGTTGGTAGCGCGACTCGTTCGCATCGAGTAGGTCAGGGGTTCGATTCCCCTCAGCTCCACAAAAGACACAGCACACGAAGAGCGGGAACCGGTTCGCCGGTTCCCGCTCTTCTGCGTTGTGGCGGCGGAACGGCGCGGTGCGCTACGGCTGCGTTCCCGGTTCTGCCGGGGCGAAGTGGTCGATGTCGTCCAAGGCGTCCCCGGCCGTGCCGCCCATGGCGGGGTCGGTCAGCAGGGCGCGCAAGGTGGGCACCACGGTGCTCCTGGTGATCTTGCCGTGGATGCGTGCCAGGTGGCCGAGGCAGGTCGCGGCCAGCAGGCGCAGCCGGATGTCGTACTGCGGCGACAGGTGTTCGAGCAGGATCGGTTCCACCCAGTCGCCGTCGGGGTCGTCGTAGGTCAACTCCAGCAGAGCCGGGTTCGCCAGTTGCGGGTCGCCCGAGCCGATGGCGGTGAGCATCTCGGCACGCCAGGGCTCGTCGACGTCGACCGACGGGTTCATCTCGGAGTTCACGGGGGAGATTCTGCGCTCGCGGTTCGCTCATCGGCGAGTGCTATCCGGTTCACCGGTCTTGATCCGGCCCTTTGGTCCGTGGACGCCGGCCGGTCGTCCGGGGCTCAGCCTTCCGCGCCGGACGTCGAGGCGGGTTCCGCCGCGGGTGCGGCTTGGCCCAGGGGCTTGGCGTGGCGGAGCAGGACGAGCGTTGCCACGGTCAGGGCCGACAGGATCACGGTGCTGATGGTCGCGGCGAGCGTCACGCCACCGGTGAACGCCTCGCGAGCCTGGGCCAACAGGCCGGCGGCGGCGTCGGAGGGCAATCCCCCGGCCGCGGTCAGGGCGCCTGGCAGGGTGTCGCGGGCGTCGGTGACGGGCGAGGCGGCCATGTCGCTCCGGTAGGCCGCGACCGCCACCGTGCCGAAACCGGCGATGCCCAGCGCGGTGCCCAACTCGGTCCCCGTCTGCACCAACGAGGAAGCCGAACCGGCCCCCTCCGCGGGCGCCGTGCCGACGACCAGGTCGGTGCCCAACGACCCGCTGGACCCGATGCCGAACTGCACCATCACCGACCCGGCCACCAGGAGCGCGACACCGGTGGTCGTGCTCATCTGCGTCAGCACGGCGAAACCGGCGGTGGCGATCGCCAGACCGACCGCCATCACGTACCCGGGCCGCAGCCGGCGCGCGGCGATCGGCGACAACAGCGACGCCGTCACCAGCCCGATCGCCGGCACCACCAGCCAGAACCCGGCCCGCACGGCCGAGAACCCGAGCACCTGCTGCAGGTACTGGCTGGCCAGCAGCATCGAACCGGAGATGTTCGCCGACGCCAGCAGCATGATCGCGATCCCGCCCGCGAACGTGCGGTTGCCGAACAGCCTCAGGTCCAGCAACGGGTTGGGCAGCTTGTGCTGCCGCACCACGAACACCGCCCCGAAGCCGAGCCCGACCAGCAGCGCGACCGCGTGCACCGGCGTGACGCCGTCCCGGGCGAAACCCTTGAGCCCGTACACCACGGGCAGGATCGCGGCCAGCGACAGCACCACGCTCGGCAGGTCGATCCGCCCGGCCCGGGGGTTGCGGAACTCCGGCAGCGTCAGCGGGCCGAGCACCAGCAGGGCGACCATGACCGGCACGCCGACCAGGAACACCGCGCCCCACCAGAACGCGTCGAGCACCAGCCCGCCGATCACCGGGCCGACCGCGATGCCCGCCATGAAGCAGCTGATCCAGACGCCGATCGCGAGGCTGCGCTGCTTGGGGTTGGCGAACATGACCACCACCAGCGCCAACGTGTTCGGCAGCATGATCGCGCCGGACACGCCGAGCAGCGCACGGGCCGCGATGAGCATGCCGGGGCTGCCGGAGTAGGCGGTCAGGACCGACGCCAGCCCGAACAGCGCGCCGCCGACGAGCAGCAGCTTCTTGCGGCCGACCCGGTCGCCGAGGGTGCCCATGGTGACGAGGAAACCGGCGATCATGAACGGGTAGATGTCGCCGATCCACAGCAGTTCGGCGCTGTCGGGCCGCAGGTCGGCGCTCAGCTCCGGCAGCGCCAGGAACAGGACGCTGACGTCGAGCGAGAGCAGGACCGGCACCAGCGCCAGGACGGCGAAGCCCAGCCAGTCGCGTCCACCGGCGCGCGGTTCCGCGCCCACGTCACACCTTCCCCATCGACCGGATCACGCCGTGCGCCCGCGCCGCGCCGCTTCCTCCAGCCTCGCGACGAGGTCGTGCGGGCTGGGCATCGCCATCAGTTCCGAGTAGACCCGCTCGACGCCGTCGCGGACGTCCGACTCCTCGAGCACCATCTTGAGCCGCGTCGTGGCCTCTTCCGGGGCGTCGTGCACGTCCACGGTGAAACCCGCGCCGCGGTCGGGCACGTAGCGCGCGGCGTTCTTGGAGATCATGGTCCGGGCGGCGGCGGACCACTCGTCGCCGAACGCGGGGATCAGGTGCTGCGCGTGGGAGTCGATGATCAGCTGCGGCACCTTGAAGGTCGCCGCCGCGCCGAACGTCCCGATGGCGCCGTGGTGGATGATCGCGTCGCACGTGGGCAGCAGCACGTTCAGCGGCAGGTAGTCGATCAGGCGCACGTTGTCCGGCACCGCCCGCACGCCCGCCAGCTGGGTCGCGTTGAGCGTCGCCACGACTTCGACGTCCAGCCGGCCGACCACCTCCAGCACGTTCGCCACCGGGTCCCAGCCGTCCTCCACGATGACCAGCCGGCGGGACTGGCCGAGGGACAGCGCGACCCGCGGCCGGGAACGCTCGGCGTCCAGCCAGTCCGGGACGGTGGTGGTGCCGGTGAACGGCACCCAGCGCATCGGCATCGTCGTCGTGGCGTCCGGCAGGCGCATCGCGGTGGGCATCGCGTCCACGGTGAACTGCCCGAGCAGCAGCTCCTCGTCCACCTCCAGGCCGTGCCGCTCGGCGGCCGGGCGCACGGTCTCCGTGAACGGGTCCCAGCCACCGGGCGAGCGCTCCATCGCGCGCACCGCGAACGGGTAGTAGTCCTGGGTCCACATGAGCCGGGCGTGCGCGACACCGTTCACCCTGGCCGCGATGGAGCCGGCGATGGCCGTCGGGTCCCACAGGATCATGTCCGGCCGCCACACGCGGGTGTACTCGACGAGGTCGTCGACCTCCGGGTGCGGGTCGGACGCCGACGCGCCGAAGGGGTGGAAGTCCCACATCGGCGGCAGCATGAAGTAGCGGAAGACGTCCCAGGTGGCGCGCTCGTCCTCGGACAGCCCGAGCCGGGCGGCGAGGTCGTCGAAGCGCGCCGCGAGCTCCGGTGACGCGATCTTGCCCGGTCCGGTGGGCGTGCCCGAGCCGTCGCCGAGGGGCACCGCGGTGAGGCCGCAGGCGCGGATCGCGTCGGCCAGGGAGGGCGCGGACGCGACGCGCACCTCGTGGCCCGCGCCGATGAGCGCGTTGGCCAGCGGAACGAGCGGGAACAGGTGCGAAGGCGTGGGCCATGCGGTGAACAGAAAACGCATAAAACGCCTTTCCCGACCATTCGGCGAACGGCGCGCGGGCAGCCGTCCGGGTAAACGTCCCCATATTTTCTTTTCGGCACATGCTGTCAACCGGCGCGCGCGCCCGTCCAGGGTCTTCTTCGAAAATGCGGATTTTCCGGGACGGTGTACCGGGCGCGCGCGGCGGTGTGGCACGCTGCCGGTTCGCGACCGGAGGAAGGCGTTATGCATGCGGTGGTGGTAGGCGCGCGCGGGTTCCTCGGGTCGGCGCTCGCCGCCGGGCTGGAACGGGCATCCGCGCAGGTCTCACGGGTCACCAGGGGTGAACCTGCGCTCGTGGACGACGTGCTGTCGCCGGCGCTCCGCACCGCTGAGGTGGTCTTCTACGTCGCCACCAGCGTCACACCCGGAACGGCCGAGCGCTTCCCGGAAAGGGCCGACCGCGATCTCGCCGACTTCACCCGGCTCGTCGCGGCCCTGGGCGATCTCGGCACCAATCCGACGGTCGTCCTGGCCGGCAGCGCGGACTGCTACGACCGGGCCGCGGAGCCGCCATTCACGGAGCGCACGCCGTTGCGGCCGGGCACCGCGTACAGCCGGTGCAAGCTGGAGATGGAAAAGGTGCTGCGCGCCGCGCCGGGGGTGCGCCCGGTGGTGGCGCGGCTGGCCAGCCTCTACGGGCCCGGCCACCGGACCGACCCCGGGCACGGCGTGATCGCGCACTGGCTGACCGCGGTCGCCAAGGGTGAACGCCTGCGCCAGATCGGCGACGACGACATCACCCGGGACTTCGTGTACGTGGACGACGTCGTGGACGCCCTGCTCCGCATCTCCCGGCACACCGGTGACCTGCCGTTCGCCCTCAACATCGGCTCCGGCGACCCCGTCTCCCTCGGCCGGCTGCGACGCGAGGTCGAGGACGTGACCGGGGTGCGGTCGGCGGTGGACCGGTCACCGTCGCGCGGGTTCGACCGGCGGACGATCCTGGTGGACGTCGGGCTGGCCGAGGACGTGCTGGGCTGGCGGCCGGTCACCACGTTCACCGAGGGCCTGCGCCGCACCTGGAAAGCCGTGCAGGACGGCTAGACGACCGGCACACCACGCCGTGCCCCGCGCAACAGCCTGGTCATCGGCACCTCGACGAACCGGTACACCAACCAGGCCACGAAGACGGTGACGGCGAGCTGCACCACGAGGACGACCAGCGCGCCCCACACCGGCAGGACAGGCTGGCTGATCACCCCCAGGTCGGCGAGCCAGGTCTGCACGCGGCCGCCCATGGTGTGCATGATGATCAGCACGTGCACCGCGTAGAAGGCGAACGAGACCTTCCCGAGGAACACCAGCGGCCCGCCGCGCAACGGGGACCAGGCGCGCCGCGAGTCCGCCCGCGCCGCCGCCGCGATGAGCAGCGCGAACGGGATCAGCATCCCCGCCGACCGCTGCCACAGCGGCGGCAGCTCGCGGTTGACGAAGAACGCGGCCACGCACAGGCCGATCGCCACCGGCAGCGGCGGGCCGACCCACGCGCCGCGCCGCACCAGCAGCGCGACCACGATGCCGAGCGCGAACTCCGTGACGCGCATCAACGGGAAGACGTAGGTGAACCAGTAGGTGAACTGGTCCTCGAACCCGTCCAGCGGCACCAGCACCGGCGGAGCGGGCTCGCGCAGGGTGAACACCTCGCCCACGAGCACCGGCACCGCGAACGTGGCGACCACGAACAGCGCGCCGGCGACCCGCAGGCCGCGCGCCGACAGCCGGTCCAGCACCAGCAGCAGCGCCGGGAACGACAGGTAGAAGAACGCCTCGCAGCTCAGCGACCACATCACGGGGTTGAGGCCGAAGACGAAGGCCTGGTCCGGCGTCCACGCCTGGAGCAGGAGCACGTGGCCGAGCACCACGTCCCAGCCCGGCCGGACGCCGGTGACGACCAGTTGCAGCACGACCGCGACCAGCGCCGTCACCGCGAACACGGGGTAGATCTTGGCGAAGCGCCGCCGCCAGAACTCGCGCGACGCCTGGTCGCCCGGCGTCGACCAGGTCAGCACGAACCCGCTGAGCACGAAGAAGAACGACACCCCGATGAACCCGGTGCGGCCCAGGTCGTGGACCGCCTGGTCGAACCCGCTCAGCCCGGTCGACCCCGGCGGCGTGGTCAGCGCCATCCCGGTGAAGTGGATGCCGAACACGAGCAGCGCCGCGAACCAGCGCAACCCGGTGAGCGACGGCAGGTCCTGGCGCACGTGCTCAGACGACGTGCACGCGGGGCACGTAGAGGATCCACTTGCCGCCGGACTCGCGGAACGCGCGTTCTTTCGCCATGATCTCGTCGGCGTGGTTCCAGGCGAACAGCAGCGCGTAATCCGGGTAGGACTGCGTGAACCGCTCCGGCGGGACGATCGGGATGTGCGAGCCCGGCGTCACCCGGCCCTGCTTCACCGGTGTCGTGTCCGAGATGTACGGCACGAGGTCCGGCCCGATGCCGCAGTAGTTGGTGACCGTGGCGCTCTTCGACGTGGCGCCGTACCCGACGACGGTCTTGCCCTGGGCGCGCAACTCGGTCAGGAGGGTCGTCAGCTCCGACCGGATCGACTTGATCTCGTCGCGGAACCGCGCGTACACCGGGAGCCGGTCCAGGCCGATCTCGGTCTCCCTGGCGGCCAGGTCGAGCACCGCCCGGGTGACCTGGCGCCGGCCCGCCCGCGCGATCGTGTAGCGCATCGCCCCGCCGTGCACCGGGATGCGCTCGGCGTCCACGAGCTCGAACCCGAACCTGGCCACCATCGCGCCGACCGACTTGATCGCGAACAGGTAGAAGTGCTCGTCGTAGATCTGGTCGAAGTAGTTGTGCTCGACCACGTCGCCGAGGTAGCGGTCCTCCACGACGAACACGCCGTCGTCGGCGAGCAGCGCGTCGACGCCGCGCAGGATCGAGTCCATGTAGGCGATGTGGCTGACCGTGTTGGCGGAGAAGATCACGTCCGCCGGGCCGTCCTCGGCCCGGATCGCGCGCGCCGAGGACTCCTCGAAGTAGTCGACCCGGACGCGGATGCCCTTGTCCCGGGCGACCTCGGCCGGTCCGCCGGACGGGTCGACGCCGAGGTGGCGCACGCCCGCACGGCGGACGGTGTCGAGCATGATGCCGTCGTTGCTGCCGATCTCCACGACGAACGGGTCGGGCTTGGCCAGCTCCGTCTCCAGCAGCTGCTGCGCGGTCTGCTCGAAGTGCTTGCGCATCAACGCGGACATGCACGAGCGGTACGGGTAGTCGAACCCGAACATGGACTCGCGCGGCACTTCCTCCAGCTGCTGCACCATGCCGCACGAGTGGCACAACCCGACGGCCAGGTGGAAGTACGTCTCCCGGCCGATGTGCTCCGGCAGCAGGAACGCGTTCGACACCGGCTGCGTGCCGAAATCGAGGCATTGCTCGACGGTTCCACCGCAAATCCGGCAGACCGGTCCTCCGGGATCCACTGGGGTCATCGAGATCGCCTCCGGCTGCGAGGTGGGTGGGCAACCCATGGTCGGCGGCCCGGCCGGCGGCGCGCTACTTCGACAATGCGAGGTTTCCGCATGGTCCGAAGTGGTGATTCGGTCCAGCGCGGAGGCCGTGCGGTCCCGCTCGACCCGTCGGCCGGGCCTTGTCGCGGCCGGACGGTCCGCGATCGCATCGCTGGAACCCTTGCAGGGGCCCGAAGTCGGCGGGTCACGGCCCGGCCCACCCGTCCGTCCCGCGCCGACGGCCGGTCGGTCGGGCGGACCACGTGGCCGTAGCCGCGCACGATCGGTCCTGGTGGTGGAGCGCGTCCTGGCCGATGATGACCGCCGGGCGCACGTCGCGGACGCCAACCCGCGGATCCTGCTCCTGCCCGGCGGCGAGGAGCGCACGCCGGCCGGGCCGACCGGCATCGGGCGCGGGCCGGGCCGCGGCCGGAGTCGGTCATCCGACCCGCTCGCGCACGTACCCACCCGGTTCCGTCCCGACGCACGCGAGTCGGCCGAGCAGCAGGAGCGCACGCATGACCGTCCACGAGAAGCCGACACCGGAACGGCCGGTGTCGGGTGAACGCATCCGGCTCGACTCCCTGACCGCGCTGCGCTTCGCCGCGGCGCTGCTGGTGTTCGTCCTGCACGTCTACGTCTACGTCTGGTACGCGGGCGGCGACATGGAGCAGGCGCCGTTCGGCGCGGTGGCGCTGCGCTCGGCGCTGGCCGGGGTCTCCTTCTTCTTCCTGCTCAGCGGGTTCGTGCTGACCTGGTCGGCCCGCGAGGACGACACGCCGCGGGCGTTCCTGCGCAGGCGCCTGGCCAAGATCTACCCCAACCACGCGGTCACCTGGGTGGTGGCGCTGGTGCTGCTGCTGTGGGCCGGCGAGCAGGTGGGCGCGTTACGGGCGCTGAGCACGCTGCTGCTGGTGGAGGCGTGGATCCCCCTCCCGCAGGTGCAGAGCGGGGTGAACCCGGTCTCGTGGACGTTGGCCTGCGAGCTGTTCTTCTACCTCTGCTTCCCCTACCTGCACCGGCTCGTCGCCCGGATCCGGCCGGAGCGGCTGTGGTACTGGGCGGTCGGCTGCCTCGCGGCGATCGCCCTGGTGCCCCTGCTGGTCATGGCGGTCACCCCGGCGGAACCCAAGGGCGGTCCCTTCCAGACGACGCTGCTGCAGACCTGGCTCACCTACAACTTCCCGCCCGTCCGGCTCCTGGAGTTCGTCCTGGGCATCCTGCTGGCCCGGATCGTGATCACCGGCCGGTGGTACCCGAAGCGGCTCGGCCCCGCGCTGATCTCCGTCCCGCTCGGCTACGTCGTCGCCTTGCAGGTGGCGTTCCCGTACTTCGTCCACGCGATCCTCGTGGTGCCGCTGGCGATGATGGTCCTGTCCGCGGCGCACTCCGACATCACCGGCTCGCCCGGCCTGCGCCGGCGGAGCTGGATCTGGCTGGGCGACATCTCCTTCGCGTTCTACATGACCCACGTGCTGGTGATCCTGCACCTGCACGGGCTCCTGGACCCCGAGCGCGACGCGGGGGTCGCGGCGGACGTCGGGTTCACCGCGCTCTACCTGGTGATCTCGGTGCTGGTGTCCTGGCTGCTGTACCGCGCGGTCGAGCGGCCGGCCATGCGCCGGTGGGGCTCCGCGCGCGGTCGGCGGACGGCGGCGCGGTGAGTCCTCGCGGAACGCGCGAACGGCCCCCGCCCGGTCTCGGGCGGGGGCCGCTTCCGCGCTCGTCACGCCGTGCTCGTTACGGCAGGGACTCGCACGCGATGCGGTCGTTGTCGCTGTCCAGCTGCGCGACGTCGCCGTAGTACGGGTAGTAGAGGTCGAACCACGCCTGGGCGTCGCGCTGGGTGGCGAAGTCCGAGCAGTCCTTGCTGTTGCCGGGGTTCCCGGGCGCGCGGACCTCCGGCGCCGGGCTGCCCGCGCCGACCCACTCGGCGTAGCTCACGGGCCGGTGGAACGCGGGGCCCTGGTAGTAGATCGTCGGGGCGGTGCCGTACTTGTAGAAGTGGTCGTTCGCGACGCGGCGCACGACCTGCGGCGTCGGGAAGTCCTCCGCCCGCCACTCCTCGTAGCCGATCGAGTAGCCGGCGCCGGTGGCCAGGTTGGACATCCGCATGATGTTCGGCGCCCAGGACAGCTTCTGGAAGCCCTCGTTGGACCGCGGGTCGAAGGCGCGGAAGCCGGAGGCGGACCACTCGCCGTAGGTGAGCTTGTGGTTCACCCCGTCCTCGCCCTCGACGAAGAGCTCGTTGGACGTGCCCCACTGGTAGTAGTAGCTGCCCGCGATCCAGCCCGCGTTGCGCGGCGCGGGGCTGCCCGACGCCCGCCACTGGGACTCGGTGAGCCGGTCCCAGTCCCACGTCGACTGGGGGTCGCCCCAGAAGGTGACCGCGTAGACGGTGGGGGACCACGCGTACTTCACGTAGTCCGTCGGCGAGGCGGCGGGCTGCGGGAAGCCGGCGGCGGCCCACTCGTCGTAGGTGATGGCGCGGGCGTTGCCGCCGACGACGCGCCACACCGTCGGGTCGAAGGGCTGCTTGTAGTAGCCGTCGGCGACCGCCGCGCTCGCGGGCGCCGCCACGGCGACGGCCAGTCCCAGCCCGACAGCGGCGCCGACCAGCGCCGCCGCCACCCGTGTGATCTTGTTCAAGTGATCCGCCTTCCGTCCACCCCGAACCTGTCTGCGGTGGGACATTCGGTGTGCGCCGCCAGTTGTTACGCAACGCAGTCGAAAGCGGGCTCAATTAGCTCGATCGGACTAAGAATTGCGGCAATCGTGAGGATTCGTCATCACTTTCCGTGGGAATCTCGCTCGATGTCGTCCTCCTGCAAGGCCGTCACGTGGCGATGAGGCCTCGACGCGACCTCGCGCCCGCTCGGTGTCGATCACTCACTAGGCTGTGGCCGGTGCGCTTTGTGGCGGATCTCCACATCCACTCCAAGTACTCCCGGGCCTGCAGCCGTGACTGCGACCTCGAACACCTGACCTGGTGGGCCCGCCGCAAGGGGATCTCGCTGGTCGGCACGGGCGACTTCACCCACCCCGCCTGGTACGACCACCTGACGTCGAGCCTGGTCGAGGCGTCGCCGGGGCTGTACCGGCTGCGCGACGACCTCGACCGCGACATCGACCGCAGGCTGCCGCCGTCGTTGGCCGCCGCGCCGGTGCGGTTCATGCTCTCGGTGGAGATCTCCACCATCTACAAGCGCGGCGACCGCACCCGCAAGGTGCACCACCTGGTCTACCTGCCCGACCTGTCGTCGGCGGCGCGGTTCAACGCCCGGCTGGCCAAGATCGGCAACCTCGGGTCCGACGGGCGGCCGATCCTCGGGCTCGACTCGCGCGACCTGCTGGAGATCACGCTGGAGTGCGGCGGCTACCTCGTGCCCGCGCACGTGTGGACGCCGTGGTTCGCGGTGCTCGGGTCCAAGTCCGGGTTCGACGCGATCCAGGACTGCTACGTCGACCTCGCGTCGCACGTCTTCGCGGTGGAGACCGGCCTGTCGTCCGACCCGGAGATGAACTGGCGGGTGTCGAGCCTGGACCGCTACCGGCTGGTCAGCAACTCCGACGCGCACTCGCCGCCGGCGCTGGGGCGTGAGGCGACCGTGTTCGACACCGAGCTGGACTACTACTCGGTGCGGTCGGCGCTGGAGACCGGAGACGGGTTCGCCGGGTCGTTGGAGTTCTTCCCGGAGGAGGGCAAGTACCACGTCGACGGGCACCGCAAGTGCGGCGTGCGGATGGAGCCCGAGGAGACGCTGGCGCACCGGGGGATCTGCCCGGAGTGCGGCAAGCCGTTGACGGTCGGGGTGCTCAGCCGGGTGGCGGAGCTGGCCGACCGGCCGCACGGCCACCGGCCCGCCGGCGCGGCCGGGTTCACCAGCCTGGTGCCGTTGCCGGAGATCATGAGCGAGATCGTCGGGACGGGGCCGAAGAGCAAGAAGGTGGTCGCGGAGATCGACAAGCTGACCGCGGCGCTCGGGCCGGAGCTGGTGATCCTCCAGGACGTGCCGGTGGACGACATCGCCGTGCACTCGCCGTTGCTGGCCGAGGCGGTGACGCGGCTGCGGCGCGGTGAGGTGGTGCGCGACTCGGGGTACGACGGCGAGTACGGCGTGATCCGGGTGTTCGAGCCGGGGGAGCTCGAGCGGCGGCGTTCGGCGTTCGCCCTGTTCGACTACGCCGCTCCCGAGTCGTCCACTGTGGAGCGTGCTCGGCCGGCGCCCGTGGCTGCGCCTGTCGTCGAGCCCGCGCCCGTTCGGGAGTCGGGTGGTTCGTCGTTGCTGGACGGTCTGGACCCGGAGCAGCGGGCGGCGGCCGAGGTGGACGGCGGGCCGTTGCTGATCATCGCCGGGCCGGGCACGGGCAAGACGCGGACGTTGACGCACCGGATCGCGGACCTGGTGACGTCACGGGGCGTGCCGGCGTCGGAGTGCCTGGCGATCACGTTCACGCGGCGTGCGGCGGAGGAGATGGCGGAACGGCTGGCCCTGTTGGCGCCGGATGCCGTCGGCGAGTTGACGATCGCGACCTTCCACTCGCTCGGGGTGCTGATCCTGCGCGAGCACGGCGCGTACTTCGGGTTGTCGGCGTCGTTCGGGGTGGCGGATCCGGATCGGCAGCTGGCGGTGGCGTTGTCCGTCGTCGCGGAGGAGAAGGCGGCACGGGCGCTGATCGTCGCCGGGGACGCGCGGTACAAGAAGGCGTTGCGGGCGCAGGACCTGGTGGACTTCGACGACCTGATCACGTTGCCGCTGGCGTTGTTGGAGGAGTCGCCCGCGCTGGTCGCCGGCTACCGGGCGCGGTGGCGGTGGGTGTCGGTGGACGAGTACCAGGACGTGGACGAGCAGCAGTACCGGCTGTTGCGGCTGCTCGCGCCGCCGGACGGCAACCTGACCGCGATCGGCGACCCGGACCAGGCGATCTACCGGTTCCGCGGCGCGGACGTCGGGTTCTTCCTGCGGTTCCGGGAGGACTTCCCCGCGGCGCGGACCGTGCAGCTGACCAGGAACTACCGGTCGTCGTCGGCGGTCGTGACGGGCGCGTTGGAGGTGATCTCGCCGTCGTCGCTGGTGCCGGGGCGGGAGCTGCGGCCCATGGTGGACCACGGCGACGCGCCGATCGGCGTGCACCACGCGTCGTCGGAGGCGGCCGAGGCGGGGTTCGTGGCGCGGACCATCGAGCAGGTGCTGGGCGGCGCGTCGTTCCACGCGTTCGACAGCGGGCGGGTGGTGGGCGACGGGACGCAGGGGCTCGGATTCTCGGACTTCGCCGTGCTGTACCGGACGGATCGGCAGGCGCGGGCGCTCGTGGAGGCGTTGACGCAGTCCGGTCTGCCGTTCCAGAAGCGCTCGCACGACCGGTTGGCGGACCGGCCCGGGGTGGCGCGGATCGCCCACGACCTGAAGTTCGCGGCCGGCTCCACCGTGCTGGAGCGCGTGCGTGCCGTCGCGGGTGACGACCACACTGCGTACGAGCTGCTGAAACCTCTGGCCCTTGAGTGCGGGGCCGACTTCGAGCGCTTCCACACGGCGCTCGCGCTGGGGGTGGAGGTGGACACGTGGGATCCGCGGGCCGACCGGATCTCGCTGCTCACGCTGCACGCGTCGAAGGGCTTGGAGTTCCCGGTGGTGTTCATCGTCGGGTGCGAGGACGGGTTGCTGCCGTTGCGCTGGCCGGGGTCGGACGACGTGGAGGCGGTGGACGAGGAGCGTCGGCTGCTGTTCGTCGGGATGACCCGGGCGCAGCGGCACCTGTTCCTGAGCCACGCGGCGGGGCGACCCCGGTCTCCGTTCCTGGCGGCGCTGAAGGCTTACGACCAGCTCGGCGACACCCAGCCGCGGCGGAAGCGGAAGGGCACCCAGCTCAGCCTGCTGTGAGCGCTCCGGCCGGAAACTGTCGGACCCCGGGGCTACGGTCGCGGCATGGCGCACACCATTGGGCTGGCCCTCGACTGCCACCACCCGAGCGAGCTGGCGGCGTTCTGGAAACTGGCCCTGGGCTACGACGACGAACCCCCGCCCCCGCCGTTCCGGACGAGGGAGGAGTGGGCGGCGCAGTTCGCCGATCCGGAGGATGATCAGGAGGACGGCGCCTGGCTGCACGACCCGGCCGGTGTCGGTCCGAGGCTGTTCCTGCAGCAGGTGCGGGAGCCGAAGACCCAGAAGATCCGGCTGCACTTGGACGTGCGGGTGAGTTCGGAGGTGGCGGAGGAGGAGCGTTGGTCGGCGATCACGGCCATGGTGGGGCAGCTGGTGGCGGCCGGCGGCAGCGTGGTGAAGGAGCATCCGAACCACCACGTCGTCATGGCCGACCCTGAGGGCAACGAGTTCTGCGTCTGCTAACCCGTCACACCTTCGAGTGATCATCGCCCAAAACTGTACGAAAACACCGTCCCCGCACCTCGGTTAGAACGAGAGGCCGACCCCCGAACCACCCCAGCCCTCCACCCACCCATCACCCAACCCCACCGCCCGCCACCCAACCCACCGCCCGCCACCCAACCCACCGCCCGCCACCCAACCCACCGCCGCCTGCCGATCCCGCCGCCGTCCGGCACGACCGCCGTGCGGCACGACCGCCGTGCGGCACGACCGCCGTGCGGCACGACCGCCGTGCGGCACGACCGCCGTGCGGCACGACCGCCGTGCGGCACGACCGCCGTGCGGCACGACCACCGTCCGGCACGACCACCGTCCGGCACGACCACCGTCCGGCACGACCACCGCCCGGCACGACCACCGCCCGCCGATCCCGCCACGACCGCCGCCACCCGCCACGACCATCACCACCCGCCGATTCCGCCAGCCCCGCAGCCCTTTGCCCACCCCGCCCTGGCCGACCCGCAGCCGTCGCCCGCCCGCCCGCCTGGCCAGCGCCGCGCATCCACCGGTCCTGCCATCCGGTCGCGCGATTGCCCGGCGCCGCGCCGCCGCCTTTCCGCCGCCTTCCGCTGGGCCCGGTGTCCCGCTGGGTCCCGGCGAGGCACGATGGCGCCGCCTTCTCTGCCGTGGGGCGCCTTTCCGTCGGCCGCTTGGGGCCGCTCCTACCGCTCGCCGCCGTTGTGCTGCTCGCCGACTTCCGTCACGTCCCGTGGGCTCGCCGCCGTGTGCTGCTCGGCGCGTGCCGTCGCGTCCGTGGGCTCGCCGCCGCGGCGCCGCGTACTTGGCTGGGCTGTCGCGTGATCGCCGAGCTTCAGCGCCGGTCGGTGGTGCTTGCGGCTGCCGCGTTTGCGGCGGTTGATTGGCGTTGGCCGGGGTTGAACTGTGCGCGCTGGCGGGGGTGCTCGCGGTGGGTGGCAAACGTTTGCGGGCGGTGCGGTGCGGCGGTAGCGGTGCGGTGCGGCGGTAGTGGGGCGGTGAAGGTGGGGTGGGGTTGTTGGGCGGTGGGAGGTGTGTGGGTTGTGAGTGGTGGGTGTGAGGTTGATGGCCGGTGAGGTGCGGAAATGAGGGGGTGGAGATCGGGATTGGACTGGACCATAACGTGGCGTTATGACTTGACTGGCATATCCGCCCGGCGGTTTGGCCGGCTAGCGTCGGGTTCAACGGCCCCGCATCCCGTGTCACCACCCCTGCAAGGAGACAAGCGGATGACTCGACGTAGCGTCGCCGCGGTCGCCGTGGCGGTCTTGAGCGCTGCCGGATTGGCAGCTGCGCTGGCCACCACCGCGAACGCGGGTCCACCACCGCAACAACTCGCCGTCGACGGAGGCATGGTCGCGGCCATGGCGCGCGACCTCCACCTGACCCCCGACCAGGCCCGTGCCCGCATCGAACGCGAAGCGGTCGCGGCGCGGACCGAGAGCACGCTCAAGGCACGGCTCGGCCCGGGCTTCGCGGGGGCCTGGCTCGACGCCGACGCCACCCGACTCGTCGTCGGCGTCACGGCCGCGTCCCAGATCCAGACCGTCGAGGCGGAAGGTGCGCGGGCCACGGTGGTGCCGCGGTCACTCGCCCAGCTCGACGCCCTGAAGGACAAGCTCGACCGGAACGCGCGCAGCGCACCCCGGTCCGTGCCCGGCTGGTACGTCGACGCACCCACGAACACCGTGGTCGTCCTCGCCCGCGACACCGCCGCCGCGAAAGCCTTCGCGCACGCCAGCGGTCTGGCCGAGACCGACGTCCGGATCGAACGGTCCACTGAGGAGCCGCGCCCGCTGATCGACGTGATCGGCGGCAACGCCTACTACATCGGCAGCGGCTCCCGCTGTTCGGTCGGGTTCGCGGTCAACGGTGGCTTCGTCACCGCCGGGCACTGCGGCCGCACGGGCGCGACCACGACCCAGCCCAGCGGCACGTTCGCCGGCTCCAGCTTCCCCGGCAACGACTACGCCTGGGTCCGCACGGCCGCCGGCAACACCGGCCGCCCCCTGGTCAACCGCTACCCCGGCACGGTGCCGGTCGCCGGTTCCACCGAAGCGCCGGTCGGCGCCTCCGTCTGCCGCTCCGGCTCCACCACGGGCTGGCGCTGCGGCACCATCCAGCAGAAGAACGCCTCCGTGACCTACCCCGAAGGCACGATCACCGGCCTCACCCGCACGAACGCCTGCGCCGAACCCGGCGACTCCGGCGGCTCGTGGCTGACCGGTGACCAGGCGCAGGGCGTCACCTCCGGTGGCTCCGGGAACTGCACGTCCGGCGGGACGATCTACTTCCAGCCGGTCAACGAGATCCTCCAGGTCTACGGCCTCCAGTTGATCGTCAGTGGCGGCACGCCAACCAGCACCACCTCGCCGACCACGACGACCACCACGGACCCCGGTCAGACCACCTGGCAGCCAGGCGTCGCGTACACGACCGGCTCCCTCGTGACGTACGACGGCGTCGGGTACAGGTGCTTGCAGGGGCACACGTCCCAACCAGGCTGGGATCCGCCGACGGTGCCCGCCTTGTGGGAGCGCGCGTGAGCTAGCGGCAAGCGCACGCGCGGGGCCCGGCTCGCACCCTGTGGGCCGGGCCCCTTCCCGCCGAGGTCACGTCACAAGTGGGCGCCTCCTGTCGCATCGAGCCACGCTCCCGTCATCCACCGCGAGTTCTCCGATGCCACAAACGAGACCACGTCGGCTATATCCTCCGCGTAACCGATTCGCCCCAACGCCGAGCGCGCCGCCATCGCCGCCTCCGCCGCCGGGTTCCCGCGCAGCCAGGACGCGTTCGCGTCGGTGTCGACCACCCCCGGCGCCACGGTGTTCACGGTGATCCCGCGCGGCCCCAGGTGGTGGGCCAGCGTCCGCGTGAACGTGTCCAGCGCCCCCTTCGTCATCGAGTACGCGATGCCGACCGGCATGGCGATGCGCGTCGCCCCGGACGAGATGTTCACGATCCGCCCACCGTCCCGCAGCAGCGGCAGTGCGCGCTGCACCAGGAAGAACGGCGCCCGCACGTTCACCGCGAACACCGCGTCGAACGCCTCGGGTGTCACGTCCTCGATCGGCGCCGGCAACCCGATCCCGGCGTTGTTCACCAGCACGTCCAACGGCGGCAGCGCCGCCACCAAGACGTCGAGCTCCGCGGGCAACGACGCCCGCACCGCGAACGCCCCACCGCCGGCCTGCTCCACCACCGCCCGCGCCGCGTCGTCGTCCCGCGCGTAGTGCACGACCACCCGCATCCCGTCCGCCGCCAACCGCAACGCGATCGCCCGCCCGATCCCACGACTCGCCCCGGTCACCAAAGCCGTCTTCACCAGCACTCCAATCTGTAACGACCACTACACAACGCCGAACTGTAGCGGACGTTATAAAATGAGCGCCGTGGTGGGGCGCAAACGCGGGTTCGACCGGGACGACGTGCTGGACCAGGTCACGCGCGCCTTCTGGCGCGACGGCTACCAGGCGACCTCCGTCGCCGACCTCACCGCGACCACCGGCGTCAACCCGCCGAGCCTCTACGCCGCGTTCGGCGACAAGCAGGCCCTCTTCGCCGAAGCCGTCGCGCGCTACCAGCAGACCTACGGCGCGTTCACCGCGCGCGCCCTCGACGAGGAGCCCACCGCACGTCATGCCGTCGAACGGATCCTGACCGAGGCCGCGATCGAGTACACGACCCCGGACCGGCCCAAGGGCTGCCTGATCCTCAGTGCACCCGAGCTGACCGGCCCGCGTGACCAGGCGAGACAGGCGGTCGAGGCCAAGATCCGGCACGACGTCGCGACCGGCGTGCTCCCCTCGGGCACCGACGCGCACCGCCTCGCCGTGTTCGTCGCCGCCACCGTCCGGGGCATGTCGTCGCTCGCCCGGGACGGCGCCACGCGGGCTGAACTGCACGATGTTGCCCGGACGGCGCTGTCGGTGTGGCCCGCACCCGTACCCTGAGAGGCGACGAGAAGGGGTGGTGCGGGTCGTGGAGCTGGCCGAGTCGCTGCTGGCGTGGCTGCACGGCTGGTCAGGTGTGCCCCTCTGCCCCGGCGACTGGGCGTGGACCGTCACCGCGTTGGGCGCCCTGATCGGCGTGCTGCCGACCGTCGCCGCGCTGCTGTCGATCACCGTCCGCCGCGTGGTCGGCAACTCCTACGGGCCGTTCACCGGCGCGATCTTCGCCGTGCTCGGCGTGGTCAGCACGCTGGTGCTGCCGTGGATGGCGTTCTCGGCCACCTACAAGCTGCTGCGCACCCGCGCGCTGCCGGGCACGGAGTCGCTGGACGGGTCGCCGTGCATGGTGACCACCCAGTACGACTACCTGATCGGCACCGACCCGATCATCACCGCGATCACCGGCCGGTCCGGGGTGCCGGACGTGGTCTTCGCCGGTGCGACGGCGCTGCTCGCCCTGCTCTGCCTGCTGTTCGTGATGCTCCAGGCGGGCTCGGCGTTCCGGCTCGGCCCGAACTGGCCGCGCCGGGTGTTCTGGCCGCCGTTCCTGGTCCTGCTGCTGTCCACGTCCGCGCTGCCGGTCACGCTGGTGGGCCACCTGCTGCTCGGGTTCTTCCCGATCGCGGTGTTGGGCTCCCTCGTCGTGCGGGTTTTCGGGTTGACTACCGCCATGCTGAACCGCCCCGGTCGCGATCGCGGGAACCCGAGCCCGCAACCCGCGGTGTCGAGAACGCCACCGCCGTCGTCCCAGCAGCCGCACCAGTCGTCGTCCGCGTCCCAGCAGCCGCGGCAGTCGTCGTCGCAGCCGCCGCGCCAGCCGCACCAGCCGCCGCCCTACAAGGTGGAGAAGCCGCCGCCCTACCAGCCCGCGCAGATCCCGCCGTACCAGCCGGTCCCGCCCTACCGGCCGACACCGCCGGCACGGCACTACCCGCCGACGCGGGTCGCCGACGTGCCCGTGGAGGCGCCGAGGCCGACCAAGCCGGAGCAGCCCGCGCCGTTGGCCGACACGCCCGGTCCGCTGCCGTTCGGCCCCGGCGGCGGCAGCAGCGCGCCGGTGCCGACGCCGACGCCCGACTCCGGCAAGGTGTGGAACCCGGCGGGCGGCCGGTTCCGGCGGATCCGCCAGCTCGGCCGCGGCGGGTTCGGCACGGTGTGGCTGGCCGTGGACGAGCAGTTGGCGCGCACGGTCGCGGTGAAGCTCGCGCACGCGCCCGACAACGACACCGAGCAGCGGATGCTGCGCGAAGCGCGCGCTCTGGCCGCCGTGCGGCACCCGAACTGCGTGCGCGTGTTCGACATCGTGCAGGACCCGGACGGCCTCGCGATCGTCATGGAGTACATCGACGGCCAGCCGCTGTCGGACGTCGTGCGCGACAGCGGTCTGCTCGCCGACACGCTCGCCGCCCGGCTCTGGGTGAACATGGCGGACGCGCTGGCCGCCGCGCACGAGCAGGGCGTGCTGCACCGGGACGTGAAGCCGTCCAACGTCATCGTGGACACCCAGGGCACCGCGCACCTGATCGACTTCGGCATCGCCAGGTCGAAGGGCGACAGCACGCTCACCGCCACCGGGATGATGGTCGGCACGCCCGACTTCCTGGCGCCGGAGACCGCCCGCGGCGAGGCGGCCAGCCCGGCGTCGGACGCCTGGCAGCTGGCCGCGACGGTCAGCTACGCGCTCACCGGCCACCCGCCGCGCGGGTCGAGGGAGAACCCGATCTCCTCGCTGATGGCCGCCGCGCAGGGCGAGCCGTGCGTGAAGCTGCCGCAGCACAGCGCCCACGCCCGGCTGCTCACCAGCGCGCTGGACGCCGACCCGGCCAGGCGGCCGGCGCTGGGCGCGATCCGCACCGAGCTGAGCGCGTGGCTCTCGCAGGCGGGGTTGAGCAAGGAAGGACCGGTCACGAGGATGATCGACCGGCCGGAACCGCCGCCGCGACCCGTGCGCTGACCAGGGCCGCGACCCCGATCACCAGCGGCACGGCCAGGAGCGCGCCCGAGAAGACCAGCACCAGCGCGGTGCAGCCGAGGGCGAACGCGGCCGCGCGGCTGCGGAGGAGTGCGACGGCGGCGGCCAGTCCCGCCGCCGTCACCGCCGCGAGCGCGGTCGACGCGACGCGCATCAACGTGTCCAGCTCGACGTGCAGGCGCAGCGTCACGGCGGTGAGCACCGCGCACAGCACCAGCAAGCCGGTCAGGCCGTGCCGCCCGCCCAGGCGCGCGCCGCCCGCCAGGTAGGTGTTGATCGCGCCGAACGTGAGCAGGGTCGCGGCCACCGCCGTGACCAGCCGGGCGGACGGCCCGAACACGCGTTCCAGCAGGTCGGCGAGCGGGACGTCGCTCGCCGTGCCCGCCGTCGTGACCGCCAGCCCCAGGTACAGGACGGTGACGACGGCGAGCGTCCGCCGGGTCGCCCGACGCGGGTCGCCGAACTCGTCGGCGAGGTTGCCCGCCGCCTCCCAGCCGGAGAACGCGAAGAACAGCACCACGGCGGCGTGCCCGACGGCGAGCCACCCGTGCGGCGCGAAGGGCTCGAAGTCCTCGCGCGACACGGCCGGCACGTTGCCCGCGACGGCCACGGCCAGCAGCACCGCCAGCAGCCCGACCAGCAGGACCTGCGCGCCCGCCGACACCCGCAGCCCCGCGTAGTTGGCGGCGAACGCCGCGGCCAGCAGCACGACCCCGATCACCGCGGGGTCGCCGCCGCCGAGCGCGTGGGCGACGTAGCGGCCGCCGACCAGCGCGCCGCCGAGCACCCCGAACGGCACGCCGACCAGGCAGAACCACCACGCGACCGGCTGCGCGGCCCGTTCGCCGAACGCCGTGCGCACGAACCCGACCACGCCGCCCCGGTGGAGTTCACCCAGCCGGGCGAACGACACCGCGATCGGGACGCTCAACGCCAGCAGCGCCGCCCACGCCAGGACGGAGGCGGGCCCGGCGGCCTCGGTGGCCAGGGCGGGCAGCACCAGCACGCCGGGGCCGAGCACCGCGCCCACGTACATCGCGGTGAGCCTCATGCCATCAACGGGAGCTTGCGGGTCAGCCGGGTGACCTCGGCGCGCGGGCCGTAGAGGGCGACCGCGACGAAGTCCGGGTCCTCGGTGCGGGCGAGGGCTTCCAGGTACTCGGGGTAGGCGCGGGAGCGGCGGGCGACCTCGGTGAAGCCGATCTTCAGCACGCCGTCGGCGCGGTGCAGGGCCTTGAGGTGGTCGGCGGACGTGGTCAGCACCGGCACCGGGTGGGTGTTGAGGCCGAGGTGCAGGGCGCCGCCGGCGTCCTCGGCGTCGTCGCCGAGCAGGTCGGGCAGGCGGGCGCCGAGGGTGAGGCCGAGGACGACGGCGGCGTTCGCGGCGAGGTTGGGCGGCAGGTCGTCACGCAGGATCAGGGCGAGTTTGGTGGGCAGCACGTCCGGTCCGTTCGTTCGGTGGATTGCGCCCAGACTTACCCATCTGAATGACTGGATCCAGGGTCACCGAACTTCGTTCGGCGACGCTTGCCATGATCGGGACGTGGACGAACTTGATTCGGCGATCATCAGGAATCTGCAACTGGATGCGCGGCTGACCAACCGCGAGCTGGCCCGGCGCCTCGGCGTCGCGCCGTCGACGTGCCTGGAACGCGTGCGCGCGCTGCGCGAACGTGGGGTGATCAAGGGCTACCACGCGGACGTGGACCTGAGCGCGCTCAACCGCCCCGTCCAAGCCTTCGTCGCCGCCCGCCTGCGCCCGATGAGCCGTGCGGTGATCGCCAACTTCAAGGCGGCGATCGGCGCCCTGCCCGAGGTGACCGCGATGTACGTCGTGGCGGGCGACGACGACTTCCTCATCCACCTCGCCGTGCCGGACCTGGAACACCTGCACGCGTTCCTCATCGACCGCCTGAGCGAACGCCGCGAGGTCATCAGCTTCCGCAGCTCGGTGATCTACGAGAGCATCCGCAACCCCGTGCTCACCGAGCTGCCGGCCCGACCCGCCCGGTGATCAGTTCCAGGATGGAAGCCACTTCTGGGCGTCCCACACTTCCGGGGTGATCGGGATGCCGTTGAGGATCGGCCACAGCCACACGAAGTTGGCCACGACCAGGCCCACGTACAGCGCCACCGCGAGCAGGCCGGTGCCGCGGCGTTCCTTGCCGTCGGTCCGCCTGCCCAGCACCTCGCCCAGCGCCAGCGCGATGCCCAGCACCAGGAACGGCGCCATCGGCATCGCGTAGAAGTAGTACATCTGCCGGTCGACGTTGAGGAACCACGGCAGGAAGCCCGCGCCGTAGCCGACCAGCACCGCCGCGTACCGCCAGTCCAGCTTGGCGATCGACTGCCACATCGCCCACGCCAGCATCGGGAACGCCAGCCACCACAGGGCGGGCGTCCCGATCAGCATGATCGCGCCGACGCAGCTCGGCCCGCCGCAGCCCTGCACCGAGCCCTCGAAGTAGTAGAGCATCGGCCGCAGGCCCATCGGCCACGTCCACGGCTTCGACTCCCACGGGTGGCGGTTCGTCTCCGACGTCACCAGCTTGGTGTGGAAGTCCAGCACGTTGCCGCTGTAGTACCAGAGCGCCCGCAGCGGCGCCGGGATCCAGCCGTCCTCGGGGATCTTCGTGCCCGCGATGTGCCGGTCGATGGCCGTCTCCGACGCGAACCACGCCCACCACGTCGCCAGGTACGCCAGCATCGGGATCACCAGCAGCGCGAACAGCGACGGCAGCAGGTCCTTCGCGAACGCGCCGAGCCACGGCCGCTCCACCCCCGCCGCACGACGCGCCAGCGCGCTCCAGAACACCGACAGCACGCCGAAGAACGCGATGTACCACAGGCCGGACCACTTCACGCCGCACGCGAGTCCGAGCGCGACCCCGCCCGCGAACCGCCACCAGCGGAAACCCAGCCACGGGCCGTACGGCGAGTTCGTCACCCAGCCCTCGCGCACCGCCTCGGCCAGCCGCGACCGCACCTGGTCCCGGTCCACCACCAGGCAGGCGAACGCCACCACCACGAAGAACGTCAGGAACGCGTCCAGCATCCCCATCCGCGACTGCACGTGGCTCATGCCGTCCGCGATCAGCAGCACGCCCGCGATCGCCGCGATCAGGTCCGACCGCGTCATCCGCCGCGCGATCCGCACCACCAGCAGGATCGTCAACGTGCCCACGGCGGCCGACGCGAACCGCCAGCCGACGCCGTCGTAGCCGAACAGCCACTCGCCGATCGCGATGAGCTGCTTGCCCAGCGGCGGGTGGACGATCAGCTCGTAGCCGGGGTTGTCCTCGTACCCGCCGTTGCGCAGCACCTGCGCGCCCTGCGGCACGTAGTGCTTCTCGTCGAAGACCGGGGTGCCCTTGTCGGTCGGGAACCCGAGGTTCCAGAACCGCACCACACCGCCGATCAACGCCACGGTCAGCGTGATGAGCCAGCCCCTCAGGGCGTCGCTCATCCTCCCGGGTTCGAGCTGGCGGGCCCGCTGTTCGCGGTCGTTGCCCGGTGGCGGGCTCGTCGGCGGCACGTCGCCGGCGTCGACCACGTCGTCTGCGGACTGCGGTGCGATCAGGCTCACGCGCACGATCGTAGGGTGAGAGGCGTGAGACCTGTATCTGGATCAGGCCGTTTGGTGCTGGCCGCTACTCCGCTCGGCGACGTCCGGGACGCGTCACCACGCCTGGTGGAGGCGTTGGGCGCGGCCGACGTGATCGCGGCGGAGGACACCAGACGGCTGCGGTCGCTCGCTTCGGCCCTCGACGTCACGCCGTCCGGGCGGGTGGTCAGCTTCTACGACCAGGTCGAGACGGCCCGGCTGCCCGGCCTGCTGGAGGCGCTGCGGGACGGTCGGACGGTGCTCCTGGTGACCGACGCCGGCATGCCGAGCGTGTCCGACCCCGGCTACCGGCTCGTGGCCGCGTGCGTCGAGGAGGACATCCGGGTCACGTGCCTGCCCGGCCCGTCCGCGGTGACGACCGCGCTGGCCGTGTCGGGCCTGCCGTCGGACCGCTTCTGCTTCGACGGCTTCCCGCCGCGCAAGCAGGGCGAACGCCGGCGGTGGTTCGCGGCCCTGCTCGAAGAGCCCCGGACGTGCGTCTTCTTCGAATCACCCCATCGGCTGGCGGACACCCTCGCCGACGCCGCCCACGTGCTCGGCCCGGACCGCCGCGCCGCCGTGTGCCGGGAGCTGACCAAGACCTACGAGGAGGTCAGGCGGGGTGGCCTCGGCGAGCTGGCCGAGTGGGCGGCCGAGGGCGTGCGCGGCGAGATCACCGTCGTGCTGGCGCCCGCCGAGGTCCGCGAGACCCCGCCGATCGAGGCGCTGGTGGCCGAGGTGAGGCAGCGCGTGGCCGACGGCGAGCGGATGAAGACGGCGGCCGCGGAGGTCGCCGAGGCGGCGGGGGTGAGCAAGAAGGCCCTGTACGACGCCGCGATCAGCAAGAGCTGAGACGGGCGGGCGGTCTGCCGCGCACGGCGCCCCGGGCACTGCCCAACCCGCGGAAACCCGCTGGAAGCGGCTCCGTAGGCTTGGCCCATGAGTGCCTCCGTGCTGACCGCGGTGGCGTGGCCCTACGCCAACGGCCCCCGCCACATCGGTCACGTCTCCGGTTTCGGTGTCCCCTCCGACGTGTTCTCCCGCTACATGCGCATGTCGGGCAACCGGGTGCTGATGGTCTCCGGCTCGGACGAGCACGGCACACCCATCTCGGTGCAGGCCGAGAAGGAGGGCATGTCCACCCGCGAGCTCGTGGACAAGTACCACCGCGTGATCGCGAACGACCTGCACGGCCTCGGCCTGTCCTACGACCTGTTCACCCGGACCACCACCGGCAACCACTACAAGGTGGTCCAGGAGCTGTTCCTGGCCCTCTGGCGCAACGGCTACGTCGTCCCGAAGACCGAGATGGGCGCGATCAGCCCGTCCACCGGCCGCACCCTGCCCGACCGCTACATCGAGGGCACCTGCCCGATCTGCGGCTACGACGGCGCCCGCGGCGACCAGTGCGACAACTGCGGCAACCAGCTCGACCCCGTCGACCTGAAGAACCCGCGCTCGCGCATCAACGGCGAGACGCCGAAGTTCGTCGAGACCGAGCACCTGTTCCTCGACCTGCCGCAGTTCATCGACGCGCTCGGCGGCTGGCTGCAGACCCGCACCGAGTGGCGGCCGAACGTGCTCAAGTTCAGCCAGAACCTCATCGGCGACCTGCGCCCCCGCGCCATCACCCGCGACCTGGACTGGGGCATCCCCATCCCGCTCGACGGCTGGCGCGAGCAGCCGATGAAGCGCTTCTACGTGTGGTTCGACGCCGTCATCGGCTACCTCAGCGCGTCCGTCGAGTGGGCCCGCCGCAGCGGGGACGACGACGCCTGGAAGGAGTTCTGGACCGGCGACGCCCAGGGCTACTACTTCATGGGCAAGGACAACATCGTCTTCCACTCGCTGATCTGGCCCTCCCTGCTGCTCGGGCAGAACGGCCAGGGCGCGAAGGGCGGCGAGCCCGGCTCCTTCGGCACGCTGAACCTGCCCACCGAGGTGGTCTCCAGCGAGTTCCTGACCATGAGCGGCTCGAAGTTCTCCACCTCCCGCGGCACGGTGATCTACGTCACGGACTTCCTCAAGGAGTTCGGGCCGGACGCGCTGCGCTACTTCATCTCCGTGGCCGGCCCCGAGAACCAGGACGCCGACTTCACCTGGGACGAGTTCGTCCGCCGGACGAACTTCGAGCTGGCCAACGAGTGGGGCAACCTGGTCAACCGGTCGATCTCGATGGCGCACAAGAACGTGGGCGCGATCCCGAAGCCGACCAGCCCGACCCAGGCCGACCACGAGCTGCTGGAGCTGTCCCGCAAGGCGTTCGACGTGGTGGGCTCGAACCTGCGCCGCTCCCGCTTCAAGCAGGCGTCCACCGAGGCGATGAAGGTGGTCGGCGCGGCCAACCGCTACCTGTCCGACCAGGAGCCGTGGAAGCTCAAGGACGACCCGGAGCGCCGCGACACCGTGCTGCACACCGCGTTGCAGGTCGTGCAGGACGCCAACACCCTGCTGACGCCGTTCCTGCCGCACTCGGCGCAGAAGGTGCACGAGGCGCTGGGCGGCACGGGCGTGTGGGCGGCCCAGCCCGAGCTGACCGACGTGCCCGACCTGGACGTGCCCGACCGCGAGTACCCGGTGCTGACCGGCGACTACGCGGGCGAGCGGGCGACGTGGGCGTCCACCCCCATCGAGGTGGGCAGGCCGCTGGCCAAGCCCGCGCCGCTGTTCGCGAAGCTCGACCCCGAACTGGGTGAGACCGGCCCCGAGTGGGCCCCGATCGCGAAGTGACGAAACGCCGAGGCGAACGGCCACCGGTCCCGGAAGCCCTTCCGGCGCCGGTGGTCGACGCCCACACCCACCTCGACGCGTGCGGGGCGAAGACGCCCGAGCAGGTGCGCGAGGTGCTCGACCGGGCCGTCCGGGCGGGCGTGGACCGCGTGATCACGGTGGCCGACGACCTCGACGCCGCCCGCTGGGCCGCCGAAGCCGCCACGTGGGACGACCGGGTGTTCGCCGCGGTCGCCCTGCACCCCACGCGCACGTCGACGTTCGGCGAGGTCGAGCAGGCGGAGCTGGAACGGCTCGCCGCCCGGCCCAGGGTCGTCGCGATCGGCGAGACCGGGCTGGACTACTACTGGGACTACGCGCCGAAAGCCGCGCAGCACGAGGCCTTCCGCTGGCACATCGACCTGGCCAAGCGGGTCGGCAAGCCGCTGATGATCCACGACCGGGACGCGCACGACGACATCCTCGAGGTGCTCGACGCCGAGGGCGCGCCGGCCACCGTGGTCTTCCACTGCTTCTCCGGCGACCTCTCCTTCGCGCGCGCGTGCGTGGAGCGCGGGTTCGTGCTCTCGTTCGCGGGCACCACGACGTTCCGCAACGCCCACGCCCTGCGGGAAGCCGCACTGTGGGTGCCGGAGGACCACGTGCTCGTCGAGACGGACGCGCCGTTCCTCACGCCCCACCCGTACCGAGGTCGCCCGAACGAGCCGTATTGCGCGAACTACACGCTCCGGGACATGGCGACGCTGCGTGAGACCGACCTGGGTGAGTTGGCCACGAAGATCACCCGAAACGCCGAACGCGTCTTCGGTCTTCGTGACGCGGTGAGGTCGTAGTCCTCCTTACGACGAATGGCGGACAGACTTGCTCCCCTAACGGAGTGACTGAACTCACAAGGGTTGTCGGGGTGTTGGCACAACCCCCGTGAACCCGTTACGGTCCCGTGACCGTGCCCCGAGTCGTGATTCGGGGCGCACCCGCAGTCGGGGCGGGTCACGTTGACACCAGAAGCGAGAAGCCGAGAACGCACGGGAGTTGCCGGAGATCACCAGCTGACCACCGACATCGACCGTGCGCGTCGCCGGACTTCGCGCCTTCAGGAGGTATGGCAACCCGTGAACTCGTTCAACGAGGACACCGACTGGTTTACGCCCGTGCAGTCGACACCCGCGACCGGTGTCGACGTCCTGGACAGACCCGGGCCGCCGTCCGAATGGGACACCGCGGTGTTCACCATCACCCCGGACGACGTGCTGGAAGTGCTGGGACCGGACGCCGACGCGCTGCTGGAGAGCGCGAACGTCGACGTCGACGAGCTGATCCGGCTGATCAACGCCGAGACCACGCTCCTGCCACCGATCATCATCCCCGACGAGGTCTCCCAGGACCGGGTCGCGGGCAGCCTGGCCGCCGAGCGGCCGAGCGCCCCGCCCGCCGCACTGGTCGAAGCCGCGGGGAAGTGGAAGCGGCGCTTCCTGAAGGCCGCGGTCCTCACCGTGCTGGTCACCATCTCCGGCGGCGGCGCCACCGCGATCGCGATGGACAAGTCCGTCACGGTCGACGTCGACGGCGAGGCCACCACCGTCCGCACGTACGAGTCGACCGTCGGCGAGATCCTCGCCGACGAGGGCATCGCGATCGGCGAGCACGACGCGCTGAGCCCGTCACCCCAGGCCAAGGTGAGCGACGGCGGGAAGATCTCGCTGGACCGCGGCCGCCTGGTGAAGATGACGGTCGACGGCGAGCAGCGCGAGGGCTGGGTCCGCTCGGTCACCGTGGACGAGGCGCTGGACCAGTTGCAGGTGAACGACGAGGGCGCCTGGCTCTCCCACGACCGCAACATGGACGTCCCCCTCGACGGCCTGTCGCTCGAGGTCAAGAGCCTCAAGACCATCACGCTCTACGACGGCGGCAACGCGCCCCGGCAGATTCAGACGACGGCCGTGACCGTCGACGAGCTGCTGAAGAACGAGAACCTCTCGCTCGGCCCCGAGGACAAGCTCGAGACGGCGGTCGACCTGCGCGTCACCAACGGCGCCGAGGTCCACATCACGCGCACCGGCGTGTCGGTGATCAACGCGACGGAGGCCATCCAGCCGCCCGTCGAGGAGGTCAAGGACGACACGATGATGAAGGGCCAGAAAGAGGTCCTGGACCCGGGCGAGGCCGGCGAGCAGATCGTCACCTACCGCGTCACGGTCAAGAACGGCCAGGAGGTCGGCCGGGAGAAGCTGGGCGCGAAGGTCACCAAGGAGCCGAAGCCGAAGAAGGTCAAGGTCGGCACCAAGCTCCCGCCCGACGGTGCGGTGTGGGACGCGTTGGCGCAGTGCGAGGCGACCGGCAACTGGGCCATCAACACCGGCAACGGCTACTACGGCGGCCTGCAGTTCAACAAGGGCACCTGGGACGCCTACGGCGGCAGCCAGTACGCCGCGTACCCGCACCAGGCGACCCGCGAGCAGCAGATCGCCATCGCCACCAAGCTCCGCGACGCGCGCGGCGGCTACTCGGCGTGGCCCCACTGCCAGCAGAAGCTCGGCTTGCCGTAACAATGTGCCGGTGACACAGGACTCGACGTCGGCCGGTTCGGGGAGCCACCTCCTCGGGCCGGCCGACGTGCGTCGGCTGGCCGCCGAACTGGACATCCGCCCCACGAAGAAGCTGGGGCAGAACTTCGTGCACGACCCGAACACGGTGCGGCGCATCGTGGCGGCGGCCGACCTGCGCCCGGACGACGTGGTGCTCGAGGTCGGGCCCGGCCTGGGCTCGCTCACGTTGGCGTTGCTGCCCTCCTGTCGCGCGCTGGTGGCCGTGGAGATCGACGGCGTGCTGGCCGACCGCCTGCCGGTCACGGTGGCGGAGCGGGCCGCTGAGCTGGCCGACCGGCTGTCCGTCGTGCACGCCGACGCGATGCGCGTCACCCCGGAGCAGCTCCCGGTCGCGCCGACCGCCCTGGTGGCGAACCTGCCGTACAACGTGGCCGTGCCCGTGGTGCTGCACCTGCTGGCCGTGCTGCCGTCGTTGCGCACGGGCCTGGTGATGGTGCAGTCGGAGGTGGCCGACCGGATGGCCGCCGGTCCCGGCAGCAAGGTCTACGGCGTGCCCAGCGTGAAGCTCGCCTGGTACGCGGACGCCCGCCGGGCCGGTCCCGTGCCGCGCTCGGTGTTCTGGCCCGTGCCGAACGTGGACTCGGCGCTGGTCGCGTTCGACCGGCACGAGCAGCTGTCCACTGTGGACCAGAAGCGGCTGTTCGCCTTGGTGGACGCGGCCTTCGCGCAACGCCGCAAGATGCTGCGCGGCGCGCTGTCGGGCTGGGCAGGCTCGGCCGCCGAGGCGCAGCGGCTGCTCGTCGAGGCGGGCGTGGACCCCTCGGCGCGCGGCGAACAACTGGCCGTCGGCGACTTCATCCGGATAGCCGAGGCCGCGTCCGCCCGCTAGTCGTTGATCTTTCGGCCGAAAGTGTGATTTGCCGGACGATCCTGGTTCGGACTTGCGTCAGCCGGGCCCGGTCGGGTCTACTCGTGGTGCCATCCCGAGCGGCCGAGAGACCTGGCTCCACGACGCCGCAGCAACCACCCCTCCACGGGGGCAGGTGCTTCCGCCAGGAACGATGGAGGAATCACGTGCCCAGGATGCGAATGCTCACCCGCCGGCGGGTGGTCGACCACGGTCGCCGCACGTCGTCCGCCTGTCGCAGCCGCTGAGCAGCCGCAGGCGCCTCGAATCCCCGCGTCCTTCACCCAGGACACCTTTCCGAGCTGAGCCGTCGGTCACGCACGCCCCGGGCGTGCGCTGCCGCATGCCGTCGTGGAGCGAAAACGTGATCACTGTCGAGAACCTCACCAAGACCTTCCCCGGGAGTACCGGGCAGGTTCGCGCGCTGGACGGCGTGAACCTGGACGTCGCCGCGGGCACCGTGCTCGGCGTCGTCGGCCCCAGCGGGGCGGGCAAGTCCACCCTGGCCCGGTGCGTCGCGCTCCTGGAGCGGCCCGACAGCGGCGCGATCCGCGTCGACGGCACCGACCTCGTCTCGCTCGACGGCACCGCGCTGCGCGCCGCCCGCCGGCAGATCGGCGTGGTGCCGCAAGGGGATTCCCTGCTGCGCCAGCGCACCGCCGCGGGCAACGTCGCGCTGCCGCTGGAAGCCGCGGGCGTGGCCGGGCCGCAGCGCCGCACCCGCGTCGCCGAGCTGCTGGACCTGGTGGGGCTGACCGACAAGGCGGGCTCCTACCCCGACCAGCTCTCCGGCGGCCAGCGCCAGCGGATCGCGGTCGCGCGGGCGCTCGCCGCGTCGCCGTCCGTGCTGCTGGCCGACGAGCCGACGTCCGCGCTGGACCCCGAGACCACCGGCTCGGTGCTCGCCGTGCTGGACCGGGCGCGCGCCGAGCTCGGCGTGACGGTCCTCGTGGTCACGCACGACATGGGCGTGGTCCGGAAGATCTGCGACGACGTCGCGGTGCTGGAGGACGGCCGCGTGGTGGAGCACGGCAAGGTGCTCGACCTGGTGTCGGACGCCGCGAGCCGCACGGCCGCGTCGCTGCTGCCCGCCGTGGACCAGAACCCGGCGGCGGAGTCCGCGTTCGACCGGGTCGCGGACGTCGTGCTGATCGGCTTCGCCGCCGTGGGCGCGCTGCTGCCCGAGGCCACCGGCCGGTTCGGCGTGGAGCTCAACCTGCTCGGCGGCGGCCTGACCAGGCTCGGCGAGACCCCGGTGGCCCGGTTCCGGGTCGGCCTGAAGGGCGAGCGCGCCGACTCGGCGCTGGAGTGGATCTCGGAAGCGGGCGGCTCGGTGCGCCGGACCCTGTCGGGTCCTCAGGGAGTAGCTGCGTGAGGTCCGCAACACCCTGGTCCATCGTGTTCGACGACCTGCTGGTCGCCACCGGCGAGACGTTGTACATGGTGGTCGTCTCCACCCTGATCGCCGTTCTGCTCGGAGCACCTGTCGGCATCTGGCTTCAGCTCACCGCACCCGGTGGGCTGAGGCCCCGGCCGGTGCTGCACAAGGTGCTCGGGTTCGTCGTGGACCTGGGCCGCTCCATGCCGTTCCTGGTCCTGCTGGTGGTGCTCACCTCGCTGACCAGGCTGCTGCTCGGCAGCACCATCGGACCGACGGCGGCCATCGTGCCGCTCGCCGTGGGCGCGATCCCGTTCGTCGGCAGGCTGGTGCAGAACGTGCTGGCCGAGGTGCACGTGTCGGTGGTCGAGGCCGCCGTCACCACCGGGTCGTCCACGGTGCGGATCGTGCGCAGCGTGCTGCTCCGCGAGTCGTTGCCCGCGCTGGTCAACGCCATCGGCGTGACCGCGATCGCGCTGTTGGGCTACTCGGCAATGGCCGGCGTGGTCGGCGGCGGCGGGCTCGGCGACCTCGCCGTGCGCATGGGCTACCAGCGGTTCAACGACCGCTACCTGTGGAGCACGGTCGTCGTGCTGGCGGTCATCGCCACCGCGATCCAGTTCACCACCAACCGCGTGGCCCGCGGCGTCGACCGCCGCCGCACCGCGTCCGTCTGATCGTTTTTCTCCTCACCTAAGGAATGAAATGCGTATTCGTGCTGCCCTGCTGGCCGTGCTGCTGACCGCGGTGGGCTGCGGTAGTGGCGACACCGGCGCCGCGTCCGACCCGAACGCGCCGCTCAAGGTCGGCGTGAGCCCGGTCCCGCACGCCCAGGTCCTGCGGTACGTGGCGGACAACCTCGCCGCGTCGAAGGGCCTGAAGATCGAGGTCGTCGAGTTCACCGACTACGTGCAGCCGAACACGGCGCTGGTGGACGGGTCGCTGGACGCGAACTACTTCCAGACCGTGCCGTACCTGGACACGTTCAAGGCGGAGAGCGGCGCGTCGCTGGAGTGGATCGGGCCGGTCCACCTGGAGCCGCTCGGCGTGTACTCGAAGAAGCACAAGTCGCTGGCCGACCTGCCGTCCGGCGCCCGCGTGGCCGTGGCGAACGACGCGACCAACGAGGCGCGCGGCCTGAAGCTGCTGCAGGACAACGGGCTGATCAAGATCACGCCGGGCGCGGAGAAGACGGCGACCGTCCGGGACGTCGCGGAGAACCCGCGCGGGCTGGAGTTCGTCGAGCTGGAGGCCGCGCAGCTGCCGCGTTCGCTGGACGACACCGACGCGTCCGTGGTGAACGGCAACTACGCCATCGACGCCGGCCTGAACCCCGCGTCCGACGCGCTGGCGCTGGAGAAGGCCGAGGGCAACCCCAACGCGAACGGCCTGGTCACCCGAACCGACCTCAAGGACGACCCGCGCGTGAAGGACCTGCTCGCCCTGCTCCAGTCGCAGCAGGTCAAGGACTACATCAAGGAGACGTTCTCGGGCTCGGTCCTCGCGGTGTGACGTCGGAGGGTCCTGCTGTATGACCCGAGGGTCCTGAAGGGCGGGAGAGCGTCCTCGCCGGACGGGCGGAGAGTTCTGGAAGGCGGGAGAGCGTCCTCGCCGGACGGGCGGAGAGTCCTGGAGGACGAAAAGAGCGTCCTCGCCGGACGGGCAGATCAGCAGGATGACGGCGGTGGGTGGTTTTGTGCCGGGTCCGTTGTTGGTCCGGGTTTCGTGTCATCCCACCGACCTCCCGAAGGGCTACCACACGTGTCAAGGGGGGCGGCATCGGTTCAGGCCGTGGGTATCGCTGGAGGTGCCCCCCTTGACACGTGCGGTAGGGCTGCGCCAGGTCGGCGGGATGACACGAAGCCCTTCCTTTGTGTAGGCAAGCGGGTGCGTGAGCGGGAGTGCGTGACGGTTGGGTGGGCGTGCGGCTGCGTGAGGGGGAGTTGGTGGGCACGCGGGTGCGTGAGCGGGAGGCGAGTGTTCCGTCGCAGGTCAGAGGTTGGTAGGAGCGGGCAACCCGGAAACGCCCGTACGCTTCATGGCGTGCTCGCTGTCGTCCCACCCCCGGTCACCGTCCGCGTCCCGGCCAAGGTCAACCTGCACCTGGCCGTAGGCGACTCCCGCGAGGACGGCTACCACGACCTGGTGACGATCTTCCAGGCCTTGTCGCTGACCGACGAGGTGACCGTCGCCATCGCCGAGGACCCCGGTGTCGAGGTGCACGGCGAAGGCGCCGACTCGGTGCCCACCGGCGCGTCCAACCTGGCGTGGCGGGCGGTGCGGGTGCTGGCCGAGCACGTCGGCCGCGACCCCGACGACCCGAAGGTCCGCGTCGTCATCCGCAAGTCCATCCCGGTCGCCGGCGGCATGGCGGGCGGCAGCGCGGACGCGGCGGCGACGCTCGTCGGGCTGGCCTCGCTGTGGCGGCTGGAGATCAGCCGGGACGAGCTGGCCGGCCTCGCGGGCAAGATCGGCGCGGACGTCCCGTTCGCCATCTACGGCGGCACGGCCCTCGGCACGGACCGCGGCGACCGGATCGTGCCCGTGCTGTCCCGCCACACGTTCCACTGGGTGCTGGCGTTCGACCGGCGGGGCCTGTCCACGCCCGAGGTGTTCGACGAGCTGGACCGGCTGCGCGCGGACGGCGACCCGCCCCGCGTAGGCGAGGCGGAAGCCGTGCTCGAAGGCCTGTCCTCCGGCGACCCGCGCCAGCTCGCGCTCCTGCTCGGCAACGACCTGCAGGCCGCCGCCGTGTCGCTGCGCCCCAACCTGCGCCGCACGCTGCGCGCGGGCGTGAACGCGGGCGCGTTGGCCGGCATGGTGTCCGGCTCGGGCCCGACCTGCGCGTTCCTCTGCACGGACGGCGACTCGGCGGTGCGGGTGGCGGCCGAGCTGGCGGGCGCGGGGGTCTGCCGGACGGTGCGCGTGGCGCAAGGGCCGGTGCACGGCGCGCGCGTCATCGGCACCGAGGAAGCGCCCCGGCCGATCCCGCCCGAAGTGCACGCGTGACCTACTCGCCCGCCTTCTTCGCCGACAGCGTGACCTCGGTGTCGCAGTCGACCACCTGACCGGCGGCGACGCTCTGCGCGGTGGTGGTCCAGTTGCGGTCCACCACCAGCAGGCGCCCCTGACCGGTCGCGTCCTGCTCGCGCAGCCGGTACAGGCCGGCGGACTGCATGGTGTCCTGGGCGGTCTGGTGGACCATGCCGACCACGTCCGGCACCGTGCACATCCTCGCGGCCTGCGTCACGGTCGGAGGTGGCTCGGTCACCGCGGTGGAGGTCGAGGTGGTGGTCACCGAGGTCGAGGTCGAGGTCGTGGTGGTGGTCGTCGCAGGTGGAGTGGCCGCGGTGCCGCATCCTGCGGCTGACAGGACGGCGAACGCGCCGACGACCCTGCTGAGCTGTGACATCGGACTCCCTGGTTCGGTCGTGGCCGGTGCGTCGAGCCGGGGCGGGCCGTCGTCACCGGCGCGATAGCTAGGCTGGCGTACTGCGTTGTCACCCCGTTCTCGATGAAGGTGCTGGTACATGGCCAACTTGGTCAACTTGGAGAACGTCTCCAAGTCGTTCGGCGTGCGTCCGTTGCTCGACGGCGTGTCCCTCGGCGTCGGCGAAGGCGACCGCATCGGGGTCGTCGGCCTCAACGGCGGCGGCAAGACGACGCTGCTGGAGGTGCTGGCCGGGCTCGCCCCGCCGGACGAGGGACGGGTCAGCCAGAACCGCGGGCTGCGGATGGCGGTGGTCACGCAGCGCACCGAGCTGCCCGAGGGGTCGACGGTGCGCAACGCCGTGATCGACCCGCTCGGGTTCGACTCCGAGCACGAGTGGGCCTCCGACGCGCGCGTGCGGTCGATCCTCGACGGGATCGGCATCACCGGGTTCGGGCTGGACTCGCCTGTCGCCACGATGTCCGGTGGCGAGCGACGCCGGGTGGCGCTGGCGGCGGCCCTCGTGCAGGACCTCGACCTGGTCGTGCTGGACGAGCCGACCAACCACCTCGACGTCGAGGGCGTGCGGTGGCTGGCGGAGCACCTGCTGGCCCGGCGCACGGCACTCGTCGTGGTGACCCACGACCGGTGGTTCCTGGACACGGTGTGCAGCCGCACGTGGGAGGTCGTGAACGGGAAGGTCGAGCAGTACGAGGGCGGCTACGCGGACTGGATCTTCGCCCGCGCCGAACGCGCCCGACTGGCCGACACGATCGAGGAGAAGCGCCGCAACCTGGCCCGCAAGGAGCTGGCGTGGCTGCGCCGCGGCGCGCCCGCCCGCACGTCCAAGCCCCGCTACCGCATCGACGCCGCCGAGGCGTTGATCTCCGACGTGCCGCCGCCGCGCGACTCGGTGGAGCTGCTCGCGTTCGCCAAGCGGCGGCTCGGGCGCACCGTGCTGGAGCTGGAGGACGCGACGCTGACCGTGCCCGACCGGGTGCTGGTGCGCGACCTGACGTGGCGGATCGGGCCGGGCGACCGGGTCGGGATCGTCGGGGTGAACGGGTCGGGCAAGACGACGTTGCTGCGGGCGTTGGCCGGTGAGCGCGAGCTGGAGGGCGGCAAGCGCGTCCAGGGGCAGACGGTGAAGCTCGCGCACCTCAGCCAGGAGCTGCACGACCTGGACGGGTCGATGCGGGTGCTGGAGGCCGTGGAGGAGGTCGCGCGACGGGTCGTGCTGGGCAAGCAGGAGATGTCGGCGTCGCAGCTGGCGGAGCGGTTCGGGTTCTCGTCGCAGAAGCAGTGGACGCCGGTGGGCGACCTGTCCGGCGGTGAGCGGCGGCGGTTGCAGCTGTGCCGGCTGCTGATGGCCGAGCCGAACGTGCTGCTGCTCGACGAGCCGACCAACGACCTGGACATCGACACGCTGCAGCAGCTCGAGGACCTGCTGGACTCGTGGCCGGGCACGCTGGTGGTGATCTCGCACGACCGCTACCTGGTGGAACGGGTGTGCGACCAGGTGGTGGCGCTGTTCGGCGACGGCGGGCTGACCGACCTGCCGGGCGGGATCGAGGAGTACCTGCGGCGGCGGGACAAGCAGAAGGAAGCCGCCGTCGTGCCGAGCGCGAAGCCCGCGTCCGCGCCGTCGTCGGCGGCGGACCAGCGCGCGGCGCGCAAGGAGCTGTCCCGCCTGGAACGCCGGCTGGAGGCGTTGCAGAAGAAGGAGACCCAGCTGCACGCGGCGCTGGCCGAGGCGGCCACCGACCCCGAACGCCTGCTGGCCCTGGACGCCGAGCTGAAGGCCGTCCTGGCCGAGGCGGAGGACGTCGAAGCCCAGTGGCTGTCCGCCGCCGAGTCCGCCGAAGCCTGACCCGCGAGTCCTGAAACTCCAGGACCCCCGAGTTCAACGCTCAGGACCACCCTGAACGGCGAACTCGGGGGTCCTGAGCGTTCGACACGCGAGGGTCAGCGGCCGCGGCGGCGGAGCTCGGTGACGAGCAGCGGCATCAGCTCGTCCACGTAAGCGCAGTCGTAGCCCTGACCCGCGATCAACGCGGTGGCGAACTTCGTCGTCGCCACCTCCGCCGACGACGCGCCGAGCATGCCGTCGAGCGCGATGCCGACCTCCTCCAGCACCCGGTCCACCTGGGACGTCCGGTACCCGCGCTGCGCCGGCCCCGCCAACGGGATCTTGATCGACCGCAGCTGCTTCCACGACGTGATCGGCGGGATGGCGCTCGGGCGCGGCGGTCCCTCGCCCAGCTGCTTCTCCACCCGGGCCAGGAACGCGTCCACCTCGGTCTCGTCGTACCCGCGCCGGCCGAACATGGGCCGGCTGAAGCGGACCTCGCGGACCTCGCGCGCGGTCAGGTCGTCCTGCCCGAGCAGGGTGTTCTCGATCCGGTCGAGGAACTTGTCGACCTGCGACTCCTGGTAACCACGCCGGCCGCGCGGCGGCTTGCCGAAGGCGGCGGTGCGGACGTCACGAGCGGTCAACGGGCGCGTGCCGGGGCCGGGACGGGGTCGCACCGGGGGCGCGGGAGGGGGCAGGGGTGAGGAGGGTGGCGCGAGGGCGGCGGGGGAGGTGAGGGGAGAAGGAGGTACGGGGAAAAGTGGTGCGGGCATTCGCTCCAAGGTCACCACGACGAGGTCGAGGAACGTGTCCACGTCGTCCTCGTCGTACCCCACCTGACCTGGAGGGGCGTAGCTGAACTCGAAGTCCTGCACCTCCCGGGCGGTCAGGTGGTCGCGACCCGCCAGGGTGTTCTCGATCCGGTCGAGGAAGGCGTCGATCTCGCCCTCGTGGTAGCCCCGGTTCCCCGGTCTGGGCTTGTGGAACCGCACGCCGCGCACGTCCTGCGGCGTCAGCCGGGCCGCCGGGCGCATCCCGGTCGACGTGGCGTGCGCGCCCTGCGCGGGAGCGGTGGCCTGGCGCCGCTGCGGCGTCGAGCCGAGCGTCTCGGCCGCCAGGTCCATGAACGCGTCGACCTCGGCCGCGTAGTAGCCGGGCCGCGAGGGTCTGAACCGCACCTCGCGCACGTCCTGCTCGGTCACGTCGTCCCGACCGAGCAGCGTTGCCTCGATGCGGTCCAGGAAGGCGTCCACCTGACCCTCGTCGTACCCGGGCTGACCGGGCGGGGGGCGGTGGAAGGCGACCTGCCGCAGATCCCGCGCGCCCAACAGCGGCGCCGGATGTGCCGGCATGTGCTGGCGAGCGTCGAACCCGGCCACCCCATTACCTCCTTCGTGTGGTGTACCGGGGAGTATCGCCGGACGACGCACCCGATGTTTCGCCCTATCGGCTCAATGCGCCGGAAGATCGCTCTACCCTGACGGGCATGAGCCGGTTCGTGGACACGATGGTGGCAACCGCTACGGGCGCCGGAGGACGGGCGCGGGGCATGACCACGGGGGAGCCGAACGCTCCGGTCCGCAGGTCGTGGGCGGAGGTGCACCAGCAGGCGACCCGCATGGCCGGCGCGCTCGTGGCGGAGGGGGTCGCGCGCGGCGAGTCCATCGCCGTCCTGGCGGGCGACCCGGCCGAGATCGCGCCCGCCGTGCAGGCGGTGTGGCTGGCCGGCGGCAGCACGACCATGCTGCACCAGCCGACGGCGCGCACCGACCTCGCCGAGTGGGCCGGTGACACGTTGCGCGTGCTCACCATGATCGGCGCGAAGCTGGTGCTGCTCGGCGCGCCGTTCGACGCGCTGTCGGGCGTGCTGGACGAGCACGGCGTCTCCTACCGCAGGCTGGCCGAGCTGGACGGCGAGCCGCTGGCCGCGCCCGTCGAGGTCGACGAGGACCTGCCCGCGCTGCTCCAGCTGACCAGCGGCTCCACGGCCGACCCGAAGGCCGTCCGCATCACGCACGGCAACCTGTGGTCCAACGCCAAGGCGATGGAGGTCGCCGCCGAGCTCGACCCGGAGACCGACCGGATGGTCTCCTGGCTGCCGCTGTTCCACGACATGGGGATGGTCGGCTTCCTGACCGTGCCCATGCTGTTCGGCATCGACCTGGTCAAGGTCACGCCGGTCGACTTCCTCGGCCGGCCCACCCTGTGGCCGGACCTGATCAGCCGCTACCAGGGCACCATCACGGCCGCCCCGAACTTCGCCTACGCCATCGCCGCCCGCCGCATGCGGGGCGTGGACGACGGCGCGTTCGACCTGTCCAGGCTGCGGATCGCGCTCAACGGCGCCGAGCCCATCGACCCGGCCGCGGTGAAGATGTTCACCGACGAGGGCGCGCGGTTCGGGCTGCGGCCCGAGTGCGTGCTGTGCGCGTACGGCATGGCGGAGACGACGCTGGGCGTGGCGTTCGCGCCGGTGTTCACCGGGCTCTCGGTCGACGTGGTCGACCCGGAGGAGCTGGAGGCGGGCCACCGCGCCGTGCCGGTGCCGCCGGACAGCCCCAACGCGCGGGCGTTCCCGCTGCTCGGGCCGCCGCTGCCGGGCCTGGAGGTGCAGGTCGTGGACGAGCAGGGCAAGCTGCTCGGCGAGCGCGAGGTCGGTCAGCTGCGGGTGCGCGGCGAGGCCGTGACGCCCGGCTACCTCACCGTGGACGGCCCGAGGGACACCCAGGACGCCGAGGGCTGGCTGGACACCGGCGACGAGGGGTACGTGGTGGACGGCCAGGTCGTCGTCTGCGGGCGGCGCAAGGACGTGATCATCATGGGTGGGCGCAACATCTACCCCACGGACATCGAGCGCGCCGCGACCGCCGTGGAGGGCGTGCGCGCGGGCAACGCGGTGGCCGTGCGGCTGGACGCGGGCACGCGACGGGAGCGGTTCGCCGTGGTGGTCGAGTCGAAGCTGGCCGGTGAGGACGACGCGGTGCGGGCGTTGAGCAAGGAGATCAGCGCGCGGGTCGTGGACGCGGTCGGGCTGCGGCCGTTCTCGGTGGTCGTGCTCAAGCCCGGCAGCCTGCCCAAGACGCCGTCCGGCAAGCTGCGCCGTTCCGCCGCCGCGGGCCTGGTGCCCACCGTGTGATGTCGCCGGCGGAGCGCGCTCTGAGGCACGTGAGGGCGCGGTCGACCGGCACACCGCTCGACCGCGCCCTGCGCGTCACCCTCAACTTCCACCCCGAACGAGTGGTCGCCGCCCTCGCGGACACGGGGCGTTACGTCTCGCAGTTCGTCACCGGCACCGGCAACGGCGGCCTGACCGCGTTCGCCGGTGGTGACCGGTGGCGGTGGGAGAGCCGGATGTTCGGCGGCGCCTACGACGACGCGTCGCCGCACGAGAGGCCGGTGTACGGCGGGCTGAACTTCCGACTCAGCCCGTACGGCGCGTCACCGCGGTTCGGGTCGTCGCACTTGCGGCTGACCCGGGACGTGGTGGACCGGACCACGTTCTGCTACCCGGACAGCGTGCTGGAGCCGGAGACGTTCGGCACGGCCGACCGGATGGCGTTGATCGAGCTCGCGCGGGCCGACCGCCGCGACCCGCTGGACGACTACGTCGAGGCCCACGTGCACGGTCCCGTGTCGCTGGAGGCCGACGCGGAGGCGCTCGTGCTCGACCCGAGCTACCGGGGCACGGAGGTGGAGGAGGCGGCCTACCGCCTGCCGTGCGCGGTCGAGTGGCACACCGGGTTCCGGCTGCCCGTGGCCGAACTGCGCCGCCACCCGGACTTCCGGGGCCCCGAGTACGTCGAGTTGGGCGTGGCGGTCGCGGTGGACGGCGTGCTGACGCCGAAGGTCATCGGCGACGCCCGCGACCGCTACGACCAGCAGGACCTGAAGAAGGTCTGGCACCTGCTCGCCCGCTTCGGCCGCGCCTGACCTCGTTCCCGGCGGAACTTGTGCTCAGTGGAACTTGTGCTCAGTGGAATTTATTCTGGGCGGCTTCCAGCCCCAGCTCCAGCAGCGCCTCCACGGCGTCCGCCGCCCGGTCCAGCTCCAGCGCCAGCTGCTTGCGCTCCACCAGCGAGAAGTCGCGCAGCACGTAGTCGGCGGGGTCCATCCGGCCCGGCGGCCGGTCCACCCCGAACCGCACCCGGTGGTAGTCCTTGGTGCCCAACGACTTCGTGATCGACCGCAGCCCGTTGTGCCCGTTCTCGCCGCCGCCGAGCTTGAGCCGCACCACGCCGAACGGCAGGTCCAGCTCGTCGTGCACGACGATGATCGACGACGGCGGCGCCTTGTAGAAGTTCGCCGTGCCCGCCACCGGACCGCCGGAGGTGTTCATGTAGCCGCGCGGCTTCGCCAGCACGACCCGGCGGCCGGCCAACCGGCCCTCGAGGACCTCGGCGCCGCCCTTGTGGGCCTTGAACTTCCCGCCCACGCGCGCGGCCAGCTCGTCCAGCACGAGGAAGCCGACGTTGTGCCGGTTGCCCTCGTACTTGGGGCCGGAGTTGCCCAGCCCGACGACCAGGGCGACGTCATCGACCACGGAACCGCAACTCCTGCTCAAGCTCGTCCAACAGGGCGTCCACCGCGCGGACCTGGTAGCCCCGCCGCAGCCCGGACGTGGTGGTGAACCTGGTGTGGCGCACCTCGCTGGAGGTCATCCGCCCCCGCCCGTCCAGCGCCGCGGCGGCCCGGCCGAGGAACGCGTCGACTTCGCCGCGATCGTAGCCGTTCGGCGCGCGCGGCAGCTTCACCGCCAGCACCGCCTCGCCGGTCTGCAACGTGGTCGGCGGCACGTGACCGGACCGGAGCTGGTGCTCGCACGCGGCCAGGAAGTCGTCCACGGTCCGCTGGTCGTACCCGCCGGCGATCTCGGTGAACGCGATCGTGCGCACCTGGTCGGGGTGCAGCGGCACGCGTCCGGCCAGCGCGTCGGCGATGCGCAGCACGAACGCGTCGACCTGCGCCGGGTCGTAGCCCTTGCCCCTCTTGCGGGGGAACCGGGTGGCGCGCACCTGCGCCGGGCTCAGAAACGGGAACGGCACGCCGCCCCAGCCGTGCGGCGGGGGAGGCGTGCCGTTCGAGTTGCCCGACGTGATGGGCTCAGCCTTCTTCGGTGGCCTCGGGCTCGGTGCCCTCACCGGTGTCGCCGTCCAGCTCGGCGGCGGTCGGCGCGGCGTTCACCGCGAGGACCATCGCCTCGCCGTCGGTCACCAGCGTGGTGCCGGCCGGCAGGACCAGGTCGGAGGCGTGCACCTGGGTGCCCGCGGCCAGGCCCGCGATGGAGTACTCGACCTGCTCGGGGATGTTGAGCGCGTCGGCCTCCACCTGGATGGTGGTGAGGTCCTGCGTGAGCAGGGTCGCCGCGGCGGCGTCGCCCGTGAGGACGATCGGCACCTCGACGGTGACCTTCTCGCCCCGCTGCACGAGCAGCAGGTCGACGTGCTCGATGTAGTTCTTGATGGGGTGCGTGGTGACGGTCTTGGTCAGCGCCAGCTCGGTGGAGGACTCGATGTCCAGCGTGAGAACTGCGTTGTGACCGTGCTCGCGGACAACACGGGCGAACTCGAGCGCCGGCAGGGCCAGGTGCTTCGGGTCGGAACCGTGGCCGTAGAGCACCGCGGGGATCTTGCCGGCGCGGCGGGTGCGGCGGGCGGCGCCCTTGCCGAACTCGGTGCGCTGCTCTGCGGCGAGACGGACCTCGGACACGGTGGGGCTCTCCTAACGGTCTGGCCTGGTAAACGTCGGCGGGTACGTCGGGCGGGGCGAAGCGGGGGTTGGCCTGCGGCGGCGGGCGGCGCGGAGGGTGAACACGCGCGGCATCACAACCGCCGCGTCGATCACGCCGAGCGTGATGCTCGCCCTCGCCGAGGCAACCTGGCCAGTGTAGGCCGACTCTCGGGACGGGGCCTAATCGGGGTTGCCAACGCGCCGATCCGGCACTAGGCCGGGCCACTCGCCCGCTCGATGACGGCGAGTTCGCCCAGGATCGCCGGGAGCGCTTCCGGGACCATCCGGCAGAGGGCGCGGATGCTCGACGTCCAGTCCAACACCCGTCCCTCGGACGCGAGGACGCGGGCCAGCAGGCGTCGCCCTGGCCCTGGTTCGACGGCGTCGACCAGGTGCAACGCCCTGGTCGGCTCGTCGGCTGTGGTAATCGAGTCGACGAGGGCACCCGCGCGGTCCGGGTCGCCCGACTTGAGCAACGCCGAGGCGACGGCGGCGAGTGCGTCGCCACGCCACCACGGATCCGCGATCGACCAGGCGAGTTGGTGCGCCCGGTCGTGGTCGCCGAACGCTATGACGGCTTCGGTCACCGCCACGAGCGCTGTCGCTTCGGCATGCGCCTCGCTCGCCGAACGGGCCGCGGCCTCGGCACGGTCCAGCAACAGCTCCGCCCGGTCGAGGTTGCCTGCGGCCACCATCGCGGTGATCACCTTTGTGATCTGCCGGCTGGAGCGCCCAGACTCGATCAGCGAGAGGACGATCGCCTCGGCCCGGTCGAGGTCACCGGCTCTGATGGCGGCATCCGCCACCCGGCCGGTCATGTCGTCGCGGGAGTAGCGCGTGGTGATGGAGCCGGCCAGCGTCTCGGCCCGGTCGAGGTCGCCGGACGCGATCGCGATCTCGACGGTCAACTCGGCCGCTGTCTCCCGGTGGTCGGCCTCCCAACCGGCGACGAGTTCCGCCGCCCGGTCGAGGTCCCCGGTGGCGATCGCCGCGCGGACCACGTTGGCGACCGCGAACCGCTGACGTGCCGGCTGGGGGATTCGGGCGACAAGGCCCGCCGCCCGCTCCAGGTCACCGTCGAGGATCACGTCCCGCACGAGCGACTCCAGCAGGTGGCTGCGGTAGTCCGGGTCCGGGATGGAGAGGGCCAGTTCCTCGGCGCGTTCGAAGTCGCCGTCGGCCGCCGCAGCGTGGACCCGTGACGCGGCCGTCTGGTTGTCCTGCTCCGGCTCCGCCGAACCGTGTCGTCGAGTTCGCAGGCGGTACGTGTCCGATGTTCGCCCGAGTGCCCCGCTGCGGAAGATGGGCTCGATCACCGAGTAGGCGAGCGCTTCCGCTTCGGCGCCCCGACCCGCCGCGCCGAGGTGCCGGACGAGAGCGGAAATCGCGTCGTCGCGTCCGAAGAGGTTCGTGATGCCCAACGCGGCGGCCTTGGCCTTGTCGAGCAGCACGTCGGCGCGTTCGGGATCGTTTTGACGCGTGGCGGTGGACAGGGTGGCCAGCACTTTGCTGCGGCTGCCCGGCTCAGCGATGGAGTCCGCCATGGCCTCGGCCTGCCCGATGTCGCCGGTTCGGACCACTTCGTCGATCAACGCGGCCAGCACCCGGCTCTGACGGGTGGCGTCGGCGGCGCGTCGCGCGACGGCGGTGGCCTGGTGAAGCGCCCGCCGCGCCGTCTTCACGTCGCCGCGCCCGGTCGCTGCCCTGATGACGGCGGCGAGCGCCCAGCCCCGGTACCCGGGTGTCGAGATCGACTCGGCGAGCGCCTCGGCCTGGTCGAGGTCGCTGTCGACCAGGGCCCGCGTCACCAGGACGAACGCTCGGTCCCGGGAGTCGGCGTCGATGATCGAACCGGCCAGGCGCCGTACCCGGTCGACCTCACCGACCGCGATCCCGGCCTGGACCACCGCGTGCAGCGCCCAGCTCTGTGCGCTCGCGTCCGGCAGGGCGCGGGCGGCGGTCTCGGCCCGCGCGAAGAGCCGTTCGACCCGATCCCGGTCGTCGGCGGCGATCGCTGCGCGCAGCGCCCACGCCAACGCCTGGCTGTAGCGGATCGGGTGACCGGTGAACTCGACGAGCGCCTCGACCCGGTCGAGGTACCCGGCGGCCCGGTCGGCGGCCCCGAGGCCGAGCGTCGCTTCAGTCAGGGCGTGCAACGCCCGGCTGCGGTGCCGAACCTCGGTGATGCTGTCGGCCAGCGCGTCGGCGCGGTCGAGGTCGCCGGCTGTGATGGCCGCGTAGACCGCTGCGAGCAGCACGCGGCCCTGGTGCATGGCGGCCACCTCGGTGCCCAGGCTGCCCGTGCGGGTGAGGAAGTCGGCCTCTTCTTCCGGGTCATCGGTGCGGATCACCTCGCGCACCGCGGTGGTGAGCGACTGACCCGGGGCGGTGGCGTCGGTGGTCGACCGCGCGGTCGACAGGACCAAGTCGAACACCTGACCGGCCAAGACGTGCCCGGACACCGCCCCGGCCACGCGGACCAGGGAGTAGCCGCGTCGCGCGGTGTCCACGATCTGGTGCGCCGCGGCTGAAGCACGCTGGAGTTCGCCACGCTCGACCAGGCGGCGGACCACCGTGTCCAGCACCCGCCCTTGAGCCGCAGAGTCGGTGATCGACAACGCCAGGGCCTGCGCACGATCGAGGTCGTCGACCTCGACCTCGACCACGGCTTGCAGAGCTTGACCACGGCTGCGGGTGTCCTCGATCGAGCGGGCCAGGTCGGTCGCCCGCGCCAGGTCACCCCGCTCGGACTCGACCACGGCACGGAGCGCTTCGCCGCGGAACCGGCGGTCCGCGATCGACGCGGCCAGCCGTTCGGCGCCGAGGTGATCTCCGAGACGGATCATCGACCGGGACAGAGCCGCCATCGCCCTGCCTTGCCGATAGGCGTCCTTCACCAGCCGGAAGGTCCCTTCGGCCCGTGCGACCAGCGTTCGGGCCTGATCGAGGTCGCCACCTTCCACGGCCGCCTTGATGATCGACTCCAAAGCGTCACCGTAGTAGTCGATCCCACTGATGGCCGAGGCCAGGTCGACGGCGCGGTCCAGATCACCGAGTCGGATCACCGCTTCGACGGTCGTCCGCAACGCGCGGTCACGTTGGTTGCCTTCGCTGAACGAGGTCGCGAGCGCCTCGGCCCGGTCGACGTGACCGATGCCTGCCCAGAGCGAGGGCAGGTCGCGGGGAAGCCACTTGTTGCGGCCGGTGAGGTGGTCGCGGTGCACGGCCAGCTTGCTCATCGTGACCAGGTCCGGCTCCTCGGCGGCCAGCACGACCTGCTGCGTGGCGGCGAGCTCGGCCAGCGCCGCACCGTCGCCACCGGACAGCTCCAGCATGCGGTCGTGCCGGTTGGGGTCTGTGCAGCACCGAATCATCGAGTCCAGGTCACCGGCGGCGGTCAGCATCGCGAAGTAGCCCCGGAGCAGGTACTCCGGTGTCTCGGCGGGCCACTGCCGGTCGCGGTAGGTCCGGACCCAGTCATGGATGCGGTCGCGGTACTCGCGCATGCGGCCGGGGCCGAGCATGTCGATGGCTTTCACGTGCAGGTCCTCATGGCCGAGGAGGTAGACGTCCGGTGACCGGTCCGGCGCGTAGTGGGCGTTGCGCCTGCTGAAGCTGCGGCCCGTCACCGCCCGCAAGTGGTCGTCCACGTCCCACTCCGACCAGCCCGTCAGCTCCGCCAGGTCGGCCGCGGTGAGGCCGCCGCCCGCCGCGGTGAGCAGGCCGAGCAGGTCCTGCTCGGTCGGCGAGCCGTGCAGCAGGCGCTTGAGCTCGCGTTCCATGTCGGCGCGTTCGGCCTGCGCGGCCGGTGACGTGGTCAGCGGCCGGACGACGTCCGGGTCGCGCAGCGGGTGGTGGTCGGGGACGTCGCTCGGGATCGGCGGGTTCGGGCGGCCGGCGACGACCACCCGCAGGCCCGCCGGCGGGTCGACCGGCAGCAGCGCCGCGATGCTGTGGGCGTCCGGGCCGGTCGTCACGCCGCGGTCCTCGTCCAGGCCGTCCACCAGCAGCACGAGGTGCTCGCCGCGGTCCCGGCACGCCTCGGCGGCCTCGGTCAGCAGGCCGAGCAGGTGGGCCTCGCGGGTCGACTCGGTCAGCAGCGGCGGCAGGTCCTGCCCGAGGATCGTGACCAGCTGCTCCAACACGTTGTCGATGAACGCGTTGCGGTCGTTCTGGGCGGCCAGGCGGGCGGTGATGAAGAACGACACCACGCGGACGCCTGGCGGTGGGCTCAGCACGAACGTCGACATCAGCGCCGACTTGCCCGACCACGCCGGCGCACGCCACCAGCGGTAGGGAGTGGGAGAGGACGTGCTGAACGAGGCCAGGTCGGCCAGCTCGGCCTCACGACCGATCAACTTCGGCGGCGCGATCCGCCGCACCTGCTCCCGGTACCTGGTCTTCACCGGGGCGCCGGTCACCAGGTTCACGTCGCCGTGCACGACGCCGATCTGTGCGACCGGGCCGTGCACGGTTCCCGACACCGAGTTGGACGTCGAAGGGCCCGGCACGTCGCGCGTGCCGGGCCCTTCGCGTTCGAGCGCCATCCGGGGATCATCCCGCAGGGCGCGCGGGGTGTCAGGCGTTGCCGTCGAACAGCGAGGTCACCGAGCCGTCCTCGAAGACCTCCTGGATCACGCGCGCCAGCAGCGGCGCGATCGGGAGGACGGTCATGGCGTCGAAGCGCTTCTCCGCCGGGATCGGGAGGGTGTCGGTGAACACCACTTCACGGGCGCCGCAGTCGCGCAGCCGCTCGATGGCCGGGCCGGACAGGACCGGGTGGGTGGCGGCGATGACGACGTCCGACGCGCCCTCGGACAGGAGCTGGTCCACCGCCTTGGTGATCGTGCCGCCGGTGTCGATCATGTCGTCGATCACGACGCACAGCCGGCCCTCGACCTGGCCGACGACCCGGTTGGCGACGACCTCGTTCGGCCGCAGCGGGTCGCGGGTCTTGTGGATGAACGCGATCGGAGTGCCGCCGAGGGTGTCCGCCCACTTCTCGGCCAGCTTGGTGCGGCCGGCGTCGGGCGAGACGACGGTGATCTCGCGGCCCGCGTACTTGGCCTTGATGTGCTCGGCCAGCAACGGCATGGCCCACAGGTGGTCCACCGGGCCGTCGAAGAAGCCCTGGATCTGCGCGGTGTGCAGGTCCACGGCCACCAGGCGGTCCGCGCCCGCGGTCTTGAACAGGTCCGCGACCAGGCGGGCCGAGATCGGCTCGCGGCCGCGGTGCTTCTTGTCCTGCCGCGCGTAGGGGTAGAACGGCATGATCACGGTGATGCGCTTCGCGGACGCGCGCTTCAGCGCGTCCACCATGATCAGCTGCTCCATCAGCCACTGGTTGATGGGCGCGCAGTGGGACTGGATCACGAACGCGTCGCAGCCGCGCACGCTCTCCTCGAACCTCACGAAGATCTCGCCGTTGGCGAAGTCGTACGCCGACTGCGGGGTCACCGACACGTTCAGGTGCTTGGCCACCTGCTCGGTCAGCTCGGGGTAGGCCCGCCCGCCGAAGAGCATCAGGTTCTTCTTGGGTGTCCCGGCCATCGTGGGGTTCACGTCAGCGCCCTTCATCGGTTGTGCCTGCATTCTCGGGCGTCAGAGCGCGCTCCGCCGCTTCGGCCGAAGGCGTGCCCGCACGGCGGGACACCACCCATCCGTCCAGGTTGCGCTGGGGTCCGCCGGACACGGCCAGCGCGCCGGGCGGCACGTCGCGCCGCACCACGGTCCCCGCGCCGGTGTACGCGCCGTCGCCGACGGTGACCGGCGCGACGAACATGTTGTCCGAGCCGGTGCGGCAGTAGGACCCGATCGTGGTCCGGTGCTTGTGCACGCCGTCGTAGTTCACCGTGACGCTGGCCGCGCCGATGTTGGAGTGCTCGCCGATGGTCGTGTCACCGATGTAGCTCAGGTGCGGCACCTTGCTGCCGGCGCCGATCTCGGAGTTCTTCGTCTCCACGAAGGTGCCGATCTTGCCGCGCTCGCCGAGCCGGGTGCCCGGCCGCAGGTAGGCGAACGGGCCCACGGACGCGCCCGCGCCGATCTCCGCGCCGGAGCCGTGCGTGCGCACCACGGTCGCGCCCGCGCCGATCACGCACGCCGACAGCGTGGTGTCCGGGCCGACGACCGCGCCCTCGCCGACGGTGGTGCCTGCCCGCAGCTGCACGTTCGGCTCGATCAGCACGTCCCGCTCCAGCCGCACGTCGGCGTCCAGCCACGTGGTGGCCGGGTCGACGACGGTCACGCCCGAGCGCATCGCGGCCTCCACCAGCCTGCGGTTCAGCTCGGCGCCCAGCCTGGCCAGCTGCACGCGGTCGTTCACGCCCTCGACCAGCCAGGCGTCCGACGTCACCAGCGCGCCCACGCGCCGGCCGTCGCCGCGCGCGATGGTCAGCACGTCGGTCAGGTACAGCTCGCCCTGCGCGTTGTCGGTGGACAGCCGGGACAGCCCGTCGCGCAGCACGGCCGCGTCGAACGCGTACACCCCGGAGTTGATCTCGGTGATCTCCCGCTGCTCGGGCGTGGCGTCCTTCTGCTCCACGATGCCCTCGACCGAGCCGTCCGCGGACCGCACGATCCGCCCGTACCCGGTGGGGTCGGCCACCACGGCGGTCAGCACGGTGACGGCGTTGCCGCGCGCGCCGTGCTCGGCGAGCAGGCCGCGCAACGTGTCGGAGTCCAGCAGCGGCACGTCGCCGTAGGTCACCACGACCGTGCCGCCGAGGTCGGCGGGCAGCTCGGCGAGCCCGCAGCCGACCGCGTGCCCGGTGCCCTTCTGCTGCTCCTGCACCGCCACGGTGACCTTGCGGTCCAGCGCGGTGGACAGGCTGTCGAGGTGGTCGGCGACCGCGGCGCGGCCGTGGCCGACCACGACGGCGAGGTGGTCCGGGTCCGTCCCGGCGGCGGCGCGCACGGCGTGCTCCACCAGGGAACGACCCGCGACGCGGTGCAAGACCTTCGGGGTGGCTGAGCGCATGCGGGTGCCTTCACCCGCTGCGAGGACGATCGTGCTGACTGGGGTGGGGACACCCTCGAGCATCAGCGCTCTCCCTAGCTGAGTGCGTGCCTTCAGCGGGAGGGGCCTGGCTTCCCGCCAGGTGCCGATACTAAGCCTCCGAGGAGGGCTCTACTTCCACGGCCGCAACCTGGCAGCCACCTCGGCGCTTCGCGGCGTACATCGCCGAGTCGGCTCGGGCGAGGGCCGCGTGGGCCGCCTCGCGCGGGCGCACGGAGATCACGCCCACCGACAGCGTGACCCCCCTGGACAGGTCGGAAGGCAGTGCGGCGACGGCATCCACGGCTCGGGCGAGGGCCGCTTCGGCGGCGTGCAGGGGCGCGCCGGGCAGCAGCACGACGAACTCGTCGCCGCCGTAGCGGGCCACCAGGTCGTCACCCCGCAACGCCTGGCGCAGTGTGCTCGCAATCACGCGGAGGACGTCGTCACCCTCGGCGTGCGAGTGCTTGTCGTTGACGACCTTGAACCCGTCGAGGTCGACCAGCGCGATGGCCATCGGGTGGGTCTGGGCGTTGATCAGCGCGGCCAGCCGGTCGTCGAGCGCGCGGCGGTTCGGCAGCCCGGTCAGCGGGTCCTGCAACGCCTGCTGCGCGATCGCGCCGTGCGCCCGCGTCAGCCGTTCGTGGTCGCGCCGGGTGAGCAGGGTGGCGGTGCGCGCCTCCTGCATCAGCCACAGCTCCACCTCCAGCGCGTTGGCGTAGGTCTGCAACGCCGAGATGGTGCGCTCGCCGTGCGGGCCGGACATCCGGGCGTACTCCCGGGTCAGGCACAGCATCAGGGTCGGCTCGGACGTGTCGTGCTCCAGCCGGTCCTGCGCGTCGTGCAGCACCTGCAACGCCTGCTGCGGCAGCTCCTCCATCTCCAGGCAGCGGGCCAGCGCGATCGACACGATGATCAGCTCGCGGGCGTACATGGCCAGCTCGCGCAACGCCCACAGCCGCGCGATGTGCTCCGCGCCGGGCTTGGCCAGCGCGTGCGCCGCGCCGATCACCGGCACCTGCTCGGCGGCGGTGCGGTCGCGCCTGCCGGGGTGCAGCGACTCGCGGAACGGACCCTCGACGGCGGTGGCGATGGCCGACGCGGTGGCGAACCGCTCGGCGGCCTCCTCGAAGTTGTCCACCCGCTCCAGCCGCAGGCCCCAGCCGATCAGCAGCCGGGCCCGGTTGACCAGGTGGACGTAGATCTGGTGCGGGTTGGCGCTGTCCCGGATCGCGTTGTGCGCCCGCGCCAGCACCTCGTCGGCCATCTCGTAGACGCCGAGCTGGGTGAGCACGAGCCCGGTCGACTGCAACGCCGAGGCGAGCAGCCGGTCCCAGGTGCGCTTGTCGATCATCGGGTCGGGGCTGAGGTCCTCCTCCAGCATCGCGAGGCCCGCGGCGACCTCGGTCAGCGCCTTGTCCTCGAACCCGCCGAGCAGGTAGCGCCGCCCGCGCAGGGCGTGCGCCTCCGCCTCCAGCACCAGCAGGCCGTGCCGGCGGCAGTGCGCCAGCATCTCGTCCAGGACGGAGTCGGAGAGGTCGACCAGGCCGGGGGTGACGATCCGGACCACCGCGGCCGCGCGCAGCAGCTGGCCGACGATCCGCGGCTCGCCGCGGCCCTGCGCCTCGGCCAGGATCTCGTCGACCTCGTGCGCCGCGTCGAGCTGGTCGGACAGGTGGCTGCTCTGGGCCACGGCCACGAGCTCACTCGCGCGGCCGACCAGCCACGCGTCGGACATCTCGTGGAGCGCCGGCGCCACGTTGTCCTGCTCGTCGACCGCTTCCTCGTGCAGCGACTCACACCCCCATGCAGACGCAGGGCGGCCGGGGCCCTCGTGGCCCGGCCCCTCGCTCCGCCACCAGGATTCGAACCTGGACCATCGGAACCAAAATCCGAGGTGCTGCCTTTACACCATGGCGGAACGGTCGAGGCTCGCCCCGACCGCGCGAACACATGTTGTCACGAGTCTCCCTCGAAGGTCAGCACCACCACTCAAGTGGCGGCAAGCCCACCGTGACTCGATCATGACACTGCGTGTTTATGCACGTCAGAGCGGCGGACGACGTGGCCTACATCACGGCTGGGTGAACTTCTCGCCGCTTCGGGTCGACGCTCGGCGGCCTCGCCGGGAGGTCTTCCGGCCCCTGTTCGCCACGATTTCGGGCGAAACAATCACCCGCTTAACTACCTTGTGTAGTCGTACGGGCACAAGCAGATGCCCGTCGCGCTACCGAATCGCGTCGACCGAGTCGAGGAACTCCGTCAGCGCGCGGTCGTAGGCCTCCGGGTCGACGTTCCACGCCGCCGTGTGCTCGGCCGCGGGCACCTCCACGTACCGCATCGGCCAGTCGAGCCGGTCCGCCGCCGCGGCCAGGTCGCGCGAGGCCTGCACGGGCACGGTGCCGTCCGCGCCGCCGTGGAACAGCAGCGTCGGCGGCCTGCGCGCGGGCGGGTGGTCGAGCAGGTCGAAGCGGGTGAACTCCAGGTCGACCCGCCAGTCCGAGACCAGCTCCGCGATCGGTGCCAGCTGCACCGGCACGCCCCGGTTGCGCGACTGCAGCTCCAGCGTCTTCGTCCAGCTCACGACAGGTGCGTCGAGCACGACCGCGGCCACGTCGCGCGCCTCCGCCGAGCGGCCGAGGAACTGGCCGACGATCGCGCCGCCCATCGACCACCCGTACAGCACGACGCTGTGCGCGCCGTGCTCGCGGGCGTACCGGACGGCCGCCTCCACGTCACGCCACTCCGTGTCGCCGAGGTGGTAGAGGCCGTCGGGCGAGCGAGGCGCGCCCTCGTCATTGCGGTAGGTCACGGCGAGAACGGGTAGTCCCAGTTGGTGCAACGCAGGCATCACCCGCAGCGCCTCGGCCCTCGTGCCACCCCGACCGTGCACCGCGACGACCCACGTGTCCGACGTCGCGGGGACCAACCACGCGGGCGCGTCACCCAGTTCGGTCGGAATTCGCACATCCGTGTACTCCAGGTCGAGCGCGGTGGCGGGGTCCGTGCTCCAGACCGACGTCTCCAGCCGCACCTGCGTGCCGTCCGCCGGGGCCTCGCCCTGCAACTCGCGCACCACCGTGCCCTCGGACCGGTGGGTCACCGGCCCGACCTTCGCTCCGCCGCCCGGCCACACCAGACCCCACGTGCCGGGGAGCACGGTGACCCTGGACTCCGCCAGCGCGACGGTCCCCGAAGCCGACGACGTGACCGTGTCGCGGTAGCCGGGACGGGCGTTCTCCGGGTCGAGCAGCTGGCCGCTGTAGTACCAGCCGAACCCCAGCAGACCTCCGATGACCAGCAGGAACACCACCGCGAACGTGACCAGTGCGAGGCGGAGGCGGCGGCGGGCGCGGACGTTCGGTGACCCCATCACCGAATGATGCCCCCACCGTGATCGACACGCCCGACTTCCTGAGAACACGCCGTGACTTTGGCCCCGCCTATGGCGGCACGAGGTTGGCCTAACTTACGCTGCCGTAAGTTACGGTTCCGTAGGTAGCCCCGAGCACACAACGAGGTACATGTATGACCAGCACCCTGGAGAGCAGGTCCACGCCGCAAGGTCCCGAGGATCGTGGACCCAAGCCGATGATCGAAGGGCGACGGGGACACGTCGAGCAGTTCGGCGTGTACGTGTTCGTCATCGTGCCGTTCCTGGCTCTGCTCGCGGCCGTTCCGCTCGCTTGGGGTTGGGGCCTGGGCTGGGTGGACGTCGCGCTGTTCGTGGCCTTCTACTACCTGGCCGGCCTCGGCGTGACGATCGGGTTCCACCGGTACTTCACGCACGGCTCGTTCAAGGCGAACCGCGCGCTCAAGATCGGCTTGGCGATCGCGGGCATGATGGCGCTGCAGGGCCCGGTGATCGTCTGGGTCGCCGACCACCGCCGCCACCACGCGTTCTCCGACCGCGAGGGCGACCCGCACTCGCCGTGGCTGTTCGGCCGCGGGCCGGTCGCGCTGGCCAAGGGCTTCTGGCACGCCCACATGGGCTGGCTGTTCGACCGCGACAAGACCAACGCGGAGCGCTTCGCGCCGGACCTGCTGGCCGACAAGGACCTGGTCCGGATCGACAAGCTGTTCCCGCTGTGGACCGCGATCAGCCTGCTCGCGCCCGCCGTGCTCGGCGGTCTGATCACCATGTCGTGGGCCGGCGCGCTCTCGGCGTTCTTCTGGGCCGGTCTGGTCCGGGTCGCGTTCCTGCACCACGTGACGTGGTCGGTCAACTCGATCTGCCACATGGTGGGCGACCGCCCGTTCGCCGCGCGCGACCGCTCCGCGAACGTGTGGGCGCTGGCGATCCTGAGCTTCGGCGAGTCGTGGCACAACCTGCACCACGCCGACCCGACGTGCGCGCGGCACGGCGTCAAGCGCGGTCAGATCGACACCTCCGCGCGGCTGATCTGGCTGTTCGAGAAGTTCGGCTGGGCGACCAACGTGCGCTGGCCGAACCAGCAGCGGTTGGCCCGCATCAGCGCCAAGAAGTAGAAGCAGTCGGGCAAGCGACCACCTGCCCCTCGCGACTCACGCGGGGGGCAGGTGTTTAGGGTGGTCTGGGTGGCGGGGAGACGGCGCGGCGACGGGGCACCGGTGCCGCGCGTGCGGATGACGGGCAAGGAGCGGCGCGAGCAACTGCTCGACGTGGCCCGGGCGTTGTTCGCCGAGAAGGGCTTCGAGGTCACCTCCATCGAGGAGATCGCGCACCGGGCGGGCGTGTCCAAGCCCGTGGTGTACGAGCACTTCGGTGGCAAGGAAGGCATCTACGCGGTCGTGGTGGACCGCGAGATGCAGTACCTCATGGACCACATCGTCAACGCCCTGTCCGGCGGGCACCCGCGTGAGCTGCTGGAACAGGCGGCGTGCGCGTTGCTGGACTACATCGAGGGCTCGACGGACGGCTTCCGGATCCTGGTGCGCGACTCTCCCGTGGCGTCCTCCACCGGCACGTTCTCGTCGTTGCTGAACGACATCGCGTCCCAGGTGGAGTCGATCCTGGGCCTGCACTTCTCCCGCCAGGGCTACGACCGCAAGCTGGCCGCGCTCTACTCGCAGGCGCTGGTGGGCATGGTGGCGCTGACCGGCCAGTGGTGGCTCGAGGTCCGCAAGCCGAAGAAGGACGAAGTGGCCGCCCACCTGGTCAACCTGGCCTGGAAGGGCCTGTCCCACATGGACCACAAACCCCGCCTGCGCACCCGCTGACCCCCGCGTGTCGAACGCGCGGAGGTCAGGGGTTGGGGTTGGTGATGCGGAGGAGCTTGTCGTCGGTGCCGTTCGAGGTGGTGACGTAGAGGGCGCCGTCGGGGGACAGTTCGGCGCCGCGCAGTCGGCCGTGGGTGCCGTCCAGCTCCGGCGGGATGGAGACGGAGTGGACGCCGCCCTCCTGGGTGACGGTGAACAGCAGGAGCTTCGAGCCCTTCAGGGCGGTGACGGCCAGCACGCCGTTCAGCGAGCCCCACTGGTCGCCGGAGAGGAACGCGGCGTCGCAGATCGCCTCCGTCGGACGGCCGGAGGACCACACGGCGGGCACGGCGTCCGGGAAGCGCTCCAGGTCCGTCATCGGCACGTCCTCGTCGTACCCGCCGACCGTGCCGCCCTGCGACGGGTCCCAGCCGTAGTTCGCACCCGGCTTGAGCACGTTCACCTCGTCGTCCACCGACGGCCCGTGCTCGGCGGTGAACACCATCCCGTCCTGCCGTACGGCCACGCCCTGCACGTTGCGGTGCCCATAGGTGTAGATCCGGTCGCCGAACGGGTTGCCCGCCACGCCCTCGCCGGTCGCGAGGTCGACCCGCAGCACCTTGCCGCCGAGGCTGGACCGGTCCTGCGCCACGTCGCCGCGCGCGGTGTCCCCGGTGCCGACGAGCAGGTTGCCGTCGCGGTCCAGCGCCATCCGGCACCCCGAGTGGCGTCCGCTCGACGCCGTCGGCAGCCCCGAGAGCAAAGGGTCCTTCACCCTCGTCGCCCTCGTGCCGTCCAGCTCCCACGTCACCAGCCGCACGTCCGAGGACGTGTTGAAGCACGTGGTGAACCGACGGCTGGTCGCGAAGTCCGGGTGCACGACCAGGCTCATCAGCCCGCCCTCGCCCCGCGCCTCCACGTCACCGAGTTCGGCCTCCACGTCGCTCACCCGACCGTCCGCGACCAGCGCGATCCGCCCCGGCCGCTGCGGCACGAGCATCCGCCCGTCGGGCAGGAACCCCACGTCCCACGGGTGGCTCAGCCCGGAGGCGACCACCTCGACCTTCAGCCCTTCGGGAGTGGTCGTCGAGGGCGCGCTGCCACCGGAGCCCTCCGCCGAACACGCCGCGCACGCGGCCAGCACCGCGGCGAACCCGACAAACCGACGCATGACGCCCAGCATGGCAACCCCCGTGTGTGCTCCCCGTTCACGCGACCCGGTCACGCGCCCCTCGAAGCGTCCCCTCGAAGCGACCCGTCGACGGCCCGTCACTGACCCGTCACCCGCCGGGCATCGGGTAAGGCCGTTCCACCGGCAGCAACGCCCGCGCCCCGTCCAGGTCGCCGGCACGCACCAGCGCGTGCACCTCGTGCGCCAGCGGCGTCACGTCCGTCAGCCCCACGACCCACTCGTCCACGTACCGCCGCGACGCCTCACCGGCCAGCCCCAGCTGCAACGACCGGTGCGGCAGCGCGCCCAGCCGCAGGCTCCGCTCCGGGTCCCACTGCACCCGCACGTCCGGCTTCCGCCCGATCCCCTCGTCGCTCGGCACGGCCGACCGCACCGCCCAGTCGAACCCCGATCGGGTGATTCGCACGGCCAGCACGCACTCCTGGTCCGGCTTCGTCCCCCACCCGGACCGGTACATCATCCAGAGGAAAGACGGCTTGATCCACGTCATCCGCCCCGGTTTGAACGGCGGCACGAACCGCCCCGCCGCCAGTGCGGGAACGGCGATGGCGGGGGAGTACGCCTGGTACACGGTGATGTGCCGATCGTCGTAGTCGGCCCTGATCTCTCTTTGCTCCACGTACCCAGCGTCACCTCGCCGTCAACCGAAATGACGGGGCACCCCGCCCGGAAGGGCCGTAGGCTGGCAGTCGAGCACCCCTCCGGTGGACGCGCGTCCTCGTCCAGTCCCGGGCAGGGGTCTGTCCGCGTTTGATCCCCCGGGGAGCCACCGCAATGCCCCAGCCCGGCCCGCTGTCCGGCCTGCTGACCGCTGTCCTGCCCGACAAGGCGCTGCGCGCCCTCGCCGACTCGGTCGGCGTGCCCGACCTCGAACTCGAAGGACCACCGGCGGCCCGGCCGCTGGTCGCGGCGGCCCTGTCCCAGCACGCGCCCGTCCTCGCGGTCACCGCGACCGGCCGTGAGGCCGACGACCTCAAGGCCGTGCTCTGCGACCTCATCGGGCACGAGCAGGTCGCCCTGTTCCCGTCCTGGGAGACGCTGCCGCACGAACGGCTGTCGCCGCGGGCCGACACGGTCGGCGCCCGGCTGGAGGTGCTGCGCCGCCTCGCCCACCCCGGCGAGCACCCGCTCAAGGTCGTCATCACCACGGTCCGCAGCCTCATCCAGCCGATGGCGCCCGGCCTCGGCGACCTCGAACCGGTGCACCTGGCCGTCGGCTCGGAGCACGACTTCGACGCGCTGCCGGCCAACCTGACCGAGATCGCCTACACCCGCGTCGACATGGTCGAGAAGCGCGGCGAGTTCGCGGTCCGCGGCGGCATCCTGGACATCTTCCCGCCGACCGCCGAGCACCCCCTGCGGGTCGAGTTCTGGGGCGACGAGGTCAGCGAGATCCGCCCCTTCGCGGTCGCCGACCAGCGGTCGCTGCCGGAGGAGGTCGCGGGCTTCATCGCGCCACCGTGCCGCGAGCTGCTGCTGACCCCGCAGGTGAAGGCCAAGGCCGCCGCGCTGGCCGAGGAGCACACGGCCGACGCCCACCTGCACGAGCTGCTGACCAAGATCGCCGAGGGCATCCCGTCGGAAGGCATGGAAGCCCTCATCCCCGCCCTGTGCGAAGGCGAGCTGCAGCTGCTCACCGACGTCGTCCCCGACGGCACGCACGTCGTGCTCAACGACCCGGAGAAGATCCGCGCCCGCGCCGCCGACCTCGTGCGCACCGGCCAGGAGTTCCTGGAGGCCTCCTGGATGGCCGCGGCGGGCGGCGGGCAGAGCCCCATCGACCTCGACTCCAGCGCCTACCACAGCCTCGCCGACGTGGCCGGGTCCGCGCGGGCCCAGGGCAGGCCCTGGTGGACGCTCAGCCAGCTCACCACCGAGGGCGAGGACGTCGTCCGGCTCGAGCTCAAGCAGGTCGAGGCCTACCAGGGCGACATCGACCGGGCGTTCGCCGACCTGCGCGCCCACACCGCCTCCGGCGGCACGGCGGTCCTCGTCGTCCCCGGCGCGGGCACGGCCCAGCGCGCCACCGAGCAGCTGCGCGAAGCCGACGTCGCCGTCGTGCTCCGGGACACCCTCGACACCCGGCCCAAGAAGGGCGCCGTCACCGTCGTGCGCGGCGCGCTGGAAGACGGCTTCTCGCTGCCCGAACTGGCCCTGGTCGTGCTCACCGAGACCGACCTCACCGGCGGCCGGCACGGCACGTCCACCAAGGACATGCGCCGCATGCCCAGCCGCCGCCGCAACGCGGTCGACCCGCTGGCCCTGCGGCCCGGCGACTACGTGGTGCACGAGCAGCACGGCATCGGCAAGTACGTCGAGATGGTGCAGCGCACCGTGGCCGGCGCGACCCGCGAGTACCTGGTCCTGGAGTACGGCTCCAGCAAGCGCGGCCAGCCCGGCGACCGGCTGTTCGTGCCCACCGACCAGCTCGACGAGATCTCCCGCTACGTCGGCGGCGAGCTGCCCACGCTGAACAAGCTCGGCGGCAGCGACTGGAAGAACACCAAGGCCAAGGCGAAGAAGGCGGTCAAGCAGATCGCCGCCGAGCTGGTCCAGCTCTACGCCGCCCGCCAGGCCGCGCCCGGGCACGCGTTCGCGCCCGACACGCCGTGGCAGCGCGAGCTGGAGGACGCCTTCCCGTTCACCGAGACCCTCGACCAGATGGCCGCGATCGACGAGGTCAAGGCCGACATGCAGCGCACCGTGCCGATGGACCGGGTGATCTGCGGCGACGTCGGCTACGGCAAGACCGAGATCGCGGTGCGGGCGGCGTTCAAGGCGGTGCAGGACGGCAAGCAGGTCGTGGTGCTCGTGCCGACCACGCTGCTCGCCCAGCAACACCTGAACACGTTCACCGAGCGGATGCGCGCGTTCCCGGTGACCATCAAGGGCCTGTCCCGGTTCACCGACGCCCAGGAAGCCGAGCAGACGATCACCGGCCTGGCCGAGGGCGAGGTCGACATCGTCATCGGCACGCACCGGCTGCTGCAGAAGAGCCTGCGCTACAAGGACCTCGGCCTCGTGATCGTCGACGAGGAGCAGCGGTTCGGCGTCGAGCACAAGGAGCACATCAAGGCCCTGCGCACGCACGTCGACGTGCTCACGATGTCCGCCACGCCGATCCCGCGCACCCTGGAGATGTCGCTGGCCGGCATCCGCGAGATGTCGACCATCCTCACCCCGCCCGAGGAGCGGCACCCGATCCTGACCTACGTCGGCTCCTACGACGACAAGCAGGTCGCCGCCGCCATCCGCCGCGAGCTGCTGCGCGACGGCCAGGTGTTCTTCGTGCACAACCGCGTGTCCTCGATCGAGCGCGCCGCCCGGCACATCCGCGAGCTGGTCCCCGAGGCCCGCGTGATCACCGCGCACGGCCAGATGAACGAGGACAAGCTCGAGAAGATCATCCAGGGCTTCTGGGAGAACGAGTACGACGTGCTCGTCTGCACCACCATCGTCGAGACCGGCCTGGACATCTCCAACGCCAACACCCTCATCGTCGAGCGCGGCGACCTGCTGGGCCTCGCCCAGCTGCACCAGCTTCGCGGACGCGTCGGCCGCGGCCGGGAACGCGGCTACGCCTACTTCCTCTACCCGCCCGAGGCGCCGCTGACCGAGACCGCGCACGACCGGCTCGCCACCATCGCCCAGAACACCGAGCTCGGCGCGGGCATGGCCGTGGCCATGAAGGACCTGGAGATCCGCGGCGCCGGCAACATCCTCGGCGCCGAGCAGTCCGGCCACATCGCGGGCGTCGGCTTCGACCTGTACGTGCGGCTGGTCGGCGAGGCCGTCGAGGCGTTCCGCAAGCACGCGGGCGCCGACGGCGAGGCCGAGGAGGAGCTGGCCGAGGTCCGCGTCGACCTGCCCGTCGACGCGCACATCCCGCACGACTACGTGCCCGGCGAGCGGCTCCGGCTGGAGGCCTACCGCAAGATCGCCGCCGCGAGCGACGCCGAGGCGCTGCAGAGCGTGTGGGACGAGCTGAAGGACCGCTACGGCACCCCGCCGCTGCCCGTCGAACGGCTGCTCGCGGTGGCCCGGTTCCGGCAGACGTGCCGCGCCCACGGCGTCACCGAGGTCGCCACCCAGGGCCAGACGATCCGCTTCGCGCCGCTGGAGCTCAAGGACAGCCAGCTCGTGCGGCTGCGCCGGCTGTTCCCGAAGGCGGTCTACAAGCAGGCCGCGCACACCGTCAGCGTGCCCCGGCCGACGGAGGGCGCGGCCGGCGGCCGGATGGGCGCACCGCAGTTGCGTGATCAGGAATTGCTGGATTGGTGCGCGCACTTCCTGGAGTCTTTGGCGGGGACTCCCGTGAGCGGCGTCACGAGGACGTGAGAAGGTACTGGTCGTGAGGACTGTGCAGAGGCGCTTCACCCTGATCGGCGCGGCGGTGGCACTCCTGGTCGCGGGCTGCGGCACGGGGCCCGGCCACGTCGGCTCGGCCGCGATCGTCGGCGACACCGTGCTGCCGTTGCAGCAGGTGCAGCAGCGGCTGGACGTCGTGCTCAAGAAGGAGCCCGAGGCCCAGAAGCTGCACGACCAGCGCAAGCTCGACCAGGTCGCCCGGCAGCTGGTGACCCTGGGCGTGCAGCACGAGCTGATCGAGCAGGCGGCCCGGCGCGAGGGCGTTTCGGTGTCCGAGGAGGCCGTGACCGAGTCGGTCGAGCAGGCCGGCGGCGCGGAACTGGCCTCGCAGAACACCGTGTACGACGCGGCGACGTTCCGCGAGCGGGCCAGGGACCAGCTGCTGCTGGTCGAGCTGGCGCGCAAGTACGTGGACCGGATGGAAGTCACGTTCGACTACTTCTTCACCAAGGACAACGCGGACGCGATCGCGAAGGCCAAGCAGGTCGCGGCCGACCCGGCGAAGATGGCCGAGTTCGTGGCCGACGCGCCTTCCGGCACCCAGGGCCAGACCCTGTCCAAGGAGGGCCAGCGGGTGCGGTCGGCCGAGTCGCCGCAGGCCGCCCAGTCGCCGTTGTTCGGCGTGCCGGCGGGCACCGTGGTGGCGTTCGCGCCGGACCCGAGCAGCGCGCAGTGGATCGTGGCCTACGTGACCGACCGCAAGACCGACGTGCGGCCGTCCGGCGAGTCGTCCACCGAGCAGTTGACGCCGCAGCTGCTGGAGCAGATCGGCCTGCGGCTCGTGCAGACGCTGGCCGGCGACCCCGAGATCGAGGTCAACCCGCGCTACGGCCTGTGGGACGGCACCGCCATCTCGCTGGCGGCGAGCGAGGGTGAGATGAGCGGCTACCAGGCGCCGGTGCGGCAGAAGTCGCCGTGACCGTTGTCGTCGTAGGCACCGCCCCGGTTCTGCCCGCCGCCGCGCTACCCGCTCTGCGGGGCGCGGCGGCGGTGTACGCGGGGGAGGGCGTGGACGCGGCGCTGTGGTCGGCCGAGCCGGTGTCGGAGCTGGTCGCGGGTCCGTCGCTGGTGCTGATCACCACGAACCCGGACGAGCCCGCCGCGCTGGAGCTGATCTCGGCCGGGTCCGCCGTGATCCGCACCCCGGCCGTGCCGCTGCTGGACGCGGCGGCCGTGATGGACCGCCTGCGCTCGCCCGGCGGCTGCCCGTGGGACGCCGAGCAGGACCACAAGTCGCTGCGCCAGTACCTGGTCGAGGAGACCTACGAGCTGCTGGAGGCGATCGAGGACGGCGACCGGGCGTCGTTGCGCGAGGAGCTGGGCGACGTGCTGCTCCAGGTGCTGTTCCACGCTCGGATCGCGGCGGAGGACGCCGAGGAGCCGTTCGGGATCGACGAGGTGGCGGGCGACCTGGTGGCCAAGCTGGTCGGACGGCACCCGCACGTGTTCGCCGGCCACGACCCGGCCGTGCACGACGCGACGTCCCAGCAGCACCGGTGGGAAGAGCTCAAGCAGGTCGAGAAGCAGCGCCAGTCCAGTGTGGACGGCGTGGCGAGCGGGCAGCCCGCGGTGGCGCTGGCGGGGAAGCTGGCGCAGCGGGTGGCGCGGGCCGGGTTCCCGGTGGACCTGCTGCCGGAGGGTGACGACGCGGGCACGACGCTGTTCGCGGTGGCGGCGCTGGCGAAGCTGGCCGGTGAGGACCCGGAGACGGAGCTGCGCGCGGTGGCGCGGCGGTTCGAGGCGAACGTGCGTGCGGCCGAGCGGTCGGCTCGCGCGGCGGGGCTCACCACCCTGACCGCCGCGGACTGGCGAGCCCACTGGCCCTCCTGAGCCCACCGGCCTGCCCGAGCCCGGCGCTTGAGCCTGCTTGCCCCGAGCCCTGCTTGAGCACGCCTGCCTGGGCCCACGGCCTGGGCCCTCGGCCTGCCCGAGCCCCGCTGATCCCGCCTGCCTGCCCGAGCCGCGCTTGAGCCCGCCCGAGCCCAACCCGCTGCCTGCGCCCCTGCCTGCCTGAGCCCTTGCCTGGGCCGCCCGCCCGTCCGAGCCCCGCTGAGCCCGCCTGCCCGAGCCCGCAAGGCCCAGGCCCTGGGTGCTCCAGCGCTACCGCCTGCACCCTCCGCTCCTGCCGCTCGGCTCTGGCCGCTCGACTCCTCCCGCAACTCGCCCGCCAGTCCTCCCCGCCGCCGTGGCCGCCGTTTTTCCCGGCTAACGGGAGAAATGCGGTTCGGGTTGTCCCGGGTTGCAGGATTCGCCTGTCCGAGTGATCCGGTTGGCCCGCGCGCCGGTCGTTGATCTCGATGCCGCAGCGACCTGGCCGGGGCGGGTCGGGTGGGGATCACCGGAGCGCTAACGTCGAAGAGGTGACCGAGGCCTACCTCCGCTTCCCGCACCTGCACGGCAACCTCGTGACCTTCGTGGCCGAGGACGACGTGTGGCTGGCCCCCCTCGACGGCGGCCGGGCCTGGCGGGTGACCGCCGACCAGGTGCCCGTCTCCTTCCCGCGCTTCGACCCGACCGGAACCCGGTTGGCCTGGACCAGCCGCCGCGACGGCGCGCCCGAGGTCCACCTGGCCCCGGTGGACGGCGGCGAGGCCACCCGGCTCACCTACTGGGGCGACTACTCCACCGGCGTGCGCGGCTGGACGTCCGACGGCGAGGTCGTCGCCGTCACGTCCACCGGCCAGGCGACCACGAACCGGCAGTGGGCGCACGCCGTCCCCACCGACGGCGGCCCGCCCCGGCGGCTGCCCTTCGGCTGGGTGGACGACGTCGCGTTCGGCCCGTCCGGCCAGGTGGTCGTCACCTCCGTGTACGGCCGCGACCCGGCCTGGTGGAAGCGCTACCGGGGCGGCGCGGCGGGCAAGCTGTGGGTCGACGTGGACGGTGACGGCGAGTTCGCGCGCATCCTGCCCGAGCTGACCTCGTCGTTGACCTCGCCGATGTGGATCGGCGACCGGATCGCGTTCCTGTCCGACCACGACGGCGTCGGCAGCCTGTACTCCGTGCTGCCCGACGGCTCCGACCTGCGGCGGCACACCGAGCAGGAGTTCTACGCCCGGGTCGCGTCCAGCGACGGCGAGCGGATCGTCTGGCAGCACGCGGGCGAGTTGTGGGTCCTGGACGGCCTGGAGGCCGAGCCGCGGCGGTTGGAGGTCGCGCTCGGCGGACCGCGCACGGCGCGCAGGCCGCGGCCGGTGCCGTCGCGGCCCGACGACTTCCACCCCGACAAGACCGGCCGCGGCAGCGTGGTCGAGGTGCGCGGCACCGTGCACTGGGTGACCCACCGGGACGGCCCGGTGCGCGCGTTGGCCGAGCAGCCCGGCGTCCGGGCCAGGCTGCCGCGCGTGGTCGGCGACAACGTGGTGTGGGTGACCGACGCGGACGGCGAGGAGGCCCTGGAGTTCTCGCCGGTCGGCGGCGTGGAGCCCGGCAACGAGCCCCGCCGGGTCGCGGTCGGCAAGCTCGGGCGGGTGCTGGAGCTGGCCGTCTCGCCGGACGGGCGCAGGCTCGCCGTGGCCACGCACGACGGGCGGCTGCTGCTGGTCGACGTGGAGTCCGGCGAGGTGCGCGAGGTGCTGAAGGGCGCGAACCCGCACGTCAGCGACCTGGCGTTCTCCCCGGACTCGAACTGGCTCGCGTGGTCGCACCCCGGGCCGCGCCCGTTGCAGCACATCCGGATGACCAACACCACCGACCTGTCCGTGGTGGACGTGACGCCGCTGCGGTTCTCCGACTTCTCGCCGACGTTCACCGAGGACGGCCGCTACCTGGCGTTCCTGTCGGTGCGCAGCTTCGACCCGGTCTACGACGCGCACGTGTTCGACCTGTCGTTCCCGACCGGCTGCCGGCCCTACCTGCTGCCGCTGGCCGCGACCACGCCGTCGCCGTTCGACCCGCTGCGCCTCGGCCGGCCCGTGGGCGACGACTCGTCGGAGAAGGACAAGGACAAGGACGACGAGAACCCGATCACGGTCGTCGACCTGGACGGGCTGGCCGACCGGGTGGTGACGGTGCCGGTCGCCGCCGCCCGCTACTCCGGCCTGACCGCCGCCAAGGGCGGGCTGCTGTGGCTGCGGTCGCCGTTGCGCGGTGTGCTCGGCGACAACCTCGCCTCCCCGACGGCCCGGCCGCCGAGGTCCGTGCTGGAGCGGTTCGACCTGGCCAAGTCGCGCACCGACGTGCTGGTGGACGGCGTCGACGCGTTCGACGTGACCGGCGACGGGCAGCGGATGGTCGTGCAGGACGGCGGCGACCTGCGGGTCGTGCCGACCGACCGGAAGGTCGACTCCGACGACCACGACTCGGTGGACGTCGACCTGTCGCGGGTGCGGGTGGTGGTGGACCGGGCGGCCGAGTGGCGGCAGGCGTACGCCGAGGCCGGGCGGCTGATGCGGGACCACTTCTGGCGCACCGACATGGGCGGCGTCGACTGGGCGGGCGTGCTGGAGCGCTACCGGCCGCTGGTGGACCGGCTGGGCAGCTACAACGACCTGGTCGACCTGCTGTGGGAGGTGCAGGGCGAGCTGGGCACGTCGCACGCCTACGTCATCCCGGCGCACGGGTCGCGCGGGCGTGCCGTGGGGCTGCTCGGCGCCGACCTGGAGCGGGACGAGGCGGGCGCGTGGCGGATCGCGCGGGTGATCCCGGGCGAGACGTCGGACCCGGCGGCGCGGTCGCCGCTGGCGGCTCCCGGGGTCGCGGTGCGGGCCGGTGACGCGATCGTGGCGGTCGACGGGCGGCAGGTGGACCCGTTGACCGGGCCCGCGCCGCTGCTCGTCGGCACGGCGGGCAAGCCGGTGGAGCTGACCGTGCGGCCCGGCGGCGGTGGCGAGCCGCGCCGGGTCGTGGTCGTGCCGCTGGAGGACGACGAGCCGTTGCGCTACCACGCGTGGGTGGCCGACCGGCGGGCGCGCGTGCACTCGCTGACCGACGGGCGGGTCGGGTACCTGCACGTGCCGGACATGATGGGCGCGGGCTGGGCGCAGCTGCACCGCGACCTGCGGGTGGAGCTGGGGCGCGAGGCCGTGGTGCTGGACGTGCGGGAGAACGGCGGCGGGCACACGTCCGAGCTGGTGGTGGAGAAGCTGGGCAGGCGGATCATCGGCTGGTCGGTGGCGCGCGGGTACACCACGGCGGACAGCTACCCCGGCGACGCGCCGCGCGGGCCGGTGATCGCGATCGCGGACGAGTTCGCCGGGTCCGACGGCGACATCGTGAACGTGGCGATCAAGGAGATGGGCATCGGGCCGGTCGTCGGCACCCGCACGTGGGGCGGGGTGATCGGCATCGACATGCAGTACCACCTGGTCGACGGGACGTTGGTGACGCAGCCCCGGTACGCGACGTGGTTCGCCGGGCCGGGGTGGGGCGTGGAGAACCACGGCGTCGACCCGGACGTCGAGGTGGTGGTCACGCCGCAGGACCGGGTGGCCGGGCGCGACCCGCAGCTGGACACGGCGGTGCGGCTGGCTCTGGAGGCGTTGGAGGCGCGGCCGGCGGCCGTTCCGCCGCAGCTACCGCCCCTCGCCTGATCGAGTTCACCCGGGCGTGTGACGGCGTGGTGGTTGCGGCCGGTGGTCCGAAACCGACCAATGGGTACCACGCAAGATCGGGTTCGGGGGGCGGGGTAACGGGTGAGTCATCGTGAGTCGCCGCGCAGTGGGCGCGGGTGCATGGCGGCGGTCGTGGTGCTGCCGCTGGCGGCGGTGGGCGGGGTGGCGGCGCTGGTGCTGACGTTCGGTCAGCCGGCGCCGCCACCGTCGGGCCAGGCGCCACCGTCCGGCCGCCAGACCCTGGTCAGCGCCCGCACCCAGGTCCCGCCCGTCCCGCTGACGCACCGGACCGGAGCCGCCACGACCACCCCGCCGCCCCCGTCCGTGCCGGCCCCGTCACCGAGCCCCGCCCCGTCCACGGACCGCCGGGCCCTGCACCACCCGCCGCTCCCACCGCCCACCTCGACGCACGCCGTCACCGCCCGCGCCCGAACCGGCGCCGAACCCCTCCCACACCCCACTCCGACACCATCCACCTCCCCATCACCTTCGGCCACCGCCAGCACCCCGACCCCCACCTCTCCCACGTCCACCTCACCTTCACCTTCACCCGACCCCACCACCTCACCCTCACCAGCCCCGACAACCCCCACCGACCCGACCGCCACCTCGCGCCTGTCCTACGTCCTGACCGCGCGCGTCCTACGCCCAGGACCCCCGCGTTGAACGCCCGGAACACGGTGAACCGGCCCCCTCGGCTGGAATCCCGGCGGTCTCCGGGCGTCTGATCGGGGGTTTCGGGCGGCGACGGCGCCGAGCACGCCCGGGCACCCGGGTTCAGCACGTAGCCTGGGGCGGTGGTCGTTCCGCCGCCGTCCAAGACCGAGTCGCGCCCGCCGTCGCGCGGCCGCGCCGGCGACCTCGCCGGACGCCTGGCGCTGGTGTTGTTGCTGCTGGCGTTCGTGGCCGGGGGCGCCTGGGCCCTGAGCACGCTCAACCGGTCCGGGCCCAGGCCCGCCGCCGACCCGCCGTTCCCGGTGCCGTTCCTCGAGGTCCAACCGGGCGCCGCCGCGCCGGGCTCCGCGGGTGACGTGCCCGCCGGCGAACCACAGGCCTCCTCGGCCGCCGCGGGCGACGCCGAGCCCCTGACCGCGTGGGCGACCGCGTTGTCGGAGAAGACCGACATCCCCGTCCGGGCCCTGCGCGCGTACGCCGTCGCCGACCTGGTGATGCGGTCGCAGAACCCCGCGTGCCGGGTGTCGTGGGCGACGCTGGCGGGCATCGGCCGCATCGAGTCGCACCACGGCACGATCGGCGGCCTGCGCCTGGGCGAGGACGGCCGGCCGTCAAGCCCGATCATCGGCATCCCGCTGGACGGCTCACCGGGCGTGAAGGCGATCGCCGACAGCGACGGCGGCGCGCTCGACGGCGACACCCGCTGGGACCGCGCGGTCGGCCCGATGCAGTTCATCCCCACCACGTGGGCCCGCTACGCGGTGCGCGCGAACGGCGACGGGCAGAACCCGGACCCGCAGAACATCGACGACGCCGCCCTGGCCGCCGCCCGCTACCTGTGCTCGGGTGGACGTGACCTGGGCACGGGCGCCGGCTGGTGGGCGGCCGTGCTGGCCTACAACAACTCGACCGAGTACGGCCAGAACGTCTACAGCGGAGCCGACGCCTACGCCCGCGCCAGCATCGGCGGCTGACCCGTCAGGCGGGCACGGTCAGGCTGACCCGTCGGGCCGGCACCGTCAGGCGGGCACGTGCGGGTCGACGGTCAGGCCCAGCTCAGGCTGCCCGAGCCAGTCGAGCTCGACCGACGCCTGCGCCGCGCGTGCGGCCAGGTCCAGGCGCACGCGGTACACGCTGAGCAGCAGGGCTTGCAGGGAGTCGACGCCGAACGCCGCGCCGACGGCCTCGTCGCCGAGACCGAGGACCTGGTGGGGGCAGCACCAGTCGCCGTTCGCGCTCAGCGGGTCCGGGTGGGGCGTCCCGATCCTGATCACGACCGCCGTGCGGGCGCCGTCGCCGGCCACGCACTCCAGCCGGCGTTCGGCCACCACCGGACCGAGCTCGTAGGCCGTCATCGGTCCCGTTCCACCGCGAGCCGGGCGCTGACCTCGCCCAACGCCTCCTGGTACTCCGGTGACGGGTTCATCGCCGCCGCCATCCGCAGCTGCGTGAGCGCCTCGGGCAGCCGGCTCTGCCGCTGCAACGTCCGACCGAGCGCGAACCGCGCGTAGTGATCACTGGGGTCGAGGTCGAGCACCTTCCGGAACGCCGCCTCGGCACGCTTGAGCTGGGCCGATCCCAGGTAGGCCCGACCCGCGAGCAGCTGCACGCCCACCTGGTCCGGCGCCGCTTCGAGCACGACTCGCAGCTCGCGCAGCGCCTCCAGCGGTCGGCGGTCCGCGAGCAGCGCCTCGGCTCGGCGGAACGCCTCGAAGGTGCTGTCCGTCATGGTTCGATCAACGCTACCCGGCCATCCGGCCGGCACACGACAGCCGACCGGATGACGGGATCGGTGTGTCACGCCACGAGAGCGCCGTGCAGCCGGTCGAGCACCGGCTTGATCGACAGCGGCTGCTCCACGTGGGCGTTGTGACCCACCCCGGGCAGCACCACCCCGTCCGCCCGCGCCGCGAGCAGGTGCTCCGGCGGGCACATCCCGTCGGACTCGCCCGCCGCCAGCACGACGGGCGCCTTCGCCACCGCCAGCAGCCCCGCCACGTCCGGCGCGCCGACCCCGAACGCCGCCGGGTCCAGCGCCGCCCGCCAGCCGCCGTCCACCTCGACCACGCCGTCCTCCAACGGCACGCCGGCCAGCTTCGACGCCCACGCCGACGCCTCCTCGCGGGTCGGGAACACCCGCGCGGGCTTCGCGGCCAGCGAGGCGGCCCGCGCCAGCTCCTCCGCCGTCCACCGCAGCTTGATCCCGAGCCCGCCGACCGCCCGCACGTCCACCCCGAACCACCCGCTGGCCAGCGTCAACGCGACCACGCCGCCCAACGAGTGCCCGAGCACGGCCACCGGCCCGGAACCGACCGCCCCGGCCACGGACGCCGCCAACGACCCGAACGAGTACCGCGCCGCCGGCGCCGACCGGCCGTGGCCGGGCAGGTCGACCGCCAACCACGCCCCGGGCCAGGCCGCCGCGGCGCCGCGCCACACCGACCCGGTCCCGCCGAGCCCGTGCAGCAGCACCAGCAGCGGCCCGTCCCCACCCCGCGCCACGTGAACCACGCGTGCACCGTCCTAACGTCACCGAGCCGGATCCCGCACCATTGTCGGTCCCCGCGCGCCCCGAGCGGTGGCGGACGCGCTCGGCCGCCGCGTCCCCGTCCCGCCCGGCGGTACGCCCCGCCGCCCGTCGCCCGGGCGAACGGCGGGCGAACGCCGCTCGAACAGGCGAGCCGGGGCCGTCCCACACCTTGCACCAACTAGGCTCGGCATCGATACACAGATGGTCTGACGAGGGAGCGCACGTGGCGGTCATCGAGCAGGTCGGCGCCCGCGAGATCCTGGACTCGCGAGGAAACCCGACCGTCGAGGTAGAGGTGGCGTTGGACGACGGCACGCTGGAGCGCGCCGCGGTTCCGTCCGGCGCGTCGACCGGCGAGCACGAGGCGGTCGAGCTGAGGGACGGCGACGCCAAGCGCTACCTGGGCAAGGGCGTCGAGCGCGCGGTCACGGCGGTGCTCGACGAGATCGGTCCCGAGCTGGTCGGCATCGAGGCCGTCGAGCAGCGGGTGGTGGACCAGAAGCTGGTCGACCTGGACGGCACGCCGGACAAGTCCCGCCTGGGCGCGAACGCGATCCTCGGCGTCTCGCTCGCGGTGGCGAAGGCGGCGGCGGCGTCCAGCGGCCTGGAGCTGTTCCGGTACATCGGCGGCCCGAACGCGCACGTGCTGCCGGTGCCGATGCTGAACATCCTCAACGGTGGCGCGCACGCCGACACCGACGTGGACATCCAGGAGTTCATGATCGCGCCGATCGGCGCGGAGACCTTCCGCGAGGCCCTGCGCTGGGGCGCGGAGACCTACCACGCGCTGAAGTCGGTGCTGAAGTCCAAGGGCCTGGGCACGGGCCTGGGCGACGAGGGCGGCTTCGCGCCGTCCCTGTCGAGCAACCGCGACGCGCTGGACCTGATCCTGGTCGCGATCGAGAAGGCGGGCTTCACGCCGGGCCGCGACATCGCGCTGGCCCTGGACGTGGCCGCCACGGAGTTCTACGCCGACGGCGCCTACACGTTCGAGAAGACCAAGCGCAGCGCCGAGCAGATGACCGGCTACTACACCGAGCTGGTCGACGCCTACCCGATGGTGTCCATCGAGGACCCGCTGTCGGAGGACGACTGGGACGGCTGGGTGCAGATGACCGCCGAGCTGGGCGAGCGCGTGCAGATCGTCGGCGACGACCTGTTCGTGACCAACCCGGAGCGGCTGGAGGAGGGCATCTCCCGCCGCGCGGCCAACGCGCTGCTGGTGAAGGTCAACCAGATCGGCACGCTGTCCGAGACGCTGGACGCGGTCGCGCTGGCCACGTCCTACGGCTACAAGTCGATGATGTCGCACCGGTCCGGCGAGACCGAGGACACCACGATCGCCGACCTGGCCGTGGCCGTCGGCGCGGGCCAGATCAAGACCGGCGCGCCCGCCCGCGGCGAGCGCACCGCGAAGTACAACCAGCTCCTGCGCATCGAGGAGGCCCTGGGCGACGCCGCGCGCTACGCCGGCGACCTGGCCTTCCCGCGGTACACGCCGGAGAGCTGATGGCACGACGGGAACGGGAACCCCGGCGCGGTCGCGAGGCCGCGTCGGGGTCCCGCCCTGCGCGGGCCCATCGCGGCCAGGCACGCAAGGGCGAGCCGGGCAAGGGCGAGCCGCGCAAGCCGGAACCGCGCAAGGGCCGGGCCGACGGGGCGCCGCGCACCACCCGGCCCGCGGCGCGCAAGCCGCAGTCCAGGGCGCGGACCAGGGCCGGCGCGGGCACGGGCGGCGCGTTCGGCATGACCGGCACGCGGCGGGCCGCGTTGCTGGCAATGGTGGTGTGCGCGTTGGCGTTGAGCATCGCCGTGCCGCTGCGGACGTACCTGGCGCAGCGCGAGGAGCTGCGCGAGGTCACCGCCTCGCAGGAGACGCTGCGGGCCGAGGTGGGGCAGCTGGAGCAGCGCAAGCGGGAACTGGCCGACCCGGCGCACGTGGAGGCCGAGGCGCGGCGCAGGCTGCACTACGTGCGGCCCGGTGAGACGCCCTACATCGTGCAGCTCCCCGGTGACGCGGAGCGTGAACTGGACCAACAGCGACCGGAGACCAAACCGGCCGAGGACAAGGCGTGGTACGAGCAGTTGTGGGATTCGGCGGCGGCACGATGACGGTGAGCGACGAGGACCGGGCGGCGGTCGAGGCGCAGCTGGGCCGCGCGCCGCGGGGGATGCGCGAGGTGGCCGCGCGCTGCCCCAGCGGGCACCCGGCGGTCGTGCAGACCAGTCCCCGGCTGGAGGACGGCACGCCGTTCCCGACCCTGTACTACCTGACCTGCTCCCGGTTGAACTCCTACGTCAGCAGGCTCGAGGGCGCCGGGCTGATGAAGGAGATGACCGACCGGTTGGCCACGGACGAGCAGCTGGCCGAGCGGTACCTCCGGGCGCACGAGCTGTACCTGGCCGAGCGGGACGCGATCGAGCCGCTCGGCACGACCGTCACCGCCGGTGGCATGCCGACGCGGGTCAAGTGCCTGCACGTGCACGTGGCGCACTCGCTGGCCGCCGGCCGGGGCGTGAACCCGTTCGGCGACGAGGCGCTCGACCTGCTCGCGCAGTGGTGGCCGAGCGGTGATTGCGCGTCAAAGGTGAAAAACTGACCGTAGGGGCAGTTCTTCGGGCACAAAGCTCAGCCGTGCCCGTGACACCGCCGTTCGGATCAGGCAGGCTGGTCTGCAGGCCGGGTGACGAGTCGATGGGGAGTTCGTGGCTGTGCCGAAGTCGAAGCGTCGGGGGCGGAAGCGGACCAAGGTCCATCCGGGCACGATGACGCCTCGGCAATGGGGCTTCGCGGCGACCGCGACCGCCGCGCTGCTCGTGCCGGCGCTGCTGCACACGGCCACGCCGATGGACTGGTTCGCCTCCGCCGACCGCGCCGACGTCGAGGCCGTGCCGCCCGGTCCGGGCGACGTGCTGGGCACGCTCGCGCTGGACGCCCAGGGCAAGCTCGGCGCCACCGGCCGGCTGCCCGAGACCGACGAGCTGAGCGCGGCCCTGCTGGCCGACGCCGACGACCCGTCGGAGTTCGAGGACGACCTGCCCCCGCTGGAGGGCGGGTTCCTGCGCGAGGGCCAGCACGGCATCCCCGGCGTCATGCTCGACGCCTACATGCGCGCGGCCGACCGGCTGGGTCGGACCACGCCGGGCTGCAAGCTGGACTGGCCGCTGCTGGCGAGCATCGGCCGCATCGAGTCCGGGCACGCCCGCGGCGGCCGGGTCACCGAGAGCGGCACCACGGTCGAGCGGATCGTGGGCCCCGTGCTCGACGGCTCGCCCGGCGTGGCCGCGATCCGCGACACCGACGGCGGCCGGTTCGACGGCGACCGCACCTGGGACCGGGCCGTCGGCCCGATGCAGTTCATCCCGTCCACGTGGGCCGGTTACGCGGCCGACGGCAACGAGGACGGCGACCGGAACCCGAACAACATCTACGACGCCACCATCGGCGCGGGCAACTACCTGTGCGCCAACAACGCCGACGTGAGCGATCCGGTGCAGCGCGCGCGTGCGGTGTTCCGCTACAACCAGTCCAACGAGTACGTCGCCACGGTGCTGTACTGGGCGGAGGTGTACGCCAGCGGCGTGCCCGTGCTGCCCGACATCATCGGCTCGGACGACGACTTCGGGCCCGACCCGGGCAACGGCAACACCCCGTCGGACAACAACAACAACGCCTCGCCGCCCGGCAACACGACGCCGCCGTCCTCCGGCACGTCGAACCCGACGACGACGTCGACCACGACCACGACGCGGCCCGGTGTGACGATCACGTTCACCCCGACCGTGCCGACGAGTCCGACCACGACGACGCCGACGTGCCCCACGCAGCCGACGGAGACGACGACCACCACGCCGACGACGACGCCCACCACGACGCCGTCGATCCCGCCCGGCTGCCCCACGCCGACCACGACGACGACCACCACCACGACGACGACCGAGGCGCCCGCGACCACGCCCGCCGAGACGACCTCGGCCGGCACGTCGCCCGACGGCACGTCCGGTGGCACGACGGGCGGCACGTCCAGCGGCACGTCGGGGAGCACGTCCTCAACCGGTTCAGGTCCGACCTACCCGACGTCGTCGTCCATGCGGGCCACCTGAGTCGCCTGAGAGCCACTTTTCCCGCACCGGGTGATCCCACAGAGCGCTTAACGGATTAAGACAGGCGCTTTCGCAACGTTTCGACAAGCGTTGACAACGCCGTGGAGTCGGTCGAACACTACCCGCATCGGCAGATCCCGATCCGCCGGTCCGGTCACCCGCCGTGCTTCGGTGATCCGGTCGTCGGGCCGCACGACGACCGACCGAACCCGCCGCGGCGCAACGACCCCGGTGTGAGGCGGCCGCCATCCCGCCACCGGTCGAAGCAGGCTCGCCGAGTGCTGTCCCGCTGCCCTCAACGAGGAGGACGCATGCCCGTGGACCACGCCGCCGGTCGTCCGATCAGCCGCGAGGGGTTCCGCCGCGGCGCTCGCGCTTCTTCCCGGCGTTGACGGCAACCCGAATCCACCCTCACCCCGCGATGCCCTGAGCCGCCGCACGGATACCGGCTACACCTTGATGGAGGGCAGAAAGACCATGCGCAGATACAGGTTCAGATTCTTATCGGCAGTGGCGGTCGCCGCGGTCGGCGTGGGGAGCACGGTGTTCGTGGCGCAGGCCGCCGCCACGGGCTGCGGCGTCACCTACTCCGTCCCGTCGCAGTGGAACAACGGCTTCACCGCGAACGTGAACGTGACGAACCTGGGCGATCCGATCAGCTCCTGGACGCTGACCTGGAGCTTCGCCTCCGGCCAGCAGGTCACCCAGGCGTGGAACGCCACCGCGACCCAGAGCGGCGCCCAGGTGACCGCGCGCAGCGTCAGCCACAACGCCAACCTGGCGACCGGCGCCACCGCGACGTTCGGCTTCAACGGCTCGTGGACCGGCAGCAACCCGGCGCCGACCTCGTTCGCCCTCAACGGCACCGCGTGCACCGGCGCGCCGGTGACCACCACGACGTCCTCGCCGACCAGCGGGCCGACGTCGACCACGTCGTCCACCACATCGCCCACGTCGACCACGTCCGTGCCGCCGACCGACAACCCCGCGTGGGGCAAGTCGGTGCCGCCGGCGGACGCGCAGAGGAGCATGGCGTACGACATCGTCGCGTCGGAGAGCGGCAGCGGCTACACGCCGAAGGCAGGCGAGTGCTCGCGCGAGATCCACGCCCGGTACTGGACGTACGGCCCGGACGGCAAGGTCTACCCGACGTGGCACCCGCCGCGTGACGCGAGCGGTTGCGCGTTCGGCCACGAGCACGGCGACGACCCGCGCACGTCGGACCTGTTCGCCGACGCGAAGTGGCCGTACTTCGGCTACACCAGTGAAGTGATGATGTCGAGCAACCCCGGTGGCGCGCACCGGCACGAGGACCACGTCGGCCACAAGGTCCTCGCGGTCGACAACTCGAACGTCATCCAGGGCGACAACGGGACGAGCTTCTTCCCGCCGCAGGGCACCACCATCGCCACCTGCGACATCCTGCTGAAGTTCCACCAGGGCACGCACTCGCCGGACGCCTTCACCAACAACGTGCACGAGCTGATCTACAACAACAAGTGCACGCACCGGGACAACAACCAGGTCACCGAGGCCAAGTTCACCGCGTTGATCCCGAACGGCCGTCCGGGCGGCTTCGGCGCGACCGACTGCCCCGGCCCGTTCAACAACAAGTTCACCAACGTGGGCCCGGCCATCCCGGCGGACTCGCCGTCCGACACGCGCTCGCTCGGCCGGCTCATCACCGACGCCTCGTGCGTCCAGGCCATCCGCGAGGGCAAGACGCACTTCGAGGTCATCACCGGCACCGAGGTGCCGTTCGACACCAACGACCTGCACGAGTTCTGGTTCTCCGACGTCACGATCAGCACTTCGCAGCTGTCGTTCGCCATCCAGCCCTTGTTCTACGTGCTGAACCCGGCGCGCTACTACGACGCGTCGAAGCCGAACAAACTGGCCCGCCAGGTCGACCTCTGCTACGAGGGCATCCGGGGCGACTACTGCAACACGGTCCGGCGGATCACCGAGCAGACCGGCCAACGGGTGGCGTGGGACGACCCGCGCTCGCCTTTCAAGGGCACGCTGCGGGAGTTCCGGGCGGGTGGCTTCAAGCTGCGCAACTCCGGGCCGACCACGGTCTACACGGACGTGTACGGCCGCAACGCCTCCACCACGCCGTTCAACGGCTCGATCAAGCAGTACTTCTCCGGTAACCACGCCGAGCAGAACATGTTCGTGCGTGGGGCGACGCGGGACTACGCGGCCAACTCCGCAGACCAGATCCACGCGCCCAACTGACAGGCGATGGGCTGACAGGCGATCAGGCTGACGTACGGGCGGGCGCTCGCAATCTCGCAATCACTCGGCGAGCGCCCGTTCGTTCGTTCGTTCGTGCGTTCCGATGGCTGTGTCCAGGCCAAAGAGGAAAGATCAAAAGCCTTAAAAGCATGTCCTCGCCGGACGGGCAGATCAGCAGGATGACGGCCCGTTCGGTGGTTCTGCGCCGGGTCCGTTGTGGGTCCGGGTT